>NZ_JBVAYY010000044.1:0-1170 GCF_055412885.1 Pseudarthrobacter leeuwenhoeki | reverse complement strand
GGTGTCGTGACTGCGGCCATATGGTGGTGCAAAGGAGCGCCGGTATGGAACAGGAATTCGACATCTTCTGCGGGCTCGATGTCGGCAAGAGCGAACATCATGCAACCGCGCTCAACGCCGCCGGGGAGCGGGTTTTCGACAAACCGCTGCCGCAGGACGAGGCACGGCTCCGGATGCTGTTTACCGCCCTCCAGGAGCACGGACAGGTCCTGGTGGTGGTCGACCAGCCCAACACCATCGGGGCGCTGCCGGTTGCTGTGGCCCGGGATTGTGGTTGCGAGGTGGCTTATCTGCCGGGACTGGCCATGCGCAAAGCGGCAGACCTCTACCCGGGAAAGTCCAAGACCGATGCCCGTGACGCCTTCATTATCGCGGCCACGGCGCGCGCGATGCCGCACACTCTGCGCGCGGTCGACCGGGACAGCGAGGTCCTCTCGGCGCTGAAGGTGCTCTCCGGGTTCGATGAGGATCTGACCCACGAATGCACGCGCGCGATCAACCGGCTCCGGTCCCTGCTGCTGCAGATCTTCCCGGCCCTGGAACGCGCCTTTCCCGGCACCGTCCTGACCCGTTCCCTGGTCCTGGAACTGCTGATCAAATACGCGGGCCCGACCGGTCTTCGTGCCGCGGGACGTGGGAATGTGCTGCGCTGGGCCCGCAACCACAGCCGCAAAGACCCGGCCGCGCTCATCGCCGCCGTGTTCGCCGCCCTGGGCGAGCAGACGGTAACCGTCGCCGGGACCGAGGCCGTGGAGCTGGTCATCCCACGCGTCGCCGCCCAGATCAAGGAACTCAAACACCAACGGACCATCGTGGCCGAAGAAGTCGAAAAGCTCCTGGACGACTTCCCTCTTTCCCGGGTCTTGATGTCCATGCCGGGAGTCGGCATCAAGACCGCCGCCACGATACTCCTGACCATCGGCGACGGGAGCAGCTTCCGCACCTCCGGCCACCTCGCCGCCTACGCCGGCATCGCACCGGTCACTCGACGGTCCGGAACGTCCATCCGCGGGGAATTCCCTGCCCGCTCCGGCAACAAACAGCTCAAGAACGCGCTCTTCAGGTCCGCCTGGATCGCCTCCTGCCACGACCCCGTTTCCAAGGCCTACTACGCCCGGAAACGCGCCGAAGGCAAGAAACACAACGCCGCCGTCATCTGCCTTGCACGCC
>NZ_JBVAYY010000043.1:0-1314 GCF_055412885.1 Pseudarthrobacter leeuwenhoeki | reverse complement strand
CCACATCACACGGCCGCCGCTGAGCTGGTGGGAGCCCGGGATGTTCCCGGCAGTGTGCTCGGTGCGGTTGCGCACATCCAGGATCATCGCGGCCTCGAAACCCTCGAGCTCCTCGGGGGAGATGAGCTTCGGGATGCTGGTCGGCAGGGACTGGAAGCCGGTGACGTACCCGGCGACCTTGTCGATCCCGACCCGGACCAGGTGGTCCCACATCTCCTGCGCGGCGTCCTGGTCTTCAGCGAGGAGGACCAGCGGGTTCGGATCGGTTTCCGGGTTCACGACCCAGGCGCCGAAGCTGGCCACGGACTTGCCGGCCGGGACGTTCAGGGACCCGGTCACGGTGCCCTCGTGGACCTGGTCATTGGAACGGGTATCGATAAACGTCAGCGTGTCCGCGGCCAGGGCCTGGCCGACGTCGGCGAGGTCCAGTTCCTGCAGCGGGGCGCGCTCTCCCATGACGGCCGGGCCCTCACGGTTTTCCCGCTTCATCCTCCCGAAGTACGCGTGCGCGTCCGGCTGCCCGTCGAGGAGTTCATCGACGAAGCCCTGCTCGTCGTTGGCCGCCAGGTACGGGCCCCACCAGGCGTAGAGCCGCTCGTAGCCGACCGTGGAGGACGGGATCGCGCCCAGGGCCTTGCCGCAGGCACTGCCGGCACCATGGGCCGGGTGGACCTGGACATAGTCCGGGAGGGTCAGGAACTTATCGCGCAGGCTCTCAAAGAGCTGCTTGGCACCCAGGAAACGGGTGTCGACCCCGCCGGCGGCCTCATCCAGGAGGTCCGGGCGGCCCAGGTCACCGGAGAACACAAAGTCACCGGAGAGCAGGTAACCGGCCTGGTCGCTGAACGCCCCGTCAGTGACCAAAAAGGACAGGTGCTCCGGGGTGTGCCCCGGGGTATGCAGGGCCTTGAGGCTGATATTGCCCAGGGTGATCGCGTCACCATCGAACAACCGCTCCCCCTCGAACCCGTACTGCCAGTCCGGTCCGCCCTCACCCGACACGTAAATCTTCGCACCCGTCGCCGCGGCGAGCTCCCGGGTGCCGGACAGGTAATCGGCGTGGATGTGGGTCTCGGTGACCGCAACAATCTTCATGCCGTTCTTCGCCGCCAGCGCCTGGTACACCGCGATATCACGGCGCCCGTCCACCACCACCGCTTCACCCTTGGCCTGGCAGCCGATCAGGTAACTGGCCTGGGCAAGGTCCTCATCATAAATGCGTTCCAGAAGCATGTGCTCTCCTTCGTAAAGAGGTGGGGCTGAGCCCCGTCGACTACTAACAACAATAATACCCCCGGGGGTATCTTGCAAGTG
>NZ_JBVAYY010000042.1:0-1524 GCF_055412885.1 Pseudarthrobacter leeuwenhoeki | reverse complement strand
GTGAGTATTTGATGCCTTGAGAGCCACCCAATCTTGCGTTTCAGAGCCACCGATCGTGCGGAAGAGAGCCAGTGGTGGTGTGCTTGGGAGCCACTGGCCCTCGACCTGATCGTTAGGCGCTGGCCAGGGCGGTCTGCTCCCTCATGTTGTAGGTGCCGGTGTCGACCCAGGTGGTGTTGTGGATGATGCGGTCCATGATGGCGTCGGCGTGGACGCCGGCGCCGAGGCGGTGATGCCAGTCCTTCTGTTGATACTGGGTGCAGAACACCGTCGACGTCTCGCCGTAACGGCGCTCCATCAACTCCAGCAACATCGTCCGCATCGATTCCGTCGGCCGATCAAGTAACCACTCGTCGATGACGAGCAGGGTGAAGGCAGCGTATTTCCGGAGGAACTTGCCGGCGCCGCCGGGGGTGTCTTGAGCTGCGACCCAGGCCTCTTCGAGGTCGGGCATCCGAACATAATGGGCGCGGATCCGATGTTCGCAGGCGCGTTTCGCGATCGCGCAGCCCAGATACGACTTCCCCGACCCGGTGAACCCCTGGAAGACGACGTTCTGCTGCCGAGTGACGAACAAGCAGGTCCCGAGTTGGGTCAGGAGCTGCCGGTTGAGGCCGCGCTCGTCGAGCAGGTCGATGCGCCGCAGGTCCGCGTTGGGGTAACGAAGCCCCGCCCGTCGGATCAGCCCGTCCACTTTCGAGTGCATGAAGGTGGAGTAGGCGTCGTCGACGACCAGGCGGACCCGTTCCTCGAACGACAAGCTGATGCTGAGGGTGTCGTCTTGGAGGTCGATGGCCTCCACCAGCTCGCCGGCGTTCATCTCGCGGAGCTTGCGTTTGGTCTCCCCATCCAGGACGCTCATCGGGTGCCTCCGGCGTAGTAGGCGCCGCCGCGAACATAACCGCCATCATCCGGCTCGGGCTCGGGGGTATGTCCGGTTTTATCCTGTCCGGTGTCGAGGATCGGCCGCAGGTGCGCATAGCGGGGTGAGCGGATCGGGCCCCGCAGCGCCAGCGCGCAGGCCGCTTCGAGGCGTGCCGGGGAGAATCGGCGCGACAGTTTCAGCACCGCCAGCGCCGCGTCGAAGCCGGCCTCATCGATGAACACGGTCTCGAAGATCTTGGCTGTCACTGCCGCCGTCGCAGGTCCGACCCGCGCCGCCCACTCCTCGATCCGGCCCCGGTCCCAGGCCTGGAAGCTGCGCCCCTCGGGCAGGTCCGCCTCGTTCGTCCGATACTGGTTGCTGGCCGTGGCCGGCAGCAGCAAATGGCTGGTCAGGCGCTCGTCACGCCGGTAAACCTCCAGCATCGTCTCCGTCACGCGCAAGTCAACGAGGGCGCCGATATGGCTGAAAGGGACGGAATAGAAGTTCTTCGCCCAAACCACGTGAGCGTTGGCGTTCACCTTGCGTTTATAGACCCACGTGCTGATCTCGAATGGGGCCGCCGGCAGCGCCTGCAACAACGGCTTCTCCTCCGCGGTGAACACACTGAGGCGTGACCCGTCACGTTTCTGGAACGGCTC
>NZ_JBVAYY010000041.1:0-1668 GCF_055412885.1 Pseudarthrobacter leeuwenhoeki | reverse complement strand
GACACCCCTTGTGGGTGGAGGGTTTTGGTGGAGCGCGGGACCTGATCCTGGGAGGCAAGCGTATTAACAGGTGTGACGCAGGAAGGTAGCCGAGCCGGGCGATGGTTGTCCCGGTCTAAGGATGTAGGGCGAACGGTAGGCAAATCCGCCGTTCATGATGCCTGAGACCCGATGGGACTCCCGTAAGGGGGGATTCGGTGATCCTATGCTGCCTAGAAAAGCATCGACGCGAGGTTTTAGCCGCCCGTACCCCAAACCGACACAGGTGATCAGGTAGAGAATACTAAGGCGATCGAGAGAATTATGGTTAAGGAACTCGGCAAAATGCCCCCGTAACTTCGGGAGAAGGGGGGCCCCCATCGTGATGGACACAAGCTGTCCGGAGCGTGCAGGGGCCGCAGAGACCAGGGGGAAGCGACTGTTTACTAAAAACACAGGTCCGTGCGAAGTCGCAAGACGATGTATACGGACTGACTCCTGCCCGGTGCTGGAAGGTTAAGAGGACCGGTTAGCCGCAAGGCGAAGCTGAGAATTCAAGCCCCAGTAAACGGCGGTGGTAACTATAACCATCCTAAGGTAGCGAAATTCCTTGTCGGGTAAGTTCCGACCTGCACGAATGGAGTAACGACTTCCCCGCTGTCTCAACCATAAACTCGGCGAAATTGCAGTACGAGTAAAGATGCTCGTTACGCGCAGCAGGACGGAAAGACCCCGAGACCTTTACTATAGTTTGGTATTGGTGTTCGGAGTGGCTTGTGTAGGATAGGTGGGAGACGTTGAAGCCCGGACGCCAGTTCGGGTGGAGTCATCGTTGAAATACCACTCTGGTCACTTTGGACATCTAACTTCGGCCCGTAATCCGGGTCAGGGACAGTGCCTGATGGGTAGTTTAACTGGGGCGGTTGCCTCCTAAAAAGTAACGGAGGCGCCCAAAGGTTCCCTCAGCCTGGTTGGCAATCAGGTGTCGAGTGTAAGTGCACAAGGGAGCTTGACTGTGAGAGAGACATCTCGAGCAGGGACGAAAGTCGGGACTAGTGATCCGGCGGTACATTGTGGAATGGCCGTCGCTCAACGGATAAAAGGTACCTCGGGGATAACAGGCTGATCTTGCCCAAGAGTCCATATCGACGGCATGGTTTGGCACCTCGATGTCGGCTCGTCGCATCCTGGGGCTGGAGTAGGTCCCAAGGGTTGGGCTGTTCGCCCATTAAAGCGGTACGCGAGCTGGGTTTAGAACGTCGTGAGACAGTTCGGTCCCTATCCGCTGCGCGCGCAGGAAATTTGAGAAGGGCTGTCCTTAGTACGAGAGGACCGGGACGGACGAACCTCTGGTGTGTCAGTTGTACTGCCAAGTGCACCGCTGATTAGCTACGTTCGGATGGGATAACCGCTGAAAGCATCTAAGCGGGAAGCTCGCTTCGAGATGAGATTTCCATACACCTTGTGTGTGAGAGGCCCCCAGCCAGACCACTGGGTTGATAGGCCGGATGTGGAAGCGAGGACTAACGACTCGTGAAGCTGACCGGTACTAATAGGCCGATAACTTACACCACACACTCCCTTCGTGAACGGATTCAAAAGACGTTCACACCATGAAGAGAGTACAAAGATAACAAGACTGCTTGCGTCCACTATGTGGTTCCCAAACAACAAACCCGTCACACGGCA
>NZ_JBVAYY010000040.1:0-1801 GCF_055412885.1 Pseudarthrobacter leeuwenhoeki | reverse complement strand
GGCAGGTCTCGGGCGGTTAGTATCCCCTGTTCAGCATGGGCGGTTTTTCGCCGGTACGGGAATATCAACCCGTTGTCCATCGACTACGCCTGTCGGCCTCGCCTTAGGTCCCGACTTACCCAGGGCAGATTAGCTTGACCCTGGAACCCTTGATCATTCGGCGGACGGGTTTCTCACCCGTCTTTCGCTACTCATGCCTGCATTCTCACTCGTGTAGGCTCCACCGCTGGTTTACACCGCGACTTCACTGCCCACACGACGCTCCCCTACCACTCCAGACGCCTGAACCAACCCACAAGGGGCGGCTTAGCTAATATCTGAAATCCACAACTTCGGCGGTGTACTTGAGCCCCGCTACATTGTCGGCGCGGAATCACTTGACCAGTGAGCTATTACGCACTCTTTTAAGGATGGCTGCTTCTAAGCCAACCTCCTGGTTGTCTTCGCAACTCCACATCCTTTCCCACTTAGCACACGCTTAGGGGCCTTAGTTGGTGGTCTGGGCTGTTTCCCTCTCGACTATGAAGCTTATCCCCCACAGTCTCACTGCTGCGCTCTCACTTACCGGCATTCGGAGTTTGGCTGACGTCAGTAACCTTGTAGGGCCCATTAGCCATCCAGTAGCTCTACCTCCGGTAAGAAACACGCAACGCTGCACCTAAATGCATTTCGGGGAGAACCAGCTATCACGAAGTTTGATTGGCCTTTCACCCCTACCCACAGCTCATCCCCTCCATTTTCAACTGAAGTGGGTTCGGTCCTCCACGACGTCTTACCGTCGCTTCAACCTGGCCATGGGTAGATCACTTCGCTTCGGGTCTAGATCACGCCACTGCAACGCCCTATTCAGACTCGCTTTCGCTACGGCTTCCCCACACGGGTTAACCTCGCGACGTAACACTAACTCGCAGGCTCATTCTTCAAAAGGCACGCCGTCACCAGAATCAGACTGGCTCCGACGGATTGTAAGCACACGGTTTCAGGTACTGTTTCACTCCCCTCCCGGGGTACTTTTCACCTTTCCCTCACGGTACTGGTCCGCTATCGGTCATTAGGGAGTATTTAGGCTTATCAGGTGGTCCTGACAGATTCACACGGGATTTCTCGGGCCCCGTGCTACTTGGGATACTCCCCGGGCGGTACACAACATTTCGGTTACGGGGCTCACACCCTCTCTGGCCGGCCTTTCAAGACCGTTCACCTATGCCTGTACTACACACCCCACTGTCCCGGCAGAGACAGAATGGGAAGTCCCACAACCCCGACCATGCAACGCCCGCCGGCTATCACACATGGAACGGTTTAGCCTGATCCGCGTTCGCTCGCCACTACTGACGGAATCACTATTGTTTTCTCTTCCTGCGGGTACTGAGATGTTTCACTTCCCCGCGTTCCCTCCACGCACCCTATGTGTTCAGATGCGGGTCACCAGGTGGCTCGCGCCCCTGGCGGGGTTTCCCCATTCGGACACCCTGGGATCACAGTCCGGTTATCGACTCCCCCAGGCTTATCGCAGATTCCTACGTCCTTCTTCGGCTCCTAATGCCAAGGCATCCACCGTGTGCTCTTAAAAACTTGACCACAAAAGATCAATAAAACGCTATTCTTCGAGAGAACCACGAAAACCACACCACCACCCCGAAGGACAGCAGCACAGATCCAGGTTCATATATTCTTGGAAATTGCTTCTTATAAAAGATGCTCGCGTCCACTATGTAGTTCTCAAACAACAACCCCATACCACACACCCCACACACAAACATGCGTGATCGGTGCAGCCAGGAAACCAGAAACAAACAAA
>NZ_JBVAYY010000039.1:0-2640 GCF_055412885.1 Pseudarthrobacter leeuwenhoeki | reverse complement strand
CCAGCCGGCGACAACAGGCCCCGCCAGCACGCCCAAAACAACAAAATCAACCCGGGCGAGAATCACCCCGGGGCCCGGCAGCCAACCCGACCATCATGAAAAATCCGGGTTAGGGGTTGGCATGGTGAGTCGGTCATCGTCACTCCGGGGCCCTGCGCGCCAGCAGCTCGTCGGCGAATCCTTGGCAGAATGCGTCGACCAGGTGCATCTGAATTGGGATCATTTCGGACGCAGCGGGACCTGCCAGCGCCAGCCGAACGCCCATGAATGGAACGTCTGACCTCGTGAACAGCTCGCGGGCTGCGCTGTAGATGTTGGACTGGGTGGACGCGAAGCGGGTGTCAACGAAGGACGTGAAGCGCTTCATGACGCCGGCCGTCGCGGATCCGTAGTAGTCACTCGCGGTTGCCGTTGCGGAGAGGTTTCGAGGGGTCACCGGATGCGGCAGGGCGCCCCACCATCGCCCCGGCGCAGGTCCCCAGGGAGTGGCTCGACGTCCGCGCTGCCGCGTCCGCAGTGCTATCCGGGCGGTACTGCGCGGTGACCGCCTCCGGCAGCGTCGCGGCCCTGTACCCACACTTCATCGGACTGGCCCTGAGCCTGGGCCAGACCGACTTTGACGCCTCGGCTCTGAAGGACGCCCGCCCACGTCACCTGACCCAGGCTGTCGCGGCTTGGCTCTACGAGACGACAGACTTCGATGGGGTGAATTTTGCCTCCCGTCACGGTGACGATCTCCACCTCTGGGCCATCTTCGAGCGTCCCGGTCCGGCGTCGCGGGCAGCCTCATCGACGCGGTCCGTGTCCCGCTGCGGGTCGATGACCAGAGCCACGGAGCCGTCATGGACGAGGTAGCTGCGGTCCCCGAGTTGGCTGGTCTCAATGACAATGACGTCCATGGTTCACTCCTGGCTGGTCAGGGCACGGACGGCCGCGGGTCGACCGGCAGCGCACACTCCATAATCAAACCCCCCGGGGTATGAACGCAAGCCCTCATCCGTGGCGGAGACCGGCGCCGCGGCTTGCCGGGAGGGGCCGGGCCGGGCTACCGGGCCGGGCCGGGCTACCGGGCCGGGCCGGGCTACCGGGCGGGGCCGTCCTGCTGGTAGACGTCGGGAATCCCGTCCATGTCCGCGTCGACCTTCTCCGCCTCCTGGACCTCCCGGTACTGCCGGTTCCGGGTCCGCAGCACGAGCATGGCCAGCAGGGCTGCCAGAACGGAGGCCGCAAGAATGCCCACCTTGGCGTGGTCGTCGTGGACACTGCCCTGGCCGAAGCTCAGCTCGGCCACCAGGAGCGAGACGGTGAAGCCGATGCCGGCCAGCAGGGACACGCCAAAGACGTCGATCCACTTGAAACTGGTGTCCAGCCGGGCCTTGGTGACCTTGGTGAGCAGCCAGGTGGTGCCCATGATGCCGATTGGCTTGCCGAGGACCAGCGCCATGATGATGCCGACGGCCACCGGGTCGGTCAGCGCCGAAACCAGTCCGTCCCAGCCGCCCACGGCCACACCCGCGGAGAAGAACGCGAAGATCGGGACGGCGACGCCGGCCGAGATCGGGCGGAACCGGTGCTCGAAGATCTCCGCAAGTCCCGGACCGGCCTCCGGGCCGCCGCTGGCCTGGGAGCGCAGGACCGGCACTGCGAAGCCGAGCAGTACACCTGCGACGGTGGCGTGGATCCCCGAGGCATGGACGAGGGCCCAGGCAACCGCACCGATGGGCAGCAGAATCAGCCACGCGGCCGGGGCCTTCATCCCGAAGAAACGCCGGTACTTATGGGCCAGGAACGCGTACAGGGCGAGAGGAATCAGGGCCAGCAGCAGCGGCGTCGGCTGGAGGTCACTGGTGTAGAAGACGGCGATGATGGTGATGGCGATGAGGTCGTCCACCACGGCCAGGGTCAGCAGGAAGATCCGCAGGGCGCTGGGCAGATGCGAGCCGATGATGGCCAGCACGGCGACGGCGAAGGCGATGTCGGTGGCGGTGGGGATGGCCCAGCCGCGCAGGGTCTCGGGGCTTGTGAGGTTGACGACAATGTAAATCAGGGCCGGGATGATGACACCGCCGGCGGCCGCTGCGACCGGAACAATCGATTTGTTCAGCTGCCGCAGGTCACCGGCGACGAACTCACGTTTGAGTTCGAGTCCGACCAGGAAGAAGAAAATCGCCAGCAGCCCGTCGGCCGCCCAGGCGCCCAGGCTGAGTTCCAGGTGCCACGGTTCGAATCCAAACTTGAAGTCCCGCAGCGCGAAGTAGCTCTCGGAAGCCGGCGAGTTGGCCCAGACCAGGGCGATCACGGCTGCGGCCACCAGGAGGGCGCCGCCGACTGTCTCCTTGCGGAGGATCTCGCCGATCCGGAGGGATTCGGCGTAGCTGCCGCGGCCGAAGATGGTCATGCGCGGCGGGGTGGGGGGAGGCGTGGGGCTCATGTGGGGAGTCCTAAAAGTTGGGTCGACAGAACTATGCCGACCAGACTTCCCGGCGCACCTCCGCCCCAGTCTAGTGGGTCATTGCATGGTGCTGAACCGCTCGGCCTTGGCTTTCCTGCCCTGGACAATGATCTGGTCGTCGTCGTAGAGCACCGTTTGTGCGGTGGTATGGCCCCAGATGCCTCCGGGACGTTTCACGGCCACGATGG
>NZ_JBVAYY010000038.1:0-4439 GCF_055412885.1 Pseudarthrobacter leeuwenhoeki | reverse complement strand
TCAGGTCGAGGGCCAGTGGCTCCCAAGCACACCACCACTGGCTCTCTTCCGCACGATCGGTGGCTCTGAAACGCAAGATTGGGTGGCTCTCAAGGCATCAAATACTCACACCGACTCTACGGCGTTCGCCGCACGCAATGTCTCGATGATGAAGTTGCGCTCCTCATCCGTACGGTCCGCAATTTTGTGTGTGATTTGGAATGTGAACAGGGACAGCCCTACGCTCCGGTCGTAGGTGCCGGCGCCCACCCAATCCACTGCCAGGCCACCAGGCAGCTTCCACCCGTCCGGGCATTTCCAAAACCGGACGTGGTGTCGTTTGCGCGGGTTCCCGTCGATCTCACGTTGGAACGCGAGGTCCTGCTTGTTGCCGAACACGTAGAGCGAGCTCACCGGCGCTGCGGGGTAGCTGCGCCCCACAACCGTGGACGTAAGTGTGCGCCAGGCTGTGGCCGGGGAAATTGGGTCCGCCTCCACCCATCCGGCAGTCAACATGGCGTGCCGCAACTCCGCTTTGGGTCCCACCACGGCGAGGTTTACTGGATCGCCGAGTACGCCGTCGCCCGTCCGGGTCCGGCCGATGAAGTAGTCCGGGATGTACAGGCTGCTGAGGATCTTGTGGATGCGCGGCAGCAGCGCGTAGGCAAGGACCAGCCAAACCGGCAGGAACACCCACGCCTGCTCGGGTCCGCGTGAAGGCCGGGCGAGCAGGAAGTAGTAGACGGCCCAGCCCACGACGATTGTCACCACCAGATAGAGCAGCCGCTGCAGGACCGCCAGGACGGTGGCCCACCTGCTCTGGCGCCGCTCTCTGACGTCGCTGGCACGGGAGTGGTCAGGCTCCTCGGGGACCGCGCCGTTTTGGCGTACCCCGGAATTCACGGTGAGCTCCGGTTGAGTTGCATAGGAGTTTCTCTTCTCAAAACTCGATTCGGGCTCTTAGCTCGACTCTACAGTTTTGAGAACTATTTATAAGAACCACGGCCTGTGGCTGGCGATTGTCGTCACGACGGCGGTTTTCCGCCGAGGGACACCGCTTTGCGGCACCTCGTTGCACAACCAAGGATTCTCAAATGCACCTGTTCTCGAAATCCTTCCTTTGTGAGAACACCGGCCGTTGCCGGGGCTGTAGCGGTCATGGGGGAGCGATCTGGGCAGTCCGTCAAGGCCAGGCTGCCGGGGGAGGGCCGGTACCGAGCTGTAGGTCCGCCAAGTAATGATGGATCCATGACCATCGCAAAATCCGTTTTGCTCTTCGTTCTTGCCGCCGTTGCCGAAATAGGCGGTGCGTGGCTGGTGTGGCAGGCCGTCCGGGAAGACAAGGCATGGTGGTGGGCCGGGTTCGGGGTCGTCGCCCTTGGTATATACGGATTTGTCGCCACGCTTCAGCCTGACGCGCACTTCGGCCGCATCCTGGCCGCCTACGGTGGCGTGTTCGTCGCGGGGTCGCTGGCCTGGGGCATGGTTTTTGACGGTTTCCGTCCCGACCGGTGGGACGTCATCGGCTCCGTGGTCTGTCTGGCGGGGGTGGCTATCATCATGTTCGCGCCTCGGAGCGCCGGCTGACGACATATGCTGCCCACTGGTCAGTCGGGGCGGGGAGGCTTAGCTGCAATGCGTGGAGCTTGTCGCCTTCTATAAGGGCCACCTCATACCGAGAGCGCCGCAGGGTGCCGATGCGTCGGGGCGTGTATCCGGGGCTTGGAGGTCCTGAGGTCGAGGTCCCCCGTTACAGCTTCTGACGATGACATCATGGAATGCCGTTATCATCGTGTTATGACGATTGATTCTGTGGTTCCCACCGATCCGTGCGGGCAGCTCGATCCCGCGGCGGCGCTGTTCCATTCCCTCAGTGACCCGACCCGGCTGACCATTGTGAAGCGGATGGCCGCCGGCGAGGTGCGTGTCGGTGACCTCACCGGTGCGCTGGGCCTGGCCCAGTCGACCGTATCGGCCCATGTGGCGTGCCTGCGTGACTGTGGCCTGGTGGAGGGCCGGGTGCAGGGCCGCAGCGTGTACTACTCGCTGTCCCGTCCGGAGCTGATGGACATGCTCGCCCAGGCCGAGGTGCTGCTTGCCGCCACCGGCAGTGCGGTCAGCTTGTGCCCGAACTACGGCACCGGCAGCACGGGTGTGCCCCTGATGAAAGAGAACGAACGATGAGCGACGCCTGCGGCTGCAGCGACGAAAAGACCGGGACCGGCGAATCCGAAGAAGCGGAGGAGGCCGTTGGTTTCTGGCAGGTCAGCGAGGTCCGGGCGGCAGCGGTTTCGGGTGTACTGCTCCTGGTCGCGTGGGTTGCTTCGCTGACCGGAGGACCCCAGTGGCTGAGACTTCCCTCGGAGATCGGCGCGCTGCTGATCGCCGGCTGGACGTTCGTTCCCTCCACCCTGCGGCGCCTGGTAAAGGGCAAGATCGGGGTCGGGACGCTGATGACGATCGCCGCAGCGGGTGCGGTCGCCCTCGGGCAGTACGAGGAAGCGGCCATGCTGGCCTTCCTTTACGCCATCTCCGAAGGCCTCGAGGAGTACTCGATGGCGAAAACCCGCCGGGGCCTGCGAGCCCTGCTGGACCTTGTCCCGGCCGAGGCGACCGTCCTGCGCGGCGGGATAGAAATCACCGTCCCCCCGGCAGAACTCATACCCGGGGACCGAATGGTTGTCCGGCCGGGGGAGCGCCTGGCAACTGACGGCAGGATCATCACCGGCCGCACGTCCCTGGACACCTCGGCGCTCACCGGCGAATCCGTGCCGGTCGAGGCCGGGCCGGGAAGCGAGGTCTTTGCCGGGTCGATTAACGGCACCGGCCCGCTCGAGGTTGAAGTGACCAGCACAGCGGAGAACAACTCGCTGGCCAGGATCGTGCACATCGTGGAGGCCGAGCAGTCCCGCAAGGGACCGGGCCAGCGCCTGGCCGACTCGATCGCCAGCAAGCTCGTTCCGGGCCTCCTGATCTCCGCGGTCCTGATCATTGTCTTCGGCTTCATCGTCGGGGAACCGCTGCTGTGGTTTGAACGCGCCCTCGTCGTCCTGGTCGCCGCCTCGCCCTGCGCGCTGGCCATCTCCGTTCCCGTCACGGTGGTCGCTTCCGTGGGCGCGGCCAGCCGCATCGGCGTGCTCATCAAGGGCGGCGGCGCCCTGGAAACCCTCGGTAAAATCCGCACCATCGCACTGGACAAGACCGGAACGCTCACCCGCAACAAGCCCGCTGTGATCGAGGTCGCCGCGACCGGCACAGCCACCCGGGAACACGTACTGGCCCTCGCTGCCGGCCTGGAGGCCCGCAGCGAACATCCGCTCGCCCGCGCCATCCTCGCCGCCGCCGCGGACCGGGCGGCCGTCACCGATGTGGACACCATCCCCGGCGCCGGTTTGGAAGGAAGGCTTGAGGGCAGGACAGTCCGCCTCGGCCGCCCGGGCTGGATCAACGCCGGCCCGCTGGCCGCCGAAATCGAACGGATGCAGCACGCCGGCGCCACCGCCGTCCTGATCGAGGACGACGGCCAGGTCATCGGAGCGATCGCGGTCCGTGACGAGCTGCGACCCGAAGCCCGGGCAGTCATCGCCCGACTCACTGCCTCCGGCTACAACACCGCCATGCTCACCGGCGACAACCTCATCACCGCCACCGCGTTGGGCAAGGCCGCGGGCATCACCGAGGTGCACGCCGACCTTCGCCCTGAGGACAAAGCGGAGATCATCCGCACCCTCAAGGCCCGGCAGCCCACCGCCATGGTCGGCGACGGCGTCAACGACGCTCCGGCACTCGCAACCGCCGACACCGGCATCGCCATGGGCGCCATGGGCACCGACGTCGCCATCGAAACAGCTGACATCGCCCTGATGGGAGAGGACCTGAACCACCTGCCCCAGGTCCTGGACCACGCGCGCAGGACCCGGCGCATCATGCTCCAGAACGTGGGCATGTCCCTACTCCTGATCGCTGTACTGATCCCGCTCGCCCTGTTCGGCATGCTCGGCCTGGCCGCCGTGGTCCTCATCCACGAACTGGCCGAAATCGTCGTGATCGCCAACGGCGTCCGGGCAGGCCGGCTCCGTAGCAGGACAGCGTTGAACGCCACCGAACCCGCCCCCGCGCTGGAACCGACCGCGTGAGCGCCGAAGCCACTGTCCGGCCGGGCATACTTGCCCGGACGGCACGACGGTTCAGGACGGTGCTGTTGCTCTGGGCAGCCTTCCTGGCCGCGGCCGACCTGGTCGCCAAGGCCCTGGCCGAGGCCCTGCTTTCCACCGGCGCGACGACCGACCCGGGTCCCATCAACATCCGGCTGCTCTGATGTCCGCCTCCGAAGTGCTCAGCCGCACACTGCCTTAGCCTTGATCCACCGATGAGGCTTGGGTCGTCTCCGGCGTTTTAAACACGAAATGCCCATCTTTTCAGCGAAAATTGGACTTGCGACAGAACACTTTTTGCTGAAG
>NZ_JBVAYY010000037.1:0-5071 GCF_055412885.1 Pseudarthrobacter leeuwenhoeki | reverse complement strand
GCATCAGCGGCGGCGACTCGAACTACTCTACACACCCCACCGACCAGACACAAATCCACCCCCACCACCACCCCCACACCCCCAAAAACCCCGCCACCACACGGAAACCACGCCCCCCGGAACTGACCGGCACCCGCATAGCCCAGAAACCACCGCCTGTGGGGCTCATCACGCGCATCCGGGTCTGCCTCCCGTCACCATCAGGAGGTGATGGCAGAACGCCGGCACCACAGGCCAGATTTCCTCCATCGGTGCGTCTCCGCTCCGGCCGCCGAAGGACTGTCCGCAGGCGAAGTCTCCTCCCGGATGAGCCAGGGCCTTGCCAATCGCGCACCGGACACAACCAGCCGCAGCCTATGGGAGATCGTCCGCGCCAATGTGCTGACCCTGTTCAACGCGATCGTAGGCACGAACTTTGTCGTCCTGCTTCTCCTGGGCAGCTGGCAGGACGCACTCTTCGGGCTGGCCGCCGTAGGCAACGCCATCATTGGCGTCGTCCAGGAATGCCGTGCCAAGCGCTCCCTGGACCGCCCCGCGGTTCTTGAGGCCCCGCTGGCCCTGGTCCTGCGTGAGGGCTCCGTGCGCAAGATCCCGACCGCCGGCGTCGTGCTTGACGATGTCCTGGTCCTGCGGGCCGGCGACCAGGTCACGGCCGATGCCTTTGTCCTGGGCAGCCGCGGGCTGGAGGCCGACGAATCCCTCCTGACCGGGGAATCAGACCCGGTGGACAAGGATGCGTGGCCTGAAGTCCGCTCCGGATCAATCGTTGTTGCCGGCCGGGGCGCCGCACGCGTGATCCGGGTGGAAGCTGACTCCTTCTCCAGCAGGATCGCCGCCGGCGCGAAGCGGTTCCCGCTGGTCAACTCTGAGATCCGCAACAGTCTCAACCGGGTTCTACGCTGGCTTGCCCGGGCGCTGATTCCGGTCGCCCCCATCGTTGCCAACGGCGGGATGCAGTCCAGGGGCGGCTGGGCGCAGGCGATCGCCAGCGGCACCAGGACATCCGCGCTGGCGGGGTACGGCTGGCCGGGAACAAGGGTCTCATCCAGGAGCTGGCAGCGGTCGAGGAACTGGCCCGCGTCGATGTCCTCTGACTCGACAAGACCGGGACGCCCAGCGAAGGCCGAATCATCTTCGACGGTGTGCACGAGCTGGCCTGGTCCGCGGAGCCTGGCTGGGAGCGCGCCACAGGCTGGTTCGCTGCGGACCCGGAGGCCAACGCGACCTCGCGCTGCCTTGACGCGGCTTTTGAGCACGACGGCGGCGGCCCGGCGGTCTCTTCGGTTCCGTTCTCTCCGGCCCGGAAGTGGAGTTCCGTGACCTTCGGCGGCGGAACCCCACCGACAGGCACATGGATCCTTGGCGCCCCGGGCCACCCTGCCGGCCGTTGTTGAACCAGTCGTTGTCCTCACCTCCCGGGAACAGATCCGCCCCGATGCGCGGGCGACGCTGGACTACTTCCGTGACGAGGGCGTTGAGCTGAAAATCACTTCAGGGGACGACCCCCGGACGGTCGCCGCGATTGCCCGCACCGTGGGCCTGGACGTCGGGGCTGGATATGATGCCCGGGAACTTCCGCCGGATCCCCGGCTACTTGAAGAGGTGCTGGCCGACAACACGGTGTTCAGCCGGGTAAGCCCGGACCAGAAAAGGACATGGTCGCAGCACTTCAGCGCTGCGGGCACACGGTCGCAATGACCGGAGACTGCGTCAACGACGTGCTGGCATTGAAAGAGGCCGACCTGGGCATAGCCATGACCTCTGCAGCGCCTGCCACGAAAGCCGTGGCCCGCCTGGTGTGTTAGCGGCCATGAAAAACTGCCCGTAGGCGGCCACGGAACTGCCCACTGACGGCCACGAAAACTGCCCGTCGGTGGCCATGAGATCTGCCCACTTCCTTACTGAACCCGACCGCTTAAGCGGCGGGAGCCTCTTCCCGGGGTTTGATGACGGTGTCTAGTCGCACCAAAGTCGCCCGGGAAGAGGCCCTAATGAAGTTTGACGGAGAAATCATGGAAATACTTGCTGCGTATGATCTGACCGGATCGTTGCGCGCCGCCGCGGAACTTACCGGCTGCTCGCACCACACGGTGGCCAGGCATGTCGCTGCCCGGGACGCGGGCCGGCCGATCGCGGAACCGGTCTACCGGGGCCGGGTCACCGATGCGTTCCTGCCCAAGATCGAGGAATGGATCGAGGCGTCCAAGGGCAAGATCCGCGCCGACAAAGCCCACGAGAAACTCCGGGCCGTCGCGCAGGTCCGCGCCGCCTGGCGGCTCGGCCATGTCCGGGTGCACCGGCCCTGGATCACGGAACCGGGCATGTGGCTTCAGTACGATTTCGGCGACGGCCCCGTGATCGAGGGGAAGAAGACCGTCTTGTTCGTGGCCTGGCTGGCGTGGTCCCGTTTCAGGATCGTGATCGCATTGCGGGACCGGACGGCGCCGAGCGTTTTCGCCGCGCTGGACCGCAGCTTCCGTGTCATAGGCGGTGCCCCGACCTACGTCCTGACCGATAACGAGAAGACCGTGACGGTGTCCCATGTTGCCGGCGTCCCGGTGCGCAACCAGCAGACGGTCGACTTCGCCCGCCACTACGGGGTGACGGTGTTGACCTGCCAGCCGGCGGACCCGGCGTCCAAGGGCGGCGTGGAGTCCTCGGTGAAAGTCGCCAAGGCCGACATCGTGCCCAAGGACACTAACCTGCGTGCCGAATACGCTTCCTTCGCCGAGATCGAAGCGGCCTGCCAGGGGTTCATGGACGAGGTCAACCATCGTGAGCACCGGGCCACCCGCCGGAAACCCGCCGCGATGCTGGCTGAGGAGGCGCCGCGGTTGCACCGGATCCCGGACACCGCGCACACCGTCGCGTTCGGGCTCTCCCGCAGTGTCCCGGGGAACACGCCGATGGTCACCTTCGAGAACGGGCAGTACTCCGTCCCCGCGTATCTGCTCGGCGCCCGGGTGTTCGTCCGGGCCCACGGCGCCGGAGCTGACGAGCAGGTCATCATCGTCCACCACGGCAGTCAGGGCCCGGTGGAAGTCGCCCGGCACCGGCGCGCCCGGCCCGGCAGCCCGGCGATCAACGACGCCCACTTCCCGGACCATAGGCCAAAGATCCCGGGCGAATACACGGCGAAAGCCAGGACGGCCGCGGAGGCGGAGTTCCTGAGCATCGGGGCCGGCGCCCGCACCTGGCTGCTCGAGGCCGCCGCGGCGGGCACGGCCCGGATGAACGTGAAGATGGCCGAAGCCGTCGCCCTGGCCAAGATCGCCGGGCAGCCCGAGGTCGATCAGGCCCTCGGGACCGCGGCCATCCATGGCCGCTTCGCGAACAAGGACCTCGCCTCGATCCTGAACGCCGCAAGCACCCGCACCGCCACCCATGCTGCCGGGGAAACCCGGTCCCTGACCCAAGGCACCGCCGGGTGGGCGGCGATCGGCCGACCACCCGTTCCCGCCCGTGTTGACGGCACGCTGGGAGAAAGCGCGTGAGCCCGGTCCCGGTCACCGCACCCGTGCTGGCGCCGGAGCTGGAGGCGCTGATGCGGCAGCTGAAAATGCCCCACGCGCGGGCGTTGGCGCCGGAACTGATCGCGACCGCCCGCGCCCAGCGCTGGGAACCGGCCGAGGTCATCAAGGCCCTCTTCGTCGAGGAAGTCGCCGGCCGGTCCCGGTCCATGCTCGCCACCAGGCGCAAGGCCGCGGGCTTCCCGACCGGGAAGACCTTTGACACCTGGGACCCCGCCGCCTCCTCGATCCCGGCACCAACGCAGCAGTCGCTGCGGACGCTGGAATGGATCGGGCGGAAGGAAAACGTCGTGATCTGCGGCCCCTCCGGCACGGGCAAGACGTTCTTCCTCGAAGCCCTCGGCCAGCAGGCCGTCGAGGCCGGCCTGAGGGTCGCGTGGTTCCGGCTCGAGGACCTCGGGGCTCTCATGCGCGCCCACCGCTCCGATGACAGCGTCACCAAAGTCGTCGCCCGGATCCTGCGCGCAGATTTGGTGGTGGTCGATGACATAGGCCTCTTGCCGGTCGGCACCGACGCGGCCGAGGGCCTCTACCGCCTCGTCGACGCCGCCTACGAGAAACGCTCCATCGCGGTCTCCTCAAACCTGCATCCCGCCGGCTTTGACGAACTCATGCCCAAAACCCTCGCCACGGCGACGGTGGACCGGCTGCTGCACCACGCTCACCTCTGCCAGACCTCAGGGGAATCGATCCGCCTCAGCCAGGCCCTGGCCGGAAAGGGAGTCACCCCAATGAACTAAACCCACACCCCAACATGGCCAACGCCACCGAACACCCGGTGGGCAGATCTCGTGGCCATGACCGGGCAGTATTCATGGCCACCAGCGGGCATTTCTGCTGGCCGTCCATGGGCACAAACTATTGGCCATTGACACTGGTGCTGCTGGATGGACGCTTCAGCCGGCTGCCCGGTGTGGTGGCTGAGGGCCGCCGGGTCATCGCCAACATCGAGCGGGTGTCCAAACTGTTCCTCAGCAAGACCGCCTATTCGATCGCGATCGCAGTCAGCTTCGGACTGCTCAACCTGCAGTTCCCGTTCCTGCCCCGCCAACTGCCGTTCACGGACGGGCTGACGATCGGCATCCCGTCGTTCTTCCTGGCACTGATGGCCAATACCAGCCGCTACCGCCCCGGAGGCGCTGCCGTCCGCATCGGTGCTGGCTCTGTCGGTGATCGGGCTGTGGATTCTTGCGGTGGTCTCCCGCCCGCTCGATCCGAAGAAGCCGGCGCTGGTGCTCGCGATGTTCGCCAGTCCCCTTGGTCCTGCTCAACCTGCCGCTCGCCCAGGACGTCTTCCATCTCGCGTGGCCGCCGGCGGACGTGCTGCGGGCAGCCGGCACGGCCGCGGTCTGCGGCGGGCTCGCTGTCGAGCTGCTGGCCTGGATCCACGGCAGGAACTTCCCCCGCTGACCGGAGCCCGGCGCGTGGGATGCAGTTTGGGGGTTAAATGCGGGAGAGCCCCAACCGTGTGGTTGGGGCTCTCGACCGTTTAATGATGTTCCGGCGGTGACCTACTCTCCCACACCCTCCCGGGTGCAGTA
>NZ_JBVAYY010000036.1:0-5279 GCF_055412885.1 Pseudarthrobacter leeuwenhoeki | reverse complement strand
GGCCGGGGCGGGGGCGGCCGGGGCGGGGTCGGCCGGGGCGGGGTCGGCCGGGGCGGGGTCGGCCGGGGCGGGGTCGGCAGGGGCGGGGTCGGCCCGCGCCTAGTGCCGTTCGCAGATGCCGGTCAGGCTTGCCCGGGCCAGGGTGTGCGGGGCGAGCTTCGCTTCCAGCTTCGCGGGGCGGGCGCCGGCATCGAGCCCGGAATGCGCGACGTCGAGGGCGTGGACAGTGACGACGTACCGGTGCGGGCCGTGGCCCCGGGGCGGGGACGCCCCCAGATAGCCGGTGCTGCCGCCGTCGTTCTTGAGCTGGAAGGCGCCGGGAGGCAGGTGCCCTGCCTGGCCCGATCCTGCCCCGGCCGGCAGGAACGTGACGTCCACGGGAAGGTCCAGCACGGCCCAGTGCCAGAAACCGCCGTGGCCGGGGGCATCGGGGTCGAACACGGTGACGGCGTAGCCCAGGGTCCCGGCCGGCGCGCCGCTCCAGCTTAGTTGCGGGGACTCGTCCTGGGCCCCGGCCCCGGTCGAGGCTCCGCGCTGGGCCGGCGGCAGGGTCTGTCCGTCCTGGAATGACTCACTGCGGACGCGGAAGGACGGGGCATCGTGGTGTGCCATGGCTGCCTTTCAGTTGCTGGGGAGTTCTGCACTTTCCGGGTCGCGGCGCGGGGTGTCCGTGGCGTGGGGAGCCTGTCCTCGCTGCTCCATCCGGGTCAGTTCCGCACGGGTGGGCGGGTTGGCGCCGGCCCGGGACACGGTGACGGCGGCAGCACGCGCGGCATGGGCGAGGAGATCCCGGAGGCTCTCTGCGGAGAGCCCGCGCAGGTCCTTGCGGTTCTGCGCCCCGGCCAGGCCCAGGTCCACCACGCCGGAGAGCAGCGCTGCCATGAAGGAGTCCCCGGCGCCGACGGTGTCCGCAACCTGGACGGCCGGCGCAGGGAATTGTGTTTCGCCGGCGGCATTCACGCCCCAGGGACCTTCGGCACCGCGGGTGACCACCACCATGGCGGGGCCCTCCGAACCGCCGAATGTCAGCCAGCGCCGGGCGGAGTCCAGCGGATCCTCGCCGGGGTAGAGCCATTCGAGGTCCTCGTCCGAGGCCTTGACCACGTCCGCCAGGGTGACGAACTTCTCCGCCTGCGCGCGTGCGTAGGCGACATCGGTGATGATGCTGGGCCTGCAGTTGGGGTCGTAACTGATGGTCGCCGAGGGATGGGCATGCTCGACGGCGGCGAGCACCTCCGTGGCCCCGGGCGCCAGCATGGTGGCAATCGAGCCGGTGTGCAGGAGCGTCGTTGCCTGCAGCATGAACGGCAACCGGTCCGTGAGCCCGGGCAGTTCCCAGGCGAGCTCGAAGGTGTAGCTGGCGGCGCCGTCGTCGTCGACCACGGCGGTGGCCACGGATGTCGGGAGCCCGTCCGGGGCCAGCGGAAGCAGCACCGAACTGGACTTCAGGTGGGCGGCCACCGATTCGCCGTAGGCGTCGCGGCCGTAGCGGCCGATGAACTGCACCGGATGATCCAGACGGGCCAGCCCCACGGCGACGTTGAGGGGGCTTCCGCCGACATGGGCCTGGGTACCGGAGGAACGCTGGACCACATCAACCAGGCCCTCGCCAATAACTGTCAGCATGCTCATACTCTGCCAGAGAGCCAGGGCGGGCGCTCCAGTGTTTCGGTGCGCGGGTGTTGGTTCAGGCCGTGGAGGCAGCGGAGCCGGGGGCAGTATCCACCGGGATTCCGGCGGGCCCGGCATCGTCGAAGTTCGCGTCAATGTGGACCACGTCCCTGCCAGCGCGCTGCAGCAGGCTGGCCGCGACGCCTGCCCGGTAGCCGGAAGTGCAGTGCACCCACAGCTTCCCGGCGGGGACGGAATCGAGCCGCCGCAGCAGTTCATGCAGGGGTACATTGACTGCTCCGGCCGCTAATCCCTGGGTCACCGGGTAAGGAAGCAATCAGCCATGGCAGATGATTTCGGATTCTTCGACACGGACACGCCCGCCCCCAACCCCGGCGCAGAAGACAAACCGGAGAAGACACCGGAGCTCGTCTATGGCACGGCCGAGGAATTCCTTCACGAGCAGCTGTTGCCGACATACGTCCGCAGCGTCACCGGAAAGACCGCGAAGTGGTGCATCGAGTGGTATTTCCACCCGAAGCGGTCTCACGTGTCGCGGCCCTGTGGCGTTCCTGGGAGCACCTACGCCTCGACCCGGCCACCGGCATGAGCGTCTGGTGGAGGGACCATGCAGACCACCACATGAGCGTCCTGCTGAACCCACAAGGACCGTTCTACAACTGCGACATGAAAGAACACCGGGACCCCGAACACCTCGAACCAAGAAGGGCCCCGGCCGGCTGGTTCCCCGACGTGCGGGCGGTGCCGGCCTGAATGGTCGCCCGGAGTTCGGGAGGGCCCTACCATCCGGTGCACCCGCGCCGGGTACGGTGAACCCGGCACACCCGACAACATTCGGAGCACCCCTTTTGTTGGGGAAGCGGGAAAGGAATCTCATGGCCGGTATTGAATGCACCCACGGCAAAGCAGTGGACGGCGTGCGGCCAGACGAGCACGATGAGATCGGAGATGCTCTTGAGTGGATGCGGCTGACCTATGCGTAGGATTACTCGGCCAGGCCGGACTCCCGGGGCCGGCCCGAAGATTACCCGCAATCCTGGGGCGTACGCGCTTATATCGGTCCGGACATCTTCGAAGCCGAATAAGACACGTTTGAGGCTGACGCCGACGGCCGGGTCCCCATCGGCGCAGCCCACGTCTATTGTTTCCAGACGTCGGAGATATCAACCTCTTCGACACCCTAGACGCGCACAGCGCTGAACTCGCCCGATTCGCCGAAGCGTTCATCGCCGCAGGCTCTGAACCCAGTCAACTCAGCGTCGGCGGTGAACCGGTCGTCGAAGGAGACCTGATGATTGTGACCTGGGTGAGTGTCCAACCGCAGTGATCGATGACGACGACCAAAAGACGAGCACCTTACCCTCGACGTGCTGCGGGATGTGCCGCTGATCCAGCTCACCCAAGATCAACGCGACGCCGTCTTGAGGAACATCCGAAGCAAGGTGGACGAATAGCGCCTCCGTGGGAACCCGGAACGGTGGCTCGCGGCTGATTCAGAGCTGACCGTGAACTGCTAGGTGTTACTGGGGAGGATTTTCTTCTAATGAGGCGAGTACGGACCGGAACGGCTCGGCGTCGAATTCGATACGCCGACGTCGGCCATCTCGACGCCATGGACTTCGGTGTCCCGTCCCGCCGCCGCCGCGCCTTCCTGATCGGCCACAAGACCAAGCCCGTCCGCGTCCCGCAGCCGTCCTCCGTAGCCCGCACGAGCGCCGCAACCGCCCTGGGCTGGGGAGCGGGGGAGCAGGTCCGTACCCGGGGCCAACCGCAAGCCTGGCGGCGGCAACCTGTTCTCGGCGGACAAGCCCGCCTGGTGCCTGACCGAGAAAGCCCGGACCTGGACCCGCGAATCCGACGGGGCCCGGCTGACCAGCGCTGAGGCAGGGGTTCTCAACAGCTTACCGGCATCCTTCCCGTGGACCGGAAGCCGGTCCCGGCAGTTCCTGCAGGCGGCCAATGTGGTGGCCCCGCAGGTGGCCGCCGCCCTGCTGGCCGAGGTCGCGTTCTCAGGCCCTGCCAAGCCCGCCGCGGCATCTCTGAGCGGCGCCGGAAAGGTTCGAGGCGATATGGCTAGAATCGCAGCATGATGGAGAAGCCCGCTTACGACGCACTGGTGCCGCCCAGGAGCGCTGCGTGATTGCGTCTGCCGAAGAACCGCGCGTCGAGGGGCGAAGGCGGCGACGGCTCGTGGGTCTTTTCGCAGGTCTGGCTGTAGTCGCCGGTGTCATCGCGCTGGTTGATCCAAGCAGCCACTCGAGCTACGTCCTCGTGCAAAACATGAATCCGTACTTCATCGGCGCATTTGCCATCGCTGCGGCTGTTACCGCGGGGGCGTTCTCGTCGCGCCGGCGAAGCAAAAGGTGGGCGGCCGGAATCCTCGGCGGCTGCGTGGCGTTGGCCTTGGTGATTGCGGGGATGTTCAGCGTACCGCCGACCCCCAAGTATTCTCTCAGCGGGCCTGGCAACGGGCTGGTCCTGCTCGTAACCCGCGACGCGGCGTTCCTGGACCCCAGCGATGTGGTCACCATTCAAAAGCCATCGGGGATAGGTGGCCAGGAGTGGTACCTGACCTGCATCGACAATTTTCCTGGATTCCATAAAGCGGAATGGGTCAGCGAGAGCCAGGTAAATCTGATCGTCGGCGATGCCAATGCAAATGACACCAAGACCTTCTTCGTGGATCCGCAAACGGGAGTCCCTGTGTCCACCGGCGGCTGCCAGGCAGAAACGTCAGGACACCGGCCGGGCGTCAGGACACCCCAAGGATTGCCGGCGTCCTAGGGAGAACGCTCTGGCGGGGGCCGAACTCAGCCCCGTCCTTCAACGGACTGACGGCGCCGCACATTTTCAGCGTCCTGTCGACGTCCATGGCGTTCAGGTGCGTCCATTTCCGAGCCCGGGCCCTTTCCAGGCTGCAAGAGCTCGGCTTTGAACTTCGCGGCCACCGTCCTCAGGCGCCTGTCGCCGGGTCCAACACACAGTTCAAAGTGGCTCTCCTGCGGGTTCTGAATGTTGTCGGCACCCCACCGGACCACGCCCTCGCATTGTGCAAGAACGTCGCGGATCACAGCCACTTCGGCCGGGAAGAAACCGCCGGTCGTCCCGAGGGGGTACATATCGGCCTTGATCTCCAGGGCTGAACCGGAGAAGTAATTGCTTCGATGAGCGACCGCTTCCGGCGCCGCGGGGCGATAGCCTTTGAGCTCCCCGAGCCGTATCTCGGCTACCTCATAGTGGAACCTGCGCACAACATACCCGAGGACCACCGCGGCATCGCCCGCTGCGACGGTAAGGCTCATTCCCAGGCCCTCCACGACGAACGACGTCAGGCGCCGATCGTTTTCAGAGGCTGCTACGGGCCACCCGTTGCTGGTTTTGGATTGCCGCGGATCCCAGCCCTCCCCGGAAAGTGCCTGGGCCGGACTTGGAGTCAGGGAACTCAGTCCGGCGGCAACGGTGAAGGCCGCTGCGCCTAGGAGCACTGATCTCCGGGACGGGTCATTGGGCGGAAGCGTTTTCACTGGAATCCTCGCTTTAGCCCGGGGTTTTCATGAGGGTGGGGCCGGTCGGGTGTGTTAAAGCAACGAAAGGTGCTTCTGAGCTGGGAAAATAGTGTTGTTGACGCACTGTTCCACCGGCTGAAA
>NZ_JBVAYY010000035.1:0-5556 GCF_055412885.1 Pseudarthrobacter leeuwenhoeki | reverse complement strand
GTTATGTGTTCCGGGTGAACCGGGATTTGGTGGTCCTCAATGATGTGAATTCGGGCAATGTCTGGCTGGTCAACCAGAACATGCAGCTCGTCAACAACTGGGACGACGTCATCCCGCCGCAGCAGACCTCCGACGACGCGGACAAAGACTCCGCCGACGAGGTCCAGCAGACCGTCCTCCCGGACCGCAGCAAACCCAACGGCGCTCCCGTGGCCAAGCCGGACAGCTTCGGCGTGCGCGCCGGCAAGACCACCATCCTCCCCGTGCTCGACAACGACACCGACCCCGACGGCGACATCCTCACCGTCCGGGCGCCCGATCCGATCATATCCGGACTCCTGGCACCGATCTACGGCTCCACCGGCTTCCAGGTCAGCGTGCCGGCGGAGAAGACCGGCTCGGAGACGTTCAAATATTCAGCGGACGACGGCCGCGGCCTTTCCGCCTCCGCCGACGTCACGCTCGCCGTCATCCCCGCGGGGGAGAACTCCGCGCCGCGGCAGAAACCCAACCGGAACACCTCCCTCGTGGTGCAGTCCGGCAAGCTTGTCACCCAGAACATCCTCCCGGACTGGATCGACCCCGACGGCGATGACCTCTACGTGGTCAGCGCCACCAGCAGCGACCCCCGCGACCAGGTCAAGGCCCGCCCCGACGGCCTGCTCAGCTTCCAGGATGCCGGCGCCGAGCCCGGCCGCAAGATCGTCACCGTCACGGTCTCCGACGGCCAGTCCAGCACCGAAGGCAAAATCACCGTCGACGTCCGGGCGCCCGGCGCCCTCCCGCCGATCGCCAACGCGGACCACCTCGTCGCCGTCGCCGGGGTGGACACGGTCATCGCCCCGCTTAAAAACGACTCGGATCCCCAGGGCGGAGCGCTCCGGCTGGCCCAGGTCACCCCGGACGGGAACTCCACTGCCACGATGGGCGCGGACCAGCAGACCTTCACGTTCAACTCCACCGCCCAGGGCGCCCACTACGTCACCTACCTCGTGACCAACGGCCCGGCCAGCGCCCAGCAGCTGGTCCGGGTCGACGTCGTGCCCGGCAACGGTGACGGCGCCCCGGTGGCCGTGCGGGACACCGCCCTGCTCCCCAGCGGCGGCAGCGTCCTGGTGGATGTCCTGGGCAACGACTCCGATCCCTCCGGCGGCGTGCTGGTGGTCCAGTCCGTCACGGCCGCTGACGGGCAGCCCGTGAGCGTCTCCGTCCTGGACCACTCGGTGGTCCGCATCACCGACATCCGCGCGCAGGGCCAGCTCAACGTCAAATACACCATCTCCAACGGCAAGTCCTCAGCCAGCGGCGAGATCGCCGTCCTCGTGGTCCCGGCCCCCGCGAAGCTCCAGGCCCCGCAGGCCAAACCGGACGAAGCCACCGTCCGGGCCGGTGACGTCGTCACCGTTCCGGTCCTCGAGAACGACACCGACCCCAACGGCGGCGAACTGCGCCTTGAGCCGGTGCTCGCGCAGCAGCCCGGCGCCGCCGACGGCCGCATCTTCCACTCCGGCAAAACCCTGCGCTTCATTGCCGGCGACGCGCCCAAAACCGTGTACGCGATCTACAAGGTCACCAACAACTCCGGACAGTCTGACTCCCAGCAGCTCACCATCCGGATCCGGGCCCGCGACGACGAACGGAACACCCGGCCGGAACCGAAAAACCTGACTGCCCGGGTGGTTGCCGGCATGGTGGTCCGCATCCCCGTGCCGCTGGACGGCATTGATTCGGACGGCGACTCCGTCCAGCTGACCGGCATCGACAAGGCCCCCGCGATGGGCACGGCCGTGGTCGAAGACGGCTACCTCGCATTCACGGCCGCCGGGGACGCCGCCGGCACGGACACCTTCAGCTACCGCGTGCGGGACCGGATCGGCGCCGAAAACACCGGAACCGTGATTGTTGGCATCGCCCCGCCGGAAGCGAACAACCAGAAACCCATTGCCATGGACGATGCCGTCGACGTCCGCCCCGGCCGCAAAATCGCCGTCGACGCCCTCACCAACGACTCGGACCCGGACGGGGACCCGATCAGCCTGGTCTCCAACGCCTTCGAGGCCCGCCCCGAACTGCAGGTGGAAGCAGCCGACGGCGGCAAGGTGCTCCTCACGGCCCCCGGCACCGCCGGCAACGAGAGCGTCAGCTACAAAATCCAGGACGACAAGAAAGCCCAGGGCAGCGCCGTCATCCGCGTCCGGATCAGCCCGGACGCGGCCCTCAAGCTCCCGGTCGCCAAGGACGACGTGGTCACCGCCGCGGAGACACTGGGCAAGTCCGCCGTCGACGTCCCGGTCCTCAAGAACGACTCGGACCCCGACGGCGTCGCCGCCGAACTCAAGATCTCCCTGCCGGACGGCAACCCGAACGCTCGCGTCGGAGGCGACGGCAACGTCGTCGTGGACCTGGTCCCGAAGGACCAGCTGGTCCCGTACACCGTCACCGACGTGGACGGCCAGAGCGCGACGGCGGTCATCTGGGTTCCCGGGCAGGGCGAGCAACACCCCACCCTGGCGCGCACCGACGTCGTCGAGGTGATGGCCGGCCAGGAAACCACCCTCGACCTGAACGAGTACGTCCGGGTCCGGGAAGGACGCACCCCGCGCATCACGCAGGTGGAAAAAGTCCGGGTGCAGGGAGCCGCAACGGAGGACGTTGTGGCCGGTAACGGCTCCGCGCTGCGCTACGCCGCGCTCAAGGACTACGTCGGCCCCGGCGCCGTGACCTTCGAGGTCACCGACGGTACCGGGCCGGACGATCCGCAGGGCCTCACATCGACCCTGAGCATCATCACCAGGGTCATCCCGGACCCGAACGCCAACCACCAGCCCAGCTTCAGCGGGACCGATCTTGAGGTGCCGAAGTCCGAGTCCGTCAGCCTGGAGCTCGGCAACCTCGCCAAGGATGTGGACTCCGGCGACCAGGAGAAGCTCACGTTCGAGCTCGACGGCACCCTGCCCGAGGGCTTCACGGCCTCTGTGGACGGCGGGACCCTGAAGGTCACGGCGGATTCGGCAAAGGCCGCCGGGTGGAAGGGCAGCATCCCGCTCAAGGTCACCGACGGCCGCTCGGAGCCGGTCAAGGCCAGCGTCACGGTCACCGTCGTCGCTTCCAACCGCCCGCTGGCGGTCGCGAACGAGGACGTGATCGATAAGGCGAACGCCGGCAGGGCCGAGACCATCAACGTGCTCGCCAACGACTTCAACCCCTTCAGCGATACGCCGCTGAGGATTGCCGCCGCGACGGTGGAAACCGGCTCCGCCGCCGGCCAGCCTGCCATTGCCGGGGACTCGATCACCGTCACCCCGGCCGCCGGCTTCAAGGGCGTGATGGTGCTGAGGTACACCGTGATGGACAAGACCGACGACGTCTCCCGGCAGACCGACGGCCGGGTCCGGATCACGGTCCGGGACAAGCCGGATGCCCCTTCGGCACCGTCCGCGACGGAGGTCCGCAGCCGCACCGCCGTGCTCAAATGGGCCCCGCCCTCGGACAACGGCGCGGTCATCAGCAAGTACACCGTGAGTTCCAGCGGCTTCAGCCAGGACTGTCCCACCACTACGTGCACGCTCAGCGGCCTGACAAACGACGTCAAGTACGTCTTCACCGTCACCGCCACCAACGAGGTGGGGGAGTCGGCGCCTTCGGTGGCGTCCAACGAAATCAGGCCGGACGAGAAGCCGTTCCCGCCCGAGGCCCCGAGCGTCAAAGCCGGCGACAAGAACATGGTGATCAACTGGGTCCCGGCCAGGACCGAGGGTTCGGCCGTCAAGGGCTACAACCTGGAGATCTCCCCGCCGCCGGCCACCGGGATTGCCGTGAAGAACGGCGTCGCGGGCCTGAACTACACCTGGCCGGGACTGACCAACGGCGTCCGGTACAAGGTGCGCGCCCAGGCCGTCAACGAACTTGGCCCGTCCGAGTGGGGCGTCTACTCCGCCGAGGACAACCCTGCCGGTGTTCCCGCGGCCCCGGCGGCACCAACGACGACGGCTGCCTCCTCCGTGGGGACCTCGAACCAGCTCAAAGCGAACTGGGCCGAACCGAACACCAACGGCGACGCGATCAAGAACTACTACGTCACCATGAGCGGCGGCGGCGGGACCACCCAGGCCCAAATGGTGGCCGGGACGGTCCGGACCGCGACGTTCACGGCGAACAACTCCGAGGCGTCCTACACGTTCACCGTCCAGGCCGAGAACAAGGCCGGCAAGGGCGCCGTCAGCGCCCCGTCCGCACCGCGCCGCGCCACCGGCAAGCTCTCTGCGGTTTCCGGAGTGAGCGCCACCGAGGCCAACACCGGCGGTGCAGGCAGGGCCGTGACGATCAACTTCCGGGAACTCACCGACGCAGAGCGCAACGGCTCGGCGCCCAATGAGGTCAGCTACACGTACCGGGCCACCACCGGCCAGTCCGGTCCCATCAGGCCCGGGCAGACCGTCGGCGGGTTCACGAACGGGGCCGCGACGACCATCACGGTGGTCGCGAACTCCACCGTGGCGCCGAGCTCGGACGCCAGCACCGGGGCCGGCACGACACCGTACGGCGCGCCCGGAACCCCCTCCGCATCAGGCCAGAATGGCACCGAAAACCAAAAGAACCTCAGCTTCAGCTGGAGCTCGCCCTCGACGACGACCAACGACGTCGCCTACACCCGGATCAAGATCGACGACGGAGCCTGGGAACGGGTCCCGGCCTCGGGAAGCCGGACTGTCAACACCGGCGGCTTCAGCGAACCCCACCGGATCCAGGTCCAGACCGTCAACTCCGTGGGCACGGGCGGTCCGGTCGCCACGGCCACCGCCCAGTCCGGGGCCCAGAAGAGCAGTTGGGCAACACGGCTCAACACCGGAATGGACCGCAGCTGCACGGACCTGCCCGGTGCCACGTCCTACGACGACAGCCAGCCGGGGAACTTCACCTGCGATGGACAGTCGGGCTACACCAGACCCTGGATGTCGCGGTTCGACTCGTTCGACGTCATGTGCTGGAAGCCGCACGGCACGTACTACAGCGGCGACGGCCAGTGGTACTACATCATGCGCGGTTCGCCGAACGCGACCCGCTGGATCAATTCCACCCACACCTCGATTGGATCGCCCGGGCAAAGCGGCGTTCCGGTCTGCACCTTCCCGGTGGGAGCAACGCCATAGCCGCGCCGGGGGCCTGCCGGGGACCGTCCGGTGGGCAGTCCTGCCCATCGCGCACCCCCGGACAGTTCGGTAGGCTGTCGCGGGAACTGAGGGCCGTCTCCCGGGTCCGCCACGGGAATCACCACGCCACTGTGAAGGAATTCTGAAGCTGTGACACGTCTTTTCGCCACGCTGGGGTCCAGGAAGCCGGGCTCTGATCGTCCGGGGTCAAACAAACGGCGCAACAGGGTCATCACCCTGACCGCCTCCATCTCCGCTGCCGCGGTGCTGGTCACGGCTGCCATCATCTATCCGGGGTTTAAGACCACTGAGGTGGAGTTGAATGATGGTGGGGTGTGGGTGGTGTCGAAGTCGAAGAATGCGGTGGGGCGGTTGAATTATCCGTCGCGTGTTCTGGACGGGGCGG
>NZ_JBVAYY010000034.1:0-5881 GCF_055412885.1 Pseudarthrobacter leeuwenhoeki | reverse complement strand
GCGCGGCCTCGCCACCCGCTACGACAAGCTCGCCCTGACCTACCGCGGCGGAGTCGTCCTCCGCGCCATCACCATCTGGCTCAAGGAATTAGGAGACATGCCCTAGTGGCCCCGGGCGATCCATTCCTGAAGCTGCGGCGCTTCGGCGCCGACCGTCGTCGGATCGCCGTGACCGGTCCGCACCACGGTGTCCGCCGGCAGCGTCAGCAGCCGGGCCTTGATGGACTCGATGATGGTGGGGAAATCGCTGTAGGACCGGCCGGTGGCGCCCGGACCGCCCTGGAACAGGGTGTCGCCGCTGAACACGGTGCCTTCGCCCGCCAGGGAGAAGCACATGGAGCCGGGGGAATGCCCCGGCGTGTGCAGCGCCACGAGCCGTGCGCCGGCGACGTCGAACGTGTCCCCGTCCTCGATCGCGTGGTCCGGTTCGGTTCCCGGGAACACCCGCTCCCAGAGCATCCAGTCTTCACGGTTGAGGTACACCGGGGCATTGACGCGCCCGCGGACCTCGCCGACGGCGGCGATGTGGTCATCGTGGCCGTGCGTCAGGAGAATCGCGGTGACCTTGCGGCCGGCGACGGCCGCCTCGACGGCGTCGGGGTCGTGTGCCGGGTCGATCACGACGCATTCCGCGTCGTCGCCCACGATCCAGACGTTGTTGTCAACGTCCCAGGTACCGCCGTCGAGCGAGAAGGTGCCGGAGGTGACCAGCCGGTCGATCCGGAGGCCGCTCCCGGGACCGCCGTTCACAGTTCCACCACCGAGCGCAGCACCGCGCCGGAGTGCATCTTGTCGAAGGCTTCCTCGATCTGGTCGATCGTGATCCGCTCCGTGACGAAGGCGTCCAGGTCCAGCTTGCCGAGCTGGTAGAGATCGATCAGCATGGGGAAGTCGCGCGAGGGGAGGCAGTCGCCGTACCACGAGGACTTGAGTGAGCCGCCGCGGCCGAACACGTCCAGCAGCGGCAGTTCCAGGGTCATTTCCGGGCTGGGAACCCCGACCAGGACCACGGTCCCGGCAAGGTCTCGGGCGTAGAAGGCCTGCTTGTACGTCTCGGGACGTCCGACGGCGTCGATTACGACGTCGGCGCCGAAGCCGCCGGTCAGCTCGCGGATCGCATCGACCGGGTCGACAGCGGAGGAGTTCACGGTGTGGGTGGCACCGAGGTCCTTGGCGCGGTCGAGCTTCTTCGGGTCGATGTCGACGGCGATGACGGTGGTGGCGCCGGCGAGCGCGGCGCCGGCAACGGCCGCCACGCCCACGCCGCCGCAACCGATGACGGCGACGGAATCACCGCGCTTGACGTTTCCGGTGTTGATGGCCGCGCCGATGCCTGCCATCACGCCGCAGCCAAGCAGGCCGACGGCGGCCGGGTCAGCCTCGGGGTCGACCTTGGTGCACTGACCGGCGGCGACGAGGGTCTTTTCGGCGAAGGCGCCGATGCCAAGCGCCGCGGTGAGTTCGGTGCCGTCCTCGAGCGTCATCTTCTGAGTGGCGTTGTGGGTGTTGAAGCAGTACTGCGGCTGGCCCTTGGCGCAGGCGCGGCATTCGCCGCAGACGGCGCGCCAGTTCAGCACCACGCGGTCGCCGGGGGCCACCTCGGTGACGTCCGGTCCCACGGCACTGACGACGCCGGTGGCCTCGTGGCCCAGCAGGAACGGGAAGTCGTCGTTGATGGCGCCCTGCTTGTAGTGCAGGTCGGTGTGGCAGACGCCGCAGGTGAGGATGTCTACGAGGGCCTCGCCGGGTCCGGGATCCGGGACCAGGATGGTCTCCAGGGTGACGGGTGCTCCTTTGGAGTGGACTACAGCGCCTTTGACTTTATGGACCATGGAAATAGCTCCTCTGCTCGTGTCGCGGTTCTCGCCGCAAAATCTTCGTCGCAAGACTTCCGTCACTCAGGACGTCTGTCACACAAAAGTCTGTCGTACAACGCGCTGCGGCGCGGCACCCGTGGGTGGCCGCGCCGTCGTCGTCATTGGTTCAGGGTGTGGCCTTAGGCCGCGAGGCGGCTCTTGACCTCAGCCGCGGACGGGTTGGTGGCCGCGGTGCCGTCCGGGAACAGCACGGTGGGAACGGTGCGGTTGCCTCCGTTGAGCTTCTCCACGAGATCTGCGGTGCCGTCAACTTCTTCGATGTTGATTTCGGTGTACCCGATGCCCTGGGCGTCCAGCTGCTTCTTCAGACGGTTGCAGTAGCCGCACCAGGTGGTCGAAAACATGGTGATGGTGCCGGATTCGGGGGTGAAATCCACGAAGTTCTCCTTCAAGTTAGTTGATGGCGCGCGGTGGCAGCGCCGGTTGCCGACAAAAGTCGTACATCTCTTCCAATAACCGTAACCCGGGGTCCGGTATTCCCGCACGGTGCGGCGCCCGCTGCGACTTCGCATGTTCCCTGCGACTTTGGTGGGCTCAGCCGGGATTCACCCGGTGCTCACAGGCGAGGTCGGCATGGCGGATGACACGGAAGGGGCTCGGTGGCATGCTGGTGCCATGTGTGGACGCTACGTGATGGCCCGGGCCGTCGGAGACCTGCTGGCCGAGTTCGACGCCGAACTCGAGGACGAAGTGGTGATTCCCCCGTCGTGGAATGTGGCCCCGACGGCGGACGTGCCGGTCCTGCTGGAACGGCTGGTCGACGGGGAACCGGTCCGGCAGCTCCACATTGCGCGCTGGGGGCTGGTGCCGTCCTGGGCCAAGGACCCGGGGATCGGTTCAAAGATGATCAATGCCCGCAGCGAGAGTGTGCTGGAGAAGCCGGCGTTCCGGAAGGCCACCCGCTCCCGGCGCTGTGCCGTCCCGGCCGACGGCTACTACGAATGGAAGGGCGAGGGCCGCGGCAAGCAGCCCTATTACGTGCACCCGAGGGACGGCCACCCGATTGTCTTCGCCGGGCTCTACGAATGGTGGAAGGACCCGTCCAAGGCTGAGGACGACCCGGAGCGCTGGCTGCTCTCGACGTCGATCATGACCACGGACTCGCCGCCGGCGGGCTACGCCGGGGGAATGCTGGCTGAACTCACAGCCCTGCACGACCGGGTTCCGTTGCCGATGGACCGGGGAACAATGCAGGCGTGGCTGGACCCGCGGGCCGACGATGCCGCCGGACTCGTGGACCTGGTCCGGGCCGGGGCGCACGATGTCACCGAGGGATGGACGATCGTTCCCGTCGGCACCGCCGTCGGGAACGTCAAGAATGATTGCGCCGAACTCATCCAGCCGGTGGGGAGCCTGTTCTAGGACGCTGCGTGGTGCCGCCGACAAACGCCGGCACCACTGCTGCTTCATCGCTCACCGCACACCGGCTCGAATAAGCGTGCCGCCGTGTACTCCAGACACGTTAGCGGCGGCAACAAACGCCGCAACAGGGCCATTGTGCCCTGGGTCATAATTGGCGCCGGGAATCGCGGACGTCGAACGGCTGGCCCACCGGCGGGGATTGCCGGCACTCCAGGTTCCGGATCAGGTGCTTAAATGTTGTCCAGGGCCCCGGGCAGCCGGGCAAGATCGTCCTCGGCGTGGGCCACCACCGGCATACCGCCGCGGCCTACGGTCAGTGGTGTCCGGTGGTAGCCGTGGTACGTCATCGTCCCGCCGGAGAGCAAGGCCGCGTCCTCGAACCCGTTCTGCTTCAGCACGCAGTAGGCGAGGTAGCTGCGGAACCCCGAGCGGCAGTAGGTGTACACGGGCTTGTCGCGGGGCACCTCGTCCAGACGCTGGCGCAGCTCCGTGTAGGGAACCAGGATCGCCCCGGGGAGGTGCCAGGCGTCGAACTCCTCCTGGGTACGGGTGTCCAGGAGGGTCACCCGGCCGGCGCATTCCGGGAACTCCTCGGGATACCAGAGGTCGACGTCGCCGCGCAGCAGGTTGGCGCCGATGAAGCCCGCCATGTTTACGGGATCTTTCGCCGAACCGTACGGCGGGGCGTAGGCGAGCTCCAGATGCTCCAGGTCGTAAATCGACATCCCGGCGCGCAGCGCAACTGCAAGTACGTCGATGCGTTTGTCGACACCGTCCCAGCCGAGCACCTGTCCGCCCAGAAGCTTCCCGTCGTCAGGTGCGAACAGCACCTTCAGGAACAGCGGCGCGGAGCCGGGATAGTAGGCCGCGTGGCCATTCTGGTGGGTGTAGACCTTGCGGTACTCCATGCCCGCGGCGCGCAGCTCTGTCTCGGTCATCCCGGTGCCGCCGGCGGTCATCTCGAAGACCTTGACCACAGCAGTCCCTTGCGAGCCGCGGTACGCGGTGTTCCGGCCGGCGATCGTCTCGGCGGCAATCCGGCCTTGCCGGTTCGCCGGGCCCGCCAGCATCGAGAGTACCGGCTTGCCCGTGAGGAAGTGGGCGGTCTCCACGGCGTCACCGGCGGCGAGGACGTCGGGCGCCGACGTGCGCATCTGCGCGTCAACCACAATGCCCCCGCGGGCTCCGATCTTCAGGCCGGCGTCCCGGGCGAGGGCCACGTTCGGACGTGCGCCGGAGGCCATGACCACGACGTCGGTCTCGATAGCAGTGCCGTCGGAAAGGTCGAGGACCAGCCGGTCGTTCGCGGTGCGGCGGACCGCGGTGGCGGAGGTGCCGAGTCGAAGGTCCACGTCCTGGGTGCTGACGTGGTAGTCAAGGATCTGGGTCATCTCGGGGTCGAGCCACGGCATCAGCCGTTCAGTCCGCTCGATGACTGTCGTCTGCAGCCCCCGGGCACGGAACGCCTCCGTGAGTTCGAGCCCGATGTAGCTGCCGCCGACGACCACGGCGCTGGAGGCCCCGCGGTCCAGATGCGCGATGATCCGGTCCATGTCCGGAATGTTGCGCAGAACGTCGACCCGGGGGTCGTCCGCACCCGGGATCGGAGGCCGGACCGGCTCAGCCCCGGTGCACAGCACAAGCTTGTCGTAGGACTCCCGGTACGTCCGCTGCTGTTCTTTGTCGTGAACTTCGACCTCCTTGGCGGCAAGGTCGATGCTGACCACGTCCTGTCCGGTCCGCACGTCGAGCGCCAGGGACTTGGCCAGGCTTTCGGGTGTCTGGAGCAGGAGGCTCTCCCGCTCGGGGATCATTCCGCCAATGTGGTACGGCAACCCGCAATTGGCGAACGATACGTACTGGTCGCGCTCGAGAATGACGATCTCAGCCGACTCATCGAGGCGCCTCAGACGTGCGCCGGTCGACGCACCCGCTGCGACTCCTCCAACGATGACTGTCTTCATCTTTCCTCCCTGCCTCCTGGGGTTCCCACCCACGGCGGTTTGCCGGCCGGGAACCCCTTGTGTCGCGGAGCAGAGCACACCGGCTCGAAGATGCGTGCCGCCGTGTGCCCATGCCACGGTAGCCGCCCCGGCGAACACCTCAACAGGGCCTTATGGCCGTATCCTCTGCGCTTCAACACCGCGGTCTCCCGGTCAAATAAAATCGACTCGTGGCTGCATCTTTCGATACTGTCATGGACATGTCCACACATCACGGAAACGATAAAGCGGCCAAGGCCGACCGGGAACAGCTCGCCGCCGTGCGGGTGGCTGTTGACGAGGTGGACGAGCAGATCGTGTCGCTGATCGGACGGCGCGAACGCCTGATCCGCATCGCCGGAACCCTCAAGGCCGACAGCGCAGAGGTCCGGGCCCCCGGACGCGTGGAACGGGTCATCGAACACGTCCGGGCCACGGCGGAACAGAAGGACATCGACGTCGAACTCGTTGAGAAAACCTACCGGGCCATGATCGACGCCTTCATCACGCTCGAACTGGAAGTCTACAAAGCCAGCTCCTAGGCGAGGGCGCCTAGGGCGTGTCTCCCAATTGGTTCTTGTCTGCTTTGGCATGCTGGAACCATGTCGCGCACTGCCGTCCTGACCGATGCCCAATGGGAGCGGATTGAACCGTTGATGC
>NZ_JBVAYY010000033.1:0-6953 GCF_055412885.1 Pseudarthrobacter leeuwenhoeki | reverse complement strand
GCCCCTCCTGCGCCGGCTCCGCCGGCCCCCCAACCGCCGGCCCCGCCGGCCCCGCCTGCGCCGGCCCCGCCGGCCCCGGCCGCCCCGTTCCCTGCAGCGCTGGCCGGACGTGACCTCGAAGTGATTCCGGGGGCCGGCGCGGTGGTGGCGCTGACGTTCGACGCCGGAGCCAACTCCGCCGGGCTGCCCAGCATCCTGCAGACCCTGGCCGCCACGCGGGTCCGCGGCACGTTCTTCCTCACCGGCAACTGGGCCGCAGCCAATCCGGCCGGAGTCGCGGCGATCGTGGCGGGCGGCCACCGGCTGGGCAACCATTCGATGACCCATCCGGGCTTCACCAGGCTCCCCGACGCCGCGATCGGGCAGCAGCTGTCGGGAGCCGAGCAGGCCATCCGCTCCGCCGGAGGGGATCCGCGGCCGCTGTTCCGTTTCCCCTTCGGCGAACGCGACGCCCGCACCATCGCCACGGTCAACGCCTACGGCTACCTGCCCGTCCGCTGGACCGTGGATACGCTGGGCTGGAAGGGCAGCAGCGGAGGAATCACGGCCCAAATCGTGGCGGACCGGGTGCTCGCCCGGCTCCGGCCCGGGGAGATCGTGCTGATGCACATCGGCTCCAACCCCGACGACGGGACCACGCTCGACGCCGACGCACTGCCCGGGATGATCGAACGGATCCGCCAGGCCGGCTACGGCTTCACCACCCTCGATGCGCTGCTGGGGTGACGCCGGCAGGGCTGGCCGGGAGGCACGACACTGCGGCACAACGCCCCTGTCGCGCAGGCCTGATGGCTGATACGACTGTGGCATGACGGAGTCGCCCACCCTCGCCGCCGCACTGGCGCCCGTCGATGCCGTGATCTTTGACCTCGACGGCGTGGTCACGGACACGGCGGAGCTTCGCGCGTCGGCCTGGAAACGGCTCTTCGACGAGGTCCTCCAGGACCCGCGGCTTCCGGCCGGGACCCGCCGGGACCCGTTCAGCACCGATGACTACCTGGACCTGGTGGCGGGCCGGACCTGGGAGGACGCCGTGGCCACCTTCCTGCGTTCCCGAGGCGGGGCCATCCCGGACGGCGCACCCTCGGATGGTTCCGGGGAGTGGAGCGCCTTCGGCCTCGCGGCACGCCACAACGAAGTGTTCGAAAAGCTGCTCAGCACCAACCCGGTCCGGGCCTTCCCCGGCACCACGGACCTGCTCGGCAGGCTGAAGGCGGGCCGGATTCCGGTGGTGCTTGCCACCTCCGCCAGGAACGCCGGCGCGCTGCTGGCCGCCGCAGGGCTCGCGGACGTCTTCGACCACATCATCGACGGGCAGACGGCGCTGGAGCGCGATGTCGCAGGAAAACCGGCCCCCGCGCTGCCGCTGGAAGCGGTGCGCCGGCTGGCGATCCCGCCCGCCCGGGCGATGGTCATCGAGGAATCCGTCACCGGGGTGGAAGCCGGGCGGCGCGGCGGCTTCGGGCTGGTCGTCGGCATCGACCGTGCCGGGCGCCGGGATCCGCTGGAAGCGGCGGGCGCCGACGTCGTCGTCGAGGACGTCAGCCAACTGGACATCGGCCTCGTCATCACGCACCCGTGGCTGCTCGTCTACGAGGGCTTCGACCCGGCGCACGAAGGCCACCGCGAAGCCCTCACCACCCTGGGCAACGGTTATCTGGCCACCCGTGGCGCCGCCCCCGAACACCGCGCCGGGGCAGTGCACTACCCCGGCAGCTATCTCGCCGGCGTCTACAACAGCCTGCACAGTGTCGTGATGGACCAGGAAACCGACGACGAGCACATGGTCAACATCCCCGACTGGCTGCCACTGGACCTCCGGATCGGCGACGGCGCCTGGTGGTCCGAGGGCGGGCTCTGCCTCCGCAGCGAGCGGCGCACCCTGGACCTGAAGCGGGCAGTACTCACCCGCGAGGCGGTCCTGGAGGACGACGCCGGCAGGCAGCTCCGCCTGCTGCAGCGCCGCCTCGTGTCCATGGCCATGCCGAACCTCGCCGCGCTGGAAACCGTCGTCACGGCTGTCGGCTGGAGCGGCGGCGTCAGCATCCGCAGCGGCTGCGACACGGACGTCACCAACTCCAATGTCCCCGAGGACGCGGCGCTCTCCAGCAGGCATCTCGGATCCGTCAAGGTGGCCGCCTCCGCGGCCGGCCCCGGCGTCGCCGACCTCACCGTGGAAGTCCGGACCGTTACCAGCGGGGTCGGGATCGCCCTGGCGCTCCGGACGGAAGTCTCCGGGTCCGGCGGACCGTGTGGGGCCGGGACCGCCGAAGAGCTGGGCGGGCTGCACACGCACCGCTTTGAGCTTTCCGTGGCTGCTGGGGAGCCGCTGACGGTTCTCAAGACCGTGGCCGTGGCCTCCTCGCGTGACCACGCTATCGCCGCGCCGCTGACGGCAGCCCGGAGCGCCCTGGCCCGCGCCACGGGCGGCTTCGCGGCGCTGCAGGCCGCGCACGAGGCCGCCTGGGCGATCCTGCTCGAACCGTTCGTGATCGAGCTCGTCGACGGCTCGCAGACGCAGCTCATCCTGAACCTCCACGTATTCCATCTGCTGCAGACGCTCACCACCCACACCGCGGAACTGGACGCGGGCGTACCGGCCCGCGGACTGCACGGCGAGGGCTACCGGGGACACGTCTTCTGGGATGAACTCTTTGTTCTCCCGCTGCTGAACTCCAGGCTGCCGTCCGTCGCAAGGGAGTTAATCGACTACCGGTGGCGGCGGCTCGGCGCCGCACGGGACGCGGCCCGGGCCGCGGGGCTGGAGGGGGCACTGTTCCCGTGGCAAAGCGGCAGCGACGGCACGGAACAGACGCCCAAACTGCTGTTCAACCGCCGGTCCGGGCACTGGATGCAGGACTATTCCCGGCTCCAGCGGCATGTTGGCCTGGCTGTCGCCTACAACGCCTGGCAGTACTTCGAGGCCACCCAGGACCGCGGCTGGCTGACAGAGCACGGGGCGGAAATCATCGTCGACGTCGCCCGGCTGTTCGCGTCAATGGCGGAGCTGGACCCGGCGGACGACCGCTTCCACCTCCGCGGCGTCATGGGCCCGGATGAATACCACACCGGAAATCCGGGGGACCCGGGCGGCGGGCTGAACGACAACGCCTACACCAACATCATGGCGGCGTGGGTGTTCGACCAGGCCGTCTGGATCATGCATTCGGTCCGGGGGTTCGATATGGAGGAGCTGCGTGCCCGGCTGCTGGTCACCGCTGCCGAGATCGAGGCCTGGGAACACCTCAGCCGTCGCATGTTCGTTCCGTTCCACGACGACGGCGTCATCAGCCAGTTCGACGGGTACAGCGCGCTCCGGGAACTCGACTGGAACTACTACCGCCGCAGCTACGGGCTCATCGAGCGGCTGGACCTGATCCTGGAAGCGGAAGGGGACAGCACCAACAACTACCGGCTGGCCAAACAGGCCGACGTCCTGATGCTGCTGTACGTCCTGGGCGAGGACCAGCTCATCGAATTCCTGGCCCGGATGGGCTACGCAGTCACCTCCGCGCAGATGGCCGCCACCGTGGACTTCTACCTCGCCAGGACGGCGCACGGATCCACCCTCAGCAGGGTGGCCCACGCCTCGGTGCTGGCGCAGCGGGACCCGGAGCGGGCGTGGGCGGTGTTCCGGGAAGCCCTGGACGCGGACCTGGACGACACCCAGGGTGGAACCACCAGCTCGGGCATCCATCTGGGTGCCATGGCCGGGACGATCGACGTCGTCCAGCGCAGCTTCGCCGGGCTGCGGATCACTCGGGACGCCCTCGACTTCGCGCCGCGGCTGCCCATCGGGCTCAGCCGCGTGCATTTCCAGGTCCGCTACCGGGACCAGAGGCTCGCCGTCCGGCTGGAACGGGACCGGCTGACGGTGTCGGCGGCCCCCGGTGACGCCGCCCCGGTATTGGTGCGGGTGGGGGCCCAGCGGCTGCTGCTCCGGGCCGGCCAGGAACACGTATTCCTGCGCAAGGACAGCTGACCCGGCTGGCGCCCATACTCCGGCTACGGGGAGTCCATCCGAAGCACGGCCGCGCCCGTGACCCGGTCCTCCGACAGGTCCAGCAGGGCCTTGTCCGCGGCCGAGAACGGATAGGACACGGTGGTGGGTCGCAGCGGTATCTCCGCGGCGACGCGGAAGAACTCCTCGCCGTCGGCCCGGGTGTTGGCAGTGACACTGCGCAGCTGGCGTTCCTGGAACAGCTCCGTGGCGTAGTGCAGCGGCGGAATGTCACTCAGGTGGATGCCCGCGACTGCAAGCGTGCCGCCGCGGTCCAGGGCGCGCAGGGCCACCGGAACCAGGTTGCCGGCCGGAGCGAAGAGGATGGCGGAGTCCAGCGGATCCGGCGGTTGCTCGTCGGCGCCGCCGGCAAAGGTCGCCCCCAGCTCGAGGGCGAGGGCGCGTGCTTCCTCGGACCGTGTCATGACGTACACACGGGCGCCCTGGAAGAGCGCGATCTGGGCCGCCAGGTGCGCGGATCCGCCGAAGCCGTAGATCCCCAGCCGTCCGCCGATGGGCAGGTCGGCGCGGCAGAGGGCGCGGTAGCCAATGATTCCCGCGCACAGCAGGGGTGCTGCCTCCTCGTCCGAGAAGCTTGACGGGAGCCGGTAGGCAAAGTCCTCGGCCACCGTGATGAGTTCGGCGTAGCCGCCGTCGCGGTCCCAGCCGGTAAACACGGGGGAGAGGCAGAGGTTCTCCGCGCCGCGCAGGCAGAAGCGGCAGGTGCCGCAGGTCCCGCCGAGCCAGGGGACCCCCAAACGGTCTCCGGGGGAGAACCGCGTGGCGCCGGCACCGCACGTGATGACTTCGCCGACGACTTCGTGCCCCGGAATGACGCCGGGGCGCCGTGGCGCGAGGTCGCCCTCGGCCAGGTGCAGGTCGGTGCGGCAGACTCCGCACACCCGGACCCGCAGCAGCACCTCCCCGGGACCCGGCCGGGGATCGGGGCACTCGTCCGCCACCAGGGGGCCGCTTCTCATCGGCCCGGGCTGTCCTACCCGCCAGGCTCGCACGGGCGTCCTCCTTTGCTAGAACCTTCAGCTCCCCTCTGAAGGCGGTGGTCCGGTGGGGCGGGGTCAGCGCGTAATCAGGACATTGCAGCGCGCCTTGTTCAGGACGGCCGTGACAGTGTTGCCCGGACCGCCTTCACGGTTGTGGGTTCCTATCACCAGTACTTCGGCGTCGCTGGCGGCCGCCAGCAGTTCCTTGGAGGCTGCGTGGCCTTCCCGCAGGACCCCGGAGATCGACAGCTCCGGGGCAAGGATGCGGGCCTCCTCAAGGATGCGGGCCTCCTCAAGGGTGTGGTCCAGGAGCTCCCGGCGGCGCAGGGGGCCATGCCGTCCGGCAGCCTGGCCCGGGCTGCGCGGCCGGCGGATGACCATCAACGGGCAGGGGGAGGAGCCGGCCAGGTTGAGGCAGACCGATCCGGCAACGTGCCCCAGGACGCCGCCGAGTCCGCGGCTGCTGACCACCAGGAGACGGGCATCGCGTGCGGCATCGCGCAGCACCGCGTGCCGCAGCCCGCTGCCTTCAACGCCCTTGACCGGTCCGAGCTTCTTGGTGACTAGGGGCCAGATCCAGGCATGCACCACACGGAGGCGGTATCCCCCGGAAGCCGCGTAGTCAGCGGCCCACCGGACGGCCGTCTGCGCCGCCTCGGACCCGTCGTAGCCCACTGCCACTGTGGTGCGTTCGTCCCCTGCGGCGGGTGCCGTCATGCGTCCTCCCGGTCAGCCTGGTCCGCCCCTGGGGGGCACTTGGCCCCCCAGTAGAACGCAAGGTCCCGGAAAGGGCTAGGGGCTTTGGTCCCGCGGGTTGCGGGGGGCCTGGTCCCGGGCGGACCGGGAAGCAGTGGCGGCCTCCGTGTCCGCGCCGCTGCTCCGTTCACGCAGTTCGCGGCCGCGTTGGATGTCTTCCGCCTCACGCGCCTGCAGCTTGTCGCTTTGTTTGGTGTCCCGGGGCGGCAACTGGATGGTTTCTTCGGCTTCGATGCCGGCCTGGAGCTGGCGGCCGCGTTCCATTTCGGCGTCGAATTCGGCGCCGAACAGCAGCGACATGTTGAGGATCCAGAGCCACAGCAGTGAAATGATGACGCCGCCGATCGTGCCGTAGGTCTCGTTGTAGCTGCTGAAGTTGGCGACGTAGAACGCGAAGGCCAGGGAGGCGAGCAGGAAGATCACCAGGGCGATCAGGGATCCGAGGCTCATCCAGCGGAACTTGGGTTGTTTCACGTTGGGCGTGGCGTAGTAGAGGATGGCGATCGCGGCCACGACCAGGAGGATGATGAGGGGCCATTTGGCGATGTTCCAGACGGTCAGGACCGCCCCGCCCAGGCCCAGGGCGTTGCCGATGGACTCCGCGACCGGGCCGCTGAGGACCAGCATGGCGGCCAGCAGCACAACGATCAGCACGGTCGCGATGGTAACTGCGAGCATGGTGCCGCGGAGCTTGATGAAGGGCCGGCCTTCATCGATTTCGTAGATCCGGTTCATGGCCCGGCCGAAGGCCCCGACGTAACCGGAGGCGGACCACAGGGCGGTGAGGATACCGATGACCAGGGTGAGTCCGGCGGCGGAGGAGCTGCTGAGCTGTTGAACCGGTTCGCGGATCGCCTCGACGGTGTCACCGGGCGCGAAGCCCTGGACAATTTCCAGGAGGGCCCCCGTGGTTTTCTCGGGCTGTCCAAAGATGCCCAGCAGGGACACCAGGGCCAGCAGTGCCGGGAAAATGGAGAGCACAGAGTAGTAGGTCAGGGCCGCGGCGAGGTCGGGGCACTGGTCCTTGGTGAACTCGCGGAAGGTCTTTTTGGCGATGTACTTCCAGGAGGGTTTGCTGACGTCCGTGGGGTTGTCCGGTTTGCGTGCGTCGTCCGGTGCGGGCGCGGTGCGGGACTTGGCGGTGCTGCTCTCCGGCGTTTCGGTGCCGGCCGGGGTTTGTGCCGCGGCGGGGTTCT
>NZ_JBVAYY010000032.1:0-7875 GCF_055412885.1 Pseudarthrobacter leeuwenhoeki | reverse complement strand
CTTCTTCAGCAAAAAGTGTTCTGTCGCAAGTCCAATTTTCGCTGAAAAGATGGGCATTTCGTGTTTAAAACGCCGGAGACGACCCAAGCCTCATCGGTGGATCAAGGCTTAGCGCCGAGGGGCAGGAGCTGCCAGGTAATTGAATCGGCCAAGTCCTTGTTGAAGCGGTCGAGCATGAAGTCCCGATAATTGAGGACGCTGGTCTGCAAGAAGGGGTAAACCATCTCGCCCAAATCGGCGGCGTAGAGGTGCACCGCGCGGTTACGGTACCCGACGAGAGCTGTGACGTTGGCTGCCAAGGCCGTGCCGTCAACACCTGTCGGGAAGAGCTTGTTGATGACCACCTGCTTGAGTGCATCTTCAGCCGCCAGCGTCCGGTAGGGCTCGTTGCGCTTCTTAGGGTAGAAGATGCGCTTTCCCGCCTGCCGTAGGGTCGCCTTCAGCGCGAGTTCCCAGGCGTTAACGACGAGAACCACGGTGACCTCGTCTCGGTACTCCATTCGCGGCTTGTTGTAGACCTCAATCGCTGCCAGCATTGCCGAGAGTGAATTCGCGACGAGGCGCCGGGAAGAGACATAGGGCTGCGGCACTTTTCATCACCTCGGTCAGGAAGATCGTCAATGACCGAGCTTAGAGCTACTGACCGAGAACTCTGAGCAATCATGAGAAGGGCGGCGGGTCGCTGCAAGCTACTAATTTAGGGGCCAATCTAAAAGCTGTCTTTGTCGTCCGTAGGCCGGTCCGTTATAGGAACCCTGACCGGGCGGAAAACTCAGGCCTTTTCGGACCCTGTCCCGTCGCGCGGAAGACGCTTGAAAGGTCCTCGCCCCGGCTGGACCCGTTCAAGCCGGCAATCGATGCCTGATGCTGAACAGGTGCCCTATATTTTTGGTCAGGGATTGTGCTGTTGGCTTCTGGTTAGATGTAGTTCAGGATTTGAGCATCAGGTTCAGAGGCATTGGCAAAGGACAGCCGGGCCTTGCATCACTACTCGCGCTCAGGGGGAAGCGGACGATGAGCGGAATAGACGATCTCATACCCAAGTCCGACGACCGTTGGACTACCGCCACAAGACGAGCGCAAGGCATTGCAGACCTGGGCCTGGGCGGTGCCCTAAAGACCTATTACACGCTCTATTTCCCGGCCGAGGTGATCATCCTTATCACGGCGGGAACCGTCGGTGGGATGCTGGCCTTCGGCGGCAAACCGGCGGACTGGCCGTCCTTCTTGGTGTTCGGATTCTTCCTTGCAGTGCTGGGTGCTGCCATCGGGGGACTCATTTACAATGCGAAGAAGATCGCGCCCGCAGCGGAGATGGGCAGGATCGACGTACTTCTCTCGCTAGAGGACGAAGAACGCAAGGACATCCGGCGCCAGGTCCTCGGGAAGACAGCCGTTAACCCGGATCACCTTGTCGTTTCGCGGGCCGCGGCCGTGCAACTGCGGAAGAATCTTGCCACTCAGCTCATGTGGATGCCCATTCTTCCGCTGATATTCGTTCCCCAGGTCCTACGAGGACCCGGGTTCATCTCATGGTTCATGGCGGCTGGTGTGGCCGTCTTAGTGATTGGAGCGATTTACGGTGTCCGGGACTTCCAGCGCACTGGCAGGTTCCTTGACCGCACGGCAGAGCCGGGCGCCCCGGGCGCAAAGGCACCACGAAAGTGACCCGCTCGAGGATCCGCTAACGGGCAGCGTGAGCAGGAGAATCAGTGCTTAGACGATAGCCCCGTTATCGAACTGCCGTAGCCGGGAAGATCGGCGCGGCAGGCCCCAGGCCCAGTACGCCATCATCAGGCCTGCGGTTGCCGCTCCGCCTGCGTAGGTCAGGGGCGAGGACCATGAGCCGTCAGGTGTGGGGATCACTAGGGCTAGCACGACAGCAGTTATGGCCAGAAGGACCTCCGCGGCCGCCTGCAGTAACCTTGCCCGGTACTGGGAGTAGGCCAACCGGACGAGCGGAATGATTGGCAGCAGGAACAGGCCGAGGCTAAAGACCGGGTAGATGACGTTGAACGTGAAGATCACCAAGCCCAGCACCATCAACCCCAGGAACTTCAGCAGCTGGACAGGCTTGAGCTGGTCCTCTGGTGTCCACCGGCTGAGCAGGAGTCCCCATGCGGGCAGGCCGAGCAGCCAGCCGCCGGCCCAGAAACCCAGGTTCAGAAGTGCCAGGGGAACCAGCAGGGCGCCGGGCAGCAGGAACGCCACGGCTTGCCGCAGCGACGGCAACTTCCGGGCGGGACCGAAGATGCAGACTCCGATCAGCAGGTATGCCGCAACATAGCCAGGCAGCAGCTCGATCACCGACCCCCAAGGCGAGCCAAACATTAGGAGCGTCAGCGCGGCGACCATCACGCAGACTGCCGCGAAGGTCCATGGTTGTCGGCTCTCTGTAGCATTCACAGCTCGACCCTACTGCCGGTTCGTGTCCGATTACCGGAACTGCAAACTGAACGGGTAGTTCTCGCACGTGAGCATTTAGGACCTGAGTTACCCGTTGGAGTGTCCGGTAAAGGTTCCCTGAGCGAGCGGGGCTATCAGGGCGTGAAGGGGGCGACGGGGCCCGTCAGAACCAATGCCAGACGTCCCTCATGAGCCAAACGAGGAAGGTGGCGAAGGCGAAGGGTGGAATCAAGTACAACACCCAGGTACCGGGCATCTGGCGCTTGGTCATGCTTGCTCCCTTCCGCTACTAATCAGTCTACGGGGTCTCTGATCGCCCGGTGCGGAGCCGCTTAAGGGGGGCTCTCAGGGCTGGGCGTCACGGAGCCGCCGCCACAGCAGGTCGTTGGCCTGATGGCTTCTGGACCGTAGAATGCGGGCAACCGATCAGGGGTGAACCAGGAGGATGAGCATGTCGGCTCTGGTGTTTGGTTTGGTCGTCCTGCTCGGGGGCTTATTTTGCTTGGCAATCTCCAACCCGCTGGCCAAGCTGGTGACCAACTGGAATCTCTTCATCCATCAGGACGCAGACGTTCTGGAGGCCTATAGAAGTAGGAAACGTCGCGAGATACGACTGGTTGCGACGGTGTTCCTGGTTTTGGGAGGCGGCTTCATTATCGGGGGCCTTATTGGGTGGAGTCTGGGGGCCACATAGCTATCCGGCGGCCCCCGGTATGGAGATGTATCCGGAAAATAAGTCAGGATGAACCAGGCCCCTGCACCAAACGTCCCATGCTCGGCCTGTAGAGCATTCGCTGGCACTGGGCAGCGTCCTCGGTGGTCTTGGATCAGGCCGTCCTAGTGGTCCTGAATTACGTTGAGATACTCAGGGCTTTCAGGCAGGCGCGTGTTTCAAATCTTCGCTCAGCTAATTGCTATCGTCCCGCAAGGGTGTCCCATATAGAGCCTTTCAAAACGTTCCATAAGCCGGTCGATCACCGTGCCAAGAAACCGCGCCGCCACGTCCCGTGTAGGTGCTGGCTCAGTCCATGTACGTAAGACCCGCACGGTGATATGCACGGTGACGGGGGGATTACTGCAACTATGTTTCTTATGACTGGGATGAAGATCGGTTATGCCAGGGTCTCGACAAACGATCAGGATCTGACCACTCAACGAAATGCTCTCCTTGCCCTGGGTGTTGAAGAGAAGCAGATCTTCGTCGATCACGGACTAACGGGAGCGAACCGTGTGCGCCCCGGACTCCGTGAAGCGATGGCGGCATGCCGAGCTGGCGATACGCTCGTGGTGACCAAGCTGGACCGTTTGGCGCCGTCCCTTTCCGATGCCCGGGATATAGCCGATGAGCTGACGACCAAAGGGGTAGCCCTCAGTCTCGGCGGCAGCACCCACGATCCGACTGATCCGGTCGGCCGGCTGCTCTTCAACGTCCTGGGAATGGTGGCCGAATTTGAGGCGGATCTGGTCCGGATTCGCACCCGCGAGGGCATGGCGGTCGCAAAAGCGAAGGGGCGACTGAAAGGCAAGCAGCCAAAATTGTCCAAGACGCAGCGGAAGCATCTTCTGACGCTGCACGATGCCGGCGAGCATACTCAGGCCGACCTGGCCGAACTGTTCCGGGTGTCACGGACGACCGTGTACCGCGAACTCCAAAGACGCACCACGTGAGGACCGATGCCGGTGCCCCCTGTTAAGAGTGCGATTTTTAGGCTGAAAAAGACCGTCATTCCAAGGACGCCCGCGTCAAGCGATGCACCGCCGAGCGCCGCGCGTCTCGTTAGCTGGAGGCGCGCAACGTCTAAAGACACCAGCCATCCCGCTCTGCACGCGAGAGAACCACAAATTAGAGCGGAGACCGCGCGCTGCCTGGAGACTTCGGCTTCCGGCTTTGCCCAGCTAGCGCCCAGGTCTACTGCACGGGCCTCGCCTCGCTCGGGCTGTATGACTGTCTTAATCCTTCCTTCCTGGCCCCGGTAGAACGGACGAATAAGGCCCCACCACCCCTATCGACACTTTCTCGGACGAGGCCGAACGCGCTGGGCGTTAGGTTGTCCCCATGAGAGAGCCCCGCAAGGTCGGAGCGCTGGTGAGTCCCTTTGCGGCGTCTGGGCTATTTCCCCGGTTTGAATTTGAAAGCCTGCCGGAGAACGACCATGTACGCGGCGGCGGCACACACGAGTGAAACGATGATGGAGACGTACTTGCCGACGCCTTCGATTTCCCCCATTCGGCCGCCCATGATCCATACAGACAGGTAGGCAACTGCCCACCCGACGATGAAAGCAGCTACGAAGGCCGCGAAAATGAGCGCCCAGTAGCGCGCTGCGCTTCTCTTGCCCGCATCTTTGACCATCAAACTCAAACTCCCTTCAACCATGAACCGAACGCTCTGCCCAATGCACCGGCGCCCCCCGTCAATGCCCCAACTGCACCTCCCGAAACGCAATTCTGCGACGGCGTCCCCTCTCCGTCGATAAGGCCAGTGACTACTCCGCCAAGGCATCCGCCGGCGAACCCTCCGACGATCGGTCCCACTACGCCGTCAAGCGGCGCGGCGAAAAAGGCACCGACCACCCCGCCGATGACATCCCCAAGGAATGAATGGCCTGTGGGGTCGACGTTGGTGATGGGATTCGCGCCAGCGTAAAGGTAGGTGTTCTCTTCTTGTCCGGAGGGGTCCGGCTGGGTGAAGCGTCCGGTGGTGGGGTCGTAGTAGCGGGCGCCGAATTTGGTGTATCCGGTGGCGGCGTCTCTGTAGCCGCCGGCGTACTGCCAGGGATTGGCCGCGGCCTGCGCCCCGGTGGCGGTGGTGTTGCCCCAAGCGTCGTATGCGTAGGACGCGGCTTTGGCCTGGGCGCTGTCGGTGAGAAGGATCGTTGAGCCGAGCGCATCGGCCGTGTAGTAGAAGCTCGCACCGGCACTGTTGCGCATGCTGATGAGCGTACCGTCCGGGTCTCGGATAAACGAGGTGTTCGCCCCGGCGGTGGTTTGCCTCGTGGTGCCGTGGGACCCGTTGAGGAAAGTGGTGGCTCCGGCGGTGGTGCGTTCGGTGTTCGATGACCCGGCGTAGGCAAAGTTCGTGGCCCCGGCTGCGGTCATTTGGTCGAAGGCATTCCAGGTGAAGGTGGGTGGGCCGGCTTTGGTGGTGTTGCCGTTTCCGTCGTGGGTGTAGGTGGAGGCTCCGGACGGCGGTGCCGTGCAGGCTGCTGCGGAGTTGCCGGTCCAGCAGAGCTGGTCTGCGGCGTTGTACGCGGCATGGACTGTTGAGGCCCCGGTTTTGGCGGCGGTGAGCCTGTTGCCGTTCAGGTCATAGGTCCAGGCCTCGGTGACGGTGCCGGTGACTGCGGTTTTGAGCCGCTGCACGGCGTCGTAGGTGTAGGTGGTGACGGACCCGGTTTCGGTCGTCATGGTTTTCCGCAGCGCGCCGTCCCTGGCAATGGCACCGCCCGTGGTGTACGTGTAGGCACGCTTGGCGAGGACCGCGGCGGCGGTATTGGTCGCGGTGATGGATGCGATCCGTCCGGCGTTGTCGTAGACGGTGGTGTTTTTCACCCCGGTCGGGTAAGTGGTTGCGGTGCGTCGGTTGTTGTCGTCGTGGCTGAACCCGGTGCACTTGGTGGTGTTGGGGAAGGCCGGTGTGGCGGGGCAGGACCCGCCGGGTTCGGCCAGGGCGGTCAGCCGGTTGGCCGCGTCGTAGCGGTAGTTCACGGTCCCGGTCGGGTCGGTGAAGCCGGTGACGTTGGACGCCTGATCGTAGGCAAGGGAGGTGGTGCCGCCGCCGGTGGTCTTGGCGGTCGGCCGGTTCTGGACGTCGTAGGAGTGGGTTGTGGTGCCGGCGGCATCTACGCGAGTTTTGAGGTTGCCGTTCGGATCGTAGGTGTAGGTCACGCAGGTCGCCGGGACGCAGGTCCCGTAGCGGGTCTGCAGCAGCCGGTCGTTGTCGTCGTAGGCGTAGGTGGCGATCTGGTTCTTGCCGTCCTTGCTGGTTGCTACCCGGCCTGCGGCGTCGAAGGTGTTCGTGATGGACCCCAGCGGGGCGGGGCGGGCGATGGTGACCGGGTTCCGGGCGGCGTCGTAGGTGATGGAGGTCGTGTTGCCCTTCCCGTCGGCCGTCGTGCAGAGCTGGCCCCGCAGGCTCCCGCAGGTGGTGCCGGCCGCGTCGCCCTTGTACCGGTTGACGGTGGTGCCGCCACCGGCTGCGCCGCCCGGGGTGATGGTCTGGTACGGGCGTTGGGTGGCCGTGTCGTAGGTGTAGTTCGTGACGTTGCCTTCGCTGTCGGTGGAGGAGAGGGGCTGGAACTCCAGCCACGCCTCGCCCGCGGTGGGGGCGGGGTAGGTGTAGTCGACCTGCTTGCCGGTTCCGCCGGTCGCGCCGGCCGGGGACGTGATGTTCTTCAAGGTGTTGTTCGGGTTGTACGTCGAGGTGGTGAGGTTGCCCAGGTCATCAAGGCGGCTCAGGTGGTTGTCGTGGGTGTCGAAGGTGTCGGTGGTGATGTTGCCGAGCGGGTCGGTGATTGAGGTGGTTTGGCGGGCGGCGTTGAACTTGTAGGTCGTCACGCGCCCGGCGGTGTCGGTCAGGGTTGAGGTGGTCGGGTCGACCGCTTGCAGGGTGTGGGTCGTTGAGGCGGCGGGGTCCTGGATTCTGTCGGCCACTTCGGCGATCTGGCCACCGTTGGTTTCCCAGCGCTCACTCCACCCGGGGGGCGGAGAAGCGGCGGAGTTGGAGCTGTCGAACCCGAGGCCGCCGATCAGCGCGGCTCCGTTGCTGGCCGTGGTGATGCTGCCTACCTCGATGCTGGTGGCGGCGTAGCTGCTGTCCACGGCGGTCGCGACGGTGCTGTCCAGGGGTGTGGTGGTGTTGACACCGGTGTAGGCGCTGATGCCGCCGCCCCACTTCCTGGCGGTGCTGAGCGTCCAGGTGTAGTTCGCCGGATCGGAGGAACCGGCCACCCGGTAGTAGGCGAAAACCCGTGCCCCCGAGGACTCTGAGCTGTTGATCGGCAGCCCGTCGGCGATCGCGGTCCATCCGGCCGGGACAGCGGCCGTGGGGTTCCGGTCCGCGGTGAAGGATGCGACCAGCAGGTCCCCTGCAGCCCGCCCTGCCGGGGCGGGCAGGGACACGGTGGTGGTGTCGGTTTCGGTGGATGCGGTGCTGAAGCTGCGCTGGGCAATCGCGGGTGTGCCGGCCGGTTTGAGGGCGGTGCGCCAGGCGGCGACTGCCTTGGCGTGTGTGTGATCGACTATCTGTAGGCCGTTTCAGCCGGAGAATCATGCCGTGTTGGTGGCTGGTTTCCTGCCAAAAGAGCGCTAAGAATCAGGCCGGGCACTTCCCTCCTCATGATGGATTCGGGGAGTGCGCAGAGATTGAGATCACCCGGGCCCGGGCGGTTCCCAGTGTGTTGGGAACATGGGCCCGCCACCCCCAGATAGGTTCCTTACGGCGCTGCCATTGCGAAGCGTGTGCGCCGG
>NZ_JBVAYY010000031.1:0-7885 GCF_055412885.1 Pseudarthrobacter leeuwenhoeki | reverse complement strand
CGCCGCCGGGCTGCTGAACAAAACCTTCAACACCGACGCCGTGAAAGCCGACATGCTCGTCGGCATCGCCAAGATCACCGTCAACACCAAGTAACACCCACCAGGAATACCTGCCGGACGCATGGTCTGCACCGGCGGGAAGTGCCACGGCTCCTCCTTTGGGGTCCGTGGCACTTTTCTGTTCGCGTACCGTAGGGAATCCCGGGCGAAGCGCCGCTGCGGGAACCATATCTTGAGAGGCGTTTTACATGACTGGAGCCATGGTTGATGTCGTTCTGCCGTGTTTGAACGAACGCGGCGCCCTGCCGTGGGTGCTGTCCCGCATGCCGGAAGGGTACCGGGCCATCGTTGTCGACAATGGTTCCACGGACGGTTCCGCCGAGCTCGCAGCGAGCCTGGGCGCGCTCGTGATCCATGAGGGTCGGCAGGGGTTTGGAGCAGCCGCCCATGCCGGCCTGGTCGCGGCGACTGCGGAGTTCGTCGCGTTCTGCGATTGCGACGGGTCGCTCGACCCAGCGCAGCTGCCGGGGCTGGTCGCCCCCGTCGTCAGCGGCACAGCGGATCTGGTGCTGGGCAGTCGCCAACCGCAGCGCGGCTCCTGGCCCGTGCATGCCCGGATCGCCAACGTCGTCCTGGCTTGGCGGCTCCGGCGCCTGACCGGGGAACGCGTGACCGACCTTGGACCGATGCGGGCAGCGCGACGCGTTGAGTTGCTGTCCCTCGGGCTGGAGGACCGCCGCAGCGGCTACCCGCTGGAGATGTTCCTGAAGGCGAGTCTGCGCCAGTGGAGGATCTTGGAGATGCCCGTCCCGTATGCCCCCCGCACCGGCAAGTCCAAGGTGACCGGAACGGTGCGCGGAACGGTGACGGCGGTTCGGGATATGTCCGTCCAGCTCAAGTCTGCCGCGGCGGCTTCGTCTTCCGGACCGGTCCGGAAGACTCCCGGCAGCGAATGACGGTTATGAGCAAGAGCATGGATCTTACAGTGGCCGTCATCGCCAAAGAGTGCCTGCCGGGCCGTGTGAAGACCCGGATGAGCCCTCCGCTGAGCCCCGAATGGGCCGCCGCCCTGGCCCAGTTAAGCCTGAGCCGGACCCTGGATACGGTCCGGCTCCTCCCGGTACGGAACCGGGTGCTGGTCATGGACGGAACACCGGCTGCGGCGGACGCCGCAGGCTTCACCTTCGTACCGCAGACAACCGGAGGGCTGGATGAACGGCTCGCCGCCATCTGCGACGCGGCCACCGGTCCGCTGCTCATCATCGGCATGGACACTCCGCAGTTCTCGGCTGACCACGTGGCGCCGCTCCTTCACGACTGGTCCATGGGTGCTCCAGGTCATGACGCCTGGATCGGCCCGGCCACGGACGGGGGATTCTGGGCCCTCGCGCTGCGCCGCCCCGACGGGGCCCTGATCCGGGGAGTGCCGATGTCCACTCACACGACCGGGGCACGGCAGCTTGCCCGCCTGCTGGCCCAGGGCCTCAGTGTCGGGACGCTGGATGAACTGGCGGATATGGACCACTTCAGCGATGCGCTCAACATCGCCTCCGCGATACCGGGAACCACGTTCGCGCACGCTGTCCATGACGCAGCCCAGGGCCTTCAGGACTCATTGCCCCTTACCGGTGTCCTGCCGTGACGGCCACCGGCGTGGCATCAGCCACTCACTTCGGCCAAGGCCACGCGGAGCCCTACGCCAGGGCGCTGGCGGACGGATCCGGTACCCTGACCCTTCGTCCGGACATTGACCATACGGCAGCCCCAGTGGACTTCGACGTCCAAAGTTGGTGTGGGGAAGCAACCCTGCTCGAACGTTCGCTCCTGCAGAGTCTTCAGGGACCGGTTCTGGACATCGGCTGCGGACCGGGCAGACTTCTGGCTGCCGCCCAGCGAATGGGCCTTCCCGCGCTGGGGATCGATACCAGCCCGGAGGCGGTCCGCCGGGCGCGCGCCCGCGGCGCCAGGGCCCTGGAACAATCGGTATTCGCTCCGGTACCGCAGACCGGCCTTTGGCAATCAATCATTCTGCTCGACGGAAACATCGGCATCGGCGGAAGCATCACGTCCCTGCTGCTCCGCTGCGGCCAGCTCATCGCTCCGCGCGGGACTCTCCTGGTCGAAGTGGAGGCCGACGAGGACCTGGACACCGTCTACTCCGCCGTGCTGGAGGACTCGAGCGGAAACCAGAGCGAACCATTCCGCTGGGCACGGACGGGAAGCGTGGGTCTCGCGTCCCGGGCGCAGCGCAGTGAATGGACCATAGCCTCCGTTCAACGACTACAGGGCCGCGTCTTTTGCCGGCTCTCACCCTGCACCGGGCCAGACAGGACCGCAGTGTGACCGTCGCTGAACCTTCGCCGCCGACCGACGGCGCGCAACGCTCCATCCTCAGGCTGGCCGCCACGCTGACGGCGCTGGTAATGATCCTGGCGGGCTTGCTGTGGTGGATGGTCGTCCCCCACAACCCCTTCGAATCTGCACCCATTGTCGGCACCTTCCTGTCCTGGTGTGTCCTCCTTGGGGCTGTCAGTCCCCTCCGGCGCGTCCCCGGACGCCGCGTGGGTGCCGTCATCATCGCGGGCACTGTGCTGTTGGGCCTGGTTGCCGTCAGCGCTCCGCCGCGGACTAGTAACGATTCCGCCCGGTACGCCTGGGACGGGATTGCCCAAAAGGCGGGCATCTCCCCCTACTCGTACGTGCCCGTCGATGAGACCCTCGCCGATCTGCGGCCGGACTGGCTGTTCGCCCCCGGTGCCACCGGCGACGGGGGCAGGCCCGTGTGCGCCAAGGACTTGTTCGGGACGGAATCCGTCCCGGCCTTCGGCTACCCGTCGGGAAGTCCGGTGTGCACGGCCATTAACCGGCCGCACGTGCCCACGATCTATCCGCCCACGGCAGAGATCTACTTCTTCGGGGTGCGGGCCTTCGTCCCGGACTCGGTTGGATACCTGCCTTTCCAGCTCGGAGGCCTGCTCATCAGCGTGGCCGTGACGCTGCTGCTGCTCGGTGCCCTGGCCAAACGCGGCCTGCCCCTTCACCTCGCCGCAGTCTGGGGCTGGAGCCCATTCGTGCAGCTGGAAGCCGTGAACAATGCCCATGTTGATCTGCTCGGTGGTGCCCTGATCCTGGCCGCCGGAATGCTGCTGACCGGAGGCAAACCGCTGCGCTCCGGGATGGTGTTCGGGGCCGCCGTGGCCACGAAACTCATTCCGGTCATCGCCGCCCCTGCTTTGTTGTTCCGGCGCCCGGCCCGGTTCATTGCCGCGGCGCTGGCAACTTTCGTCATCCTATACGTGCCCTATCTGGCCGCTGCCGGGGCCGGAGTACTGGGCTTTCTTCCCGGCTACCTCAAGGAGGAGGGCTATAGCCAGGGCGGCGGGACCCGCTTCGGGCTTGCGCAACTTCTCTCCACCGGAGCCTGGCCGCCAATGCTCAGCGCCGCGGCGCTGGCCGTCGTCGCGCTCTTCGTGCTGCGGCGGACCCGGACCGGGAATGTCTGGGAGCACCAGACCCTCATGATTGGACTGACGCTGCTGATCATCAGCCCCAACTATCCTTGGTATGCGCTTATGCTGTTGCCGTTCATTGTCCTGAGCCGGCGCTGGGAATACGTCGCCGTCATCCTTGCCCTGGACACCATCTACATGCTTCCCGCCAAGGACCCCTTCGGCCTTCCGCTGCACCAAACGGCACTGCTTCTCGCCGTCGGCGCCGTCGCAGCCGGTGTCTGGTCGCGGCGCCGTAAAGAACTTCAGCTGGCAGCCCTCGCCGGCCTCGAGTCCCCGACGCCGGTTGCTGCGGGGACGACCCCGTGACCGGAGCCCCCCTTCCCCGCACCCCGCCGACCCCGAATGACATGATTGCACCATGAACACAGCACCCACCGGCACGCCACAGGCACGCATCGGCATCATCGGCGGTTCCGGAACCTACCAGCTCCCCGGATCGGCGATCCTGGCCACCATCGACGTTTACACCCCGTACGGTCCACCCTCTGGTCCCGTGACTCTTGCCGACGTCGGCGGACGCACCGTGGCCTTCCTCCCCCGCCACGGCGGAAAACATTCACTTCCGCCCCAAAAAATCAACTACCGCGCCAACCTATGGGCGCTTAAGAGCCTCGGCGTCGAAGCCATCCTTTCCTCCTCGGCCGTGGGCGGCCTCAGGGAAGGCTTCGGCCCCGACACGTTCGTGGTGACGGACCAGCTCATCGACCGCAGCTGGGGACGCGCGGACACCTTTTTCGACGGGACCGTCGTTGACGGCGTCCCGCCCGCCGGTGTCCAGCACCTGCCAGCCTCAGAACCTTTCTGCCCCACCCTGCGTGCGCACGTGGCTGCCGCCCTTGAAGCACACAACATCGCCTACGTCCCGCAGGGAACGGTGGTCGTGATCAACGGACCACGATTCTCCACGAAGGCCGAGTCCGCCTGGTACGTCACCGGCGGTGCTGACATCATCAGCATGACCCAGTACCCCGAACCCCTGCTGGCCGCCGAGCTCAACATGGGTTTCGCCAATTTGGCGTTCATCACCGATTCCGATACCGGACACGACGGCTCGGAACCGGTCACCGCCGACGCCGTCTTCGCCCGGCTAAAGAATGCCCAGCACAGTGTCCTGGCCGTTCTTGAAGCGACTGTCGCCGCCATCAGTGAGAGCTACCGCGCCCGGCCGCTGATGGATCAGGAAGCGGTACGCCGGATCATGGCACTCCCGGCCATCCGGGACATGGCGGACGCCAGATGAAACTCCTCATCACCGGAGGTGCCGGGTTCATCGGTTCCCACATCGTCGATGCCGCCCTTGCCAAAGGCTGGTCAGTGCGCGTCCTCGACTCATTGGACCCCGGACTTCATTCCGCGCCGCCCGTCTTTGGCCCGCAGGTGGAACTCCTGACCGGCGATGTCACGGACCCGGCCACGGTCGATTCGGCATTACGGGGTGTCGATACGGTCTGCCACCAGAGCGCGAAGGTCGGACTGGGCGTCAGCTTCGCCGACGCACCGGACTACATCCGCAACAACGACTACGCCACGGCCATCCTCCTGGCCGCCATGGAACGCCACAGCATCACGCGCCTGGTCCTGGCCTCCTCGATGGTGGTCTACGGCGAGGGCGCGTATGCCGATCCCCGGACCGGGCTTCCCGTCCGGCCCGGGCCCCGCGCCGAGGCTGACCTGCGCGCCGGTATTTACGATCCCCGCGACCCGGCATCCGGGGCAGTCCTTGTCCCGGCCATGGTCACCGAGGACGCGGCCCTGGATCCCCGGAACGTCTATGCCACCTCGAAATTGTGCCAGGAATATCTTGCCGCCTCGTGGGCCCGGAGCACCGGCGGATCGGCCATCGCCCTGCGCTATCACAACGTCTATGGTCCAAGGATGCCCAGGGACACCCCGTACGCCGGAGTCGCGTCCTTGTTCCGTTCGGCGCTGGCCCGTGGCACGGCTCCGCGCGTGTTCGAAGACGGCGGCCAGCGGCGCAGCTTTATCCATGTCCGGGATGTCGCAGCGGCGAACATCGCCGCGACAGAGTCACTGTCCAGCCCCGGCACCCCGGGATTCCGGGCCTACAACGTCGGTGCGGACGAGGTACGCACGATCGGTGAAGTCGCGGCGGCATTGAGCACCTTCAGCGCAGGTCCGCCGCCGGTAGTGACCGGCGAATACCGGCTCGGCGACGTCCGCCACGTCACGGCGTCTTCGGAACTGATCAAAGCCGAACTCGGCTGGGCCCCGGAAGTGGGGTTTGACGAAGGCATGCGCGAGTTTGCCACCGCTCCCCTGCGCGGCGAACCGGCCTGACCAAACAGGCAGGGCGACAAGGGGTTCCCAACGCCCGACTGAGGCAAGCTTCTATTACAGGACCCCCGGACCCCCAAGGACCGGGGTCCGGCGGTTGTGCCTCCCGCTTAGTGCACGGGCAGATTTTCTTGATGAAGAGAGCGCGTGTTGACAGCGGTCTTGTAATCCCGCTGCCCCGGTCAGAGCCTGATGGTCACTGACCGGCGGGCCCGGCGCTCCAGGACAACGATGGTCGCAGTGGAGGTCAGGGCCAGGACTACCCAGAACCACACCAGGTTCCCGGCGTAGTCGGCTTCCAGGACCGTGGCGGATTGCGCCGCGGACTGGGCCTTGAGCAGGATCCCTGCCAGCAGGGTCACCAGGGCGCCGGTGAGCAGGGCACCGCGGAGGACGGCCGCGGACGCGGGTTGGAGTTTCGCGCCGGCCCGGGTCAGGCCTGCCCCGGCAACGGTGGAGAGTGGCACAATGACGCCGTCGTGTATGAGGATGGCAACGGCCATCCATGTCAACAGGCCGATCAGCTGCGACGGACCCAGTTGGGTGGGCAGCCCCAGCAGCCCATAGACCAGAATCGCCACGCCCGTGACCCCAAGCGCTCCCCGGGCGGCTTTGACAGTCCAGGACGTTTTCACAGCACCTCCACGCTGTGCAACCACTTGGTCTGCAGCACTCCGGGACGGCCGGGGGCGATGATTCTAGCCGGGTAGCCATGGTCCAGATCGAGGACCGAGCCGTTGAGTTCAAGGGCCACCAGCGTCTTCTCGTCCCGGGAGTACTCAGCCGGCATGTTCATCGTGCGGTAGGCGCCTTCCGGCTCCAGGCTGGTGAACTTGAGTTCAGAACCTGCGGGGGCGCCGACGGCTGCGAGCAGGTCCTGAACGCGGACGCCCCGCCAGGTAGCCATCTGGCTCCACCCCTCAACGCACGCGATCGGCAGTTCGTGGCTGTACTGGGGCATTGCCCGGAGCTTATCCAGAGTGAAGGACCTGCTGGAATCCCCCGAGCGGACCATGAGCGCCCAAGTCGAGGACATCGCAAGGTCCGTCACCTTGGCATCAGCCGCGGTCCGGTTCACCGGCACCCCTTGGGGACCTTCCCCCATTTTGCGTGGGGCGAACAGGTTGGCCGGTGCGAGCCAGGAGAACGACTGTCCCGCCGTCGTTACAACGACGGCTCCGGTCGCGGCCGCGACCGCCGTCAAGAACGCCCGCCGGGACCAGCGTCCGGGACGTGCCGAGCCGGCGTCGGAAGCGGGCTCGACCTCGGCAGCGGCGCTATCGGGCTCGACCTCGGCAGCGGCGCTATCGGGCGCGGCAGGCCCGCCGACAGCGAGCCCCCTTGATGATCGCCGACGCCAGTTAGCCGCAATGACCGGGAGTTTGACAGCCAAATGCAGCAGGAGCGAGCCCCAAATCACCCAGGCCAGCCAGTAGTGGGTCTCGCGAAACGGAAACGGCCACGGATACCACTTGTAGGTATTGATCAGGCCGGTGGTCAACTGCAGCAGCGATGAGGCGATGAACAGGGCAATGGAGGCCCGCTCGAGGCCGTGTACCAAGGACCTAACCGGCGGCCATGTCAGCAGTTCCGGGTATACCGACCAGAGCTTGGCCAGCAGCAGCGGGATCGCGGCGATACCGGCCGTCACGTGCAGTCCCTGAGTGAGCTGGTAGATCCACACGGGGCTGGTGGGAAAGAACATCCAGGAGGGCGGATTCTGAAGTCCGTGGCTGAAAAGGCCGGTGAGAAAACAGATGCTGAAGGTGATCCCAAGCCAGCGGCCCAGGACAACGGTCAGACGTGTGCTGCGTGTCGGCGAGGCAAACTTGGCCGCCAACGCCTCGGTGATCTTCTGCCCGTCAAGCTTCTGCATGTCTGGATCACTTCACCATTCCGTGGCCGCCAGCGACCACTCTAACCGCCGAACCGAAACACCACGGACCCCAAGGTCCGTGGCGTTCTCGGTTATTCCTGGTGGGTGTTACTTGGTGTTGACGGTGATCTTGGCGATGCCGACGAGCATGTCGGCTTTCACGGCGTCGGTGTTGAAGGTTTTGTTCAGCAGCCCGGCGGCG
>NZ_JBVAYY010000030.1:0-10644 GCF_055412885.1 Pseudarthrobacter leeuwenhoeki | reverse complement strand
GGCGAACCAACAGGCCACACCACACTGCCCGAAAACAGAAAACAACCGCCCACCAGCCGCGGCCACACATCAACGGCCATCAACGAGCACCATGAAAAATCGAGGCTAACTACCACTTCGACGGCTCCATGGCCGTTGAGATGGACCCTGAATCTTCGCTTGCGCAGGCACTGGGCAAGGCCTACATCGAACGCTCACCTGACGGTCCCGAGCACTTGGAAGTGGCCATCAGCAAGAGTTTCAGAATGTTCGGTGCGGAGCCGACGCTCACGACGACCGACATCGCGCGAATTGCCCGGCCTGTGCTCGTCGTCGGCGGCGACGATGATTTGGTCGCACTGCCACATACGGGTCTCGCTGTACGAGGCCTTGCCTGAAGGCCAGCTGGCCGTGGTCCCCGGGGCCTCTCACGCGCTTCCATTGGAACAACCGGATGTCCTCACCGGTCTCATCCTCAATTTCCTGGCCGCGGCTGATTCTGCCCACACGCTCCTTCCCGTTCGCCGGGCACGGCCGAGGCCCAGCAACAACTAGGGCCCCGAGGGAATGTCAGTCCGGATTTCAACCTGCGGCATCGCCATGAACTCATCCAAGGACCAGGGCGGCGTTGATCCGTCTCGGTCACAATGGCGAACTTACAGTCCTCCGGCGAGATAAAGAGCAGGGCCGCAGTCAGCACGGGAAAGCTTTCGGTCTTGTATTGGCCCCCAGGTAACGCTCGATGGCCAGTGCGCGTCGAGGCCCGGGTCCCTGAAGGCCACAGGCTGATCGTCATCCGGACGTTCTAAGCGCCATCCTCGCAGCCGCCCGCCACGACCCGGGCAGAGCCCTCCTGACAACCGACAGTCTCCACCCCACATGTCAAGCGGAACCGAGATCAAGTGAGCGCGGGGTGACCGTGATGCGGATGCCAGCATTGTGACCGAGCAGGTCCCGGGATATTCCTGGTACGTCGATCCGCCCGCTCCAATGCTCGGGTGCGGGGTCGGTGTCCTCCAGGAAGTCCTTGTCTTCAGGGTCCCAGTCCCGAACCGCGGCCCGAACGGTGCTGTTCCATGCTGCCCAGGCCCTGGGCAGTAGCCTGCCCTCGGAGGGGGGTTCGATCTCGACGAGCAGCGTGTCCTGCCAGTCCTCCGTCTGTTCGAGATGGTCGTCAAAGAAGAAATGGCCGTCCCTCTCCGTGATGGACATCAGGCGCAGGTTCAGCGCGTGGCGCAGCCGCGGCACCACGATGCCTCCCACACGCGGGCGAGGCGCCTTCGAAGAGAGAAATGTGGTGAGGAGAGGCACAGGAGAATCAATGGGGTCTCCTTCTCTCCATCGCTCGATTTGAACGGGGCAGTAGTGTTCAGCGCTTTGTTCATGGACCAGGACGGGAAGGCCTCGGATAGCCAGTCCGACGTCGAGCTGGAAGACGACCTCGGGAGGTGCATCTCGGCCGACGGTGAAGCCCACGGTCTGTACTTCGACTTTGAGGTCGCCGAAGAGGAACCGCTGAAGGTTTTGGTAGCCCTCTTCAGAGTTCACGATCCCGTACCTGCCGCTGTGGCTGCGGTGGACGACGGCCAGCGGCGCCCCACGGACCGCGGCGTTTTCAATCTGCACGAGGCCGTCGCTGCGGGGGCCAACGGCCTTCGAGGACAGGCCGAATGCAACGTCATAATCCTCAGGGTTGGAGCCGACGAGGCAGAAAATTTCATCCACGGGGAATCCGTCGTCGGGTATTTCGGTGCTGAGGAAGTTCTCCCGGGTCCGTGTTGACCGGACGGGGGCTGGAGTCAGATATTCATACATCCTGTCCGGACCGAAAATGTCGGCGCCCTGGACCGCCGTGGCGTCCCGGATGCGCTCAAGCACTCCGAAGCCGATGGCGAAAGTTATCCCTCCGTGGGGGGTGGCATACGTGAAGAGCCGGGCCACGTATTTGGTGCCGGCGGCCGGATCGAACACCTCCCCGGCGTCTGCAAGTGCCTCAGGTATGACGCGCTGCAGGAGCGAGCGGCAGATCAGCCCACCCATGGAGTGAGCGACCAGGAACACCTTCGGGGCCCCTGTCTTTTCCAGGACGAGCTTGATCAGCTCGAACAGGTCAGCAGCTGCCTCCTCGAAGGAGAACGTCTCCGGGTCCCGTGAAAAAGTGTCCGAAGACCCGTCATAGAAACGGTAGATCCAGACGGAGGCCGGGTTTACCGAGGCCGTTTCGGCACGGCTCAGGAAAGCCCACTGGTCCCCATGGACGGGCACCTCATATTTGTGGTCCGTTATCAGGCGCAACATCGGCGATTCGAACTGGTGGAATTGTGCCCGGCCATTGCCGTCAGCGCGGACGTGCACCGATCCTTGGCTGAAACCGTAAAACGGATCGTCCACTGCATTGTTTATCGCTCCGGCCCCACCTGCGAACCCGCGGACATAGATCACCGGAAGCCGGCCATCACCACCCGGAAAGCCCATTGCATCCACCTCTTCTGACAACAGGTGCACTTTAGTCAAGCAGGCGAATGCACCCGATTCCCAAGTGGTGCCTGCGCCACCATTCCGTCCGACGCCGCGGGGACTCCTGCGGCGCCACATCCGGATCAATCCGGGAGCCCCTCGTTGTCTCAAGGGAAGCTGCTGCCACCTTGTGGAGCTGGCCGGGACCGGTAGAAACGACAATCCTCAGAACCACAGGCCTTGTCAATGGAGCGCCCGCCACCCAGTGTGGCTGTTCCCATCAGGCGGGCAGTCTGCCTGCATGGAGGCATGACGGAACAGCCGCCGGCAGCCGTTGCCGAAGACCTGGACCGGTTGCGCACTGCCCTGGACAACACCATCCCCGTCAGAGCCGAGTCCAACCTCTTGATCGGGACGTGGAACATCCGTGCCCTTGGCAGCCTGACGGCCAAGTGGACGGCCGGTCCCAGGGACTCACCCACACGTGACTGGCACGCGGTCGCTTGCCTTGCCGAAGTGATCTCCCGTTTCGACGTCGTGGGCGTCCAGGAATCCCGCCGGAACCCCCAGGCCCTCAAACGCCTGCTGGCCACTCTCGGGCCGCGGTGGCGGGCCATCGTCTCGGACGTGACGGAGGGAGGCGCTGGCAACGGTGAACGTCTCTCATACCTCTACGCCACCGAACGGGTCCAGCCCTCGGGGCTGGTCGGGGAGATCGTACTGCCGCCGATCGAGGACAACCCGCAGCGCCAGTTCGCCCGCACCCCCTACACAGCCAGCTTCTCCCGGGCCGGTACCGAATTCACCCTCGCGTCCGTCCACGTGATCTGGGGCAAGAACCCAGCCGAGCGGATGCCCGAGATCACAGCCTTCGTCCAATGGATGAGGGGATGGGCGGTTCGGCCCAACGACTGGAACTCCAACCTCATTGTGCTTGGGGATTTCAACCTCGACCGGATCGGTGACCCACTGTACGAGGCGTTCGTTGCAACCGGCCTGTGGCCGCCGACAGAGCTGAACGCCGTTCCGCGGACGATCTTCGATGATGACCGCACCCGGCACTTCTACGACCAGATCGCATGGTTCTCCGACCCTGACGGCACATCCCTGCTGAAGGGGCTCGCCTACGGGCAGGGTGCCGGCTCCTTCGATTTCATCCCGCACATCTTCCGGGACAAGACCCGCACCGAGGTGTCCTGGCGGATCTCAGACCACTACCCGCTCTGGTGCGAATTCCTGCTGGCCCCAGAAACACGGCTGTGCCACTAGTGTGCAGTCGCAAAACGGCAACGGTGAGCGACTCCGGGGCGGAATTCACCCTCGCCTCCGTGCACGTCCTTTGGGGCAAGAAACCCGCCAAGCGCCTACCTGAGATCACCGCGTTCGCCCAATGGATGCATGCCTGGGCGGTCCGGCCCAACGACTGGAACTCCAACCTCATCGTGCTCGGCGACTTCAACCTGGACCGGATCGGCGACCCGCTCTACGAAGCGTTCATCTCCACGGGCCTGTGGCCGCCGACCGAACTGAACGCCGTCCCGCGGACCATCTTCGACGATGATATGACCAAGCACTTCTACGACCAGCTGGCCTGGGTCTCCAACCAGACGGCACCTCCCGGCTGAAGGGACTGACCTTCGGGCAGCGCGCCGGGACCTTCGGCTTCATCCCACACGTCTACCGAGGGCTCACCTGCAGCGAAGTGTCCTGGCGGATCTCTGACCACTACCCGCTCTGGCGCGAGTTCCGGCTGGCTTAGCGAAGAAGACCCCGCCCGCGACAACAGGTGCCGTGGGCGGGGTTTGACCGGGCCTAGCCTTTGCGGCCGGCCAAAATGAGGAGTGCGTCTCCGACCGGGCGTTCACCGGTTGCGTCGGAGGGGGAGTTTACGACCTGGCCGCCTTGGACCATGGTGGTTGATCCTCCGCCGTCGAGGTTGATCGCGTCAACCATGCCCAGTGAGCGGGCCACATCGGCAGCTTCTTTGATGCTCAGTCCGAGGGACGTCGTCTGGCGCCCGTCGGCTGTGACCAGGAGGGTGCGGCCCTGGGCGTCAACGCCTGCGATGGTGCGCGGGTTGCGCTTGTGCACCCACCCGTAGAAGAAGGAGTTACTGTCGTCGGTGCGGACCATGCCGTCGCGCTTGGCGGTCACGTTGAGTTCACCGTCTTGGACGAGTGTGGGTCCGCCGTTGACGACGTCGGTGGTGGCGCTGGTCTTGAGGAGCTTCCCGCCCTCGTCGAGGAGGTCTGTGGCTACCTTCAGCTTGGAGCCGGGCTTAGCCAGGGCAGCGAGCTTGTCGACGTCCGTTCCGATGGCCTGCAGGGTGTGGCCACCGGCCGGGACGGCGGTGCCCCGGGTGTTGTTGACGGCGGTGACCGTGCCGTGGGCGTCGAGGACGGCTTCAAGTCCTGGACCGGACGGTGTCGAGTCGCCGAAGTCGGGGGTGAAGGCGACGATCTCGTCCGCGTCGGTGCAGGTGAAGTCGTGCAGCGGCAGGTTCGTCGGAGTGTCGTCGGTGCCGCCGCAGTTGCGGATGAGGCCCGGCACCCGGTTCAATCCGTCCAGAGCGAGCGTTGCTGTGTTGCCGGGGGCCGTGACTGTGCCGCGCCAGTGCAGGCGCTGGATGGAGGTCTCGTTCTTGGCGCCGATGACCAGGGAGGGCCGGTCCCCGACGGGCTCGCTGAGGACCTTGCCGTCGCGCACTGCCGCGCCTGCGGGATCGCCAGGGGCCCCGGCGGCAGGGTCCATGACGAAGTAGCCGCCGTTGGTCGCAGCCAGGGCGCCCGAGGCGGCCGCGAGCTGGCTGGTCTTTTCCCGGTCCTCAAGGTTGGGGCCGAAGGAGGAGGTGAGGTCGCCGCGGAACTCCTTGGGGTCGATAGTGAGGATCTCCAGCTTCCAGGGCCCATGGTCGTTCTCGCTGGAGTTTTCGTCGCCGTCCCAGCCGGTGTAGATCACCGAGGATTTGTAGCCGGCCGCCTTGACTTGAGCCACTGTGGCGGCGCCGTCGGCTTTGGCCGTGAAGTGTCCGGCACGCACGCGGTAGCCGAGATCCCCTCCGGCGTCGGCCAGCTGCGGTGACTGGACATGTTCGACGCGGGCAACAACGCCTGCGGCGTTGAGCTTGTCGGCGACCTTCTGGGCCCGCGCTTGGGTGGACAGTGCTGACGCCGGCTTGTCCGGATCCGGGGAGGTGGACGGAACGGCAATCTCAGCGGTCCAGAAGAAGTCCTGGTTGGGGGTTCCCCGGGTGATGGATGTCCGAGTCAGGCCGGGGGCCAGGGTGGTGACGGTGCGGGACTCCGGGAGGCCGCGAGCACCCAGATCGAGGTTGGCGGACGGGTCCGGGGTGACGGCAGCAGCGTGGAGTGCGGTGCCCGGCGCCGTCGTGGAGGCACCGGCGGGGGCAAGGAAGGCAACCGGCACGGTCACGGCCAGGGCGGCGATGGCAGCATTGCGGAAACGATGATTGGGTGTGATCATGACCGTGACGCTACGGTGCCGGGGGACGCGGGTTTCAACGCACACGCCGCAATTCACGGTGCCTTCGCCATCTGTTCACGGCGGATCCAACACTCACTTCGGTGTTGTTGGCGTAGCCGTCCGCCAGTCTCACGAACTATAGGTCATACGACATCTGCTTTGCGGTTCCCGTTTTTCGAGGAAACGTTCTCAAAAATGTCTCACGAACCCGGTACAGGTTGTTTTCTCAGTGCCCTCAAGGAAACCCGGACCCGAGCTGTCACGAAGCTCGGTAAGACGGCATCTCCACCTCAGACCACGCAAGCGAAGGGGCCGAAACGCTCGGATTGGTCATCCCAGGCTTAAGTAACGGCGCAACACAGAGCCTTGGGTGCCCCACTTCTGCGAGGGCGGCCAGTGAGTGTCAGTCATGCCGCTACATATCCGTTCGCCTATGAGATGTTCGGAAACGAGGAACGAACGGCCATGACCCATATCGACACCCAAACTGTGCAATGCCACCTCGGTGGGTGTCTGATAGCAGTCGTCACCGACGCTTCGGAGAAGATTAGGCCAGAGCGGAGCCCATCACGCAGAGCGTGGAACTTTCGTGGCCCGCACTGTCACGGCAGACTTCTGGGCCCGGCAACTAATTGGGCAAGAAAGGGGGTGTGCACAATGTGCACACCCTGGGCTTCGGACCGGGTCGTACATCGGCCGGACTGGGCCGGACTGCGGAGGTTTCGGCGGGAGTGGCGGAAATTCAGGGGCTGGAGTCCGGTTCGAGTCCCACCTCGGGCACAGTGTTTCCGCAGGTCAGGGGCTTTTTTGGTGCTTTTTTCGTGTGCACATTGTGCACACTCTCGCCTCTGACCTGATGTTCCGGGTGTGTGGGTCCCGGAATCGGACTATTCGGTTGTGTGGGGGAGCGGCTGCCTACGGCGGACCGGGTACCGCCCTGTGGAGTCTCTTCTGGGTGTTCATCCTCGTTCGTCCTTCCGTCGGGTTTTCGCGTTCGCCACTTCATGGAGGCCAAGGCCGCTTACAACATGATTTGCTGATTACTCTTTAGATCGACCTGGGTTTGCGGCCGTTCCGGAATGTCCGCTCTGATACCTGTTCATGCAGGAATGCGGGGGGAACGGCATAACATGGCAACTGATCCGGAGCAGATCATGTGCTCGCTGAGCCTGGCCAGTCGGTCGGCGGGGTCGGCTTCGAGGCCGAGTTGTAGGACTTGGTGGGCTCTGCTGCCAGAGCCTTCCCACCAGTTAGCCCGCCGCTGCAGCCATCATTTTCCGTCATCGGCGCATCCGGCTTCTGAGTATCCGGCGTCGCTGTCCTCGCTGTTTTGGCGGTGGGAGCTGGCCTCCGGATTCAAAGCCGCTCCTAGCTCTCGCTGGTGCAGAGACGATCCCCCGGTAGTGCGCGGAGTCAACGGTGGCCGGAGCCGAGAACCTGTAAACAGGTCCTGAGGTCGTTCATCTGCCGTCTCCCTATGCTCGCTCTCCTCGGCCTCGCAGAGGGAAGCTCAGCCTAGACCCCGGTTCGAGCTCGGCGACCTCGTCTCGGCAGGCAACGCGGATCGGGTGCTGCATGCCGGGACCGGCCACCACCTCCACGCCGTTGCCCTGAATGCGCAGGGTGAGTGGGTGCTCCCGGTAGTGGATGGAAAACTCCAGCACGCCGAGCGACGCGGGCCAGTGCGGGTTCAGCTTCAGCTGGCCGTCGCGGGTCTCAAGCCCGGAGAAGCAGCGCTGTAGCAGGTCGACGCTGCCGGCCATGGCGGCGAGGTGGATAGCCTCCGGTGTGGTCCCGCCCTGGATGTCGGCCACGTCGGCCTCCAGCGCCTGCTTCAGGAAGTCCAGCGCCCGCTTGCGCTCGGCCCGAGCCAGTACCCAGGCATGGATGACGGCGCTGAGCGTTGACCCGTGTGACGTCCGGGCCAGGTAGTAGCCGATCGTGCGGGGGATCGCTTCCGGTTCGAGGTCGTAGCCGAGCTGCCCGAGCACTTCCCGCAGCTCGTCCGCGGAGAGCAGGTACAGAAGCATCAGGACGTCGGCCTGCTTCGAGGCCTTGTAGCGGTTCACCGTGTCGTTCTCGGCCTCCAGGATGCGGTCGAGCCGTTGGATATCGCCGTACCTCTCCCGGTAGGCATCCCAGTCCAGCTCCTCCAGATCCTCGTAACCCTCGAACTGGCTGATGATGCCGTCGTGGAAGGGGACGAAGAGCCGGCGCGCGACGTCATTCCAGCGCTCGAGCTCCTCACGGTGCAGGCCCATCGCCTCGAGGAGCTCGCGACGCTTCTGCTCCGGCAGCAGGTTGACGGATTCCATGGCCCGGCGAAGCACCCACGAGGCCATCACGTTGGTGTAGGCGTTGTTGTCGATGCCGTCCTGCTCCTGCCCGGGGTAGCCGGAGTGGAACTCGTCGGGCCCCATCACGCCCCGGATGACGTAGCGGTCGCTTGCGTGGTCGAAGACGGCGATGCTGCCCCAGAACCGCGCTATCTCCAGCAGCATCTCGGCTCCGTAGTGGATGAGGAACTCGTGGTCGCCGGTCACCTGGTAGTACTGCCACACGTTGTAGGCGACGGCGATCCCCACGTGACGCTGCCGGTGCGTCGGGTCGGGAATCCAACGCCCTGAGTCCGGGTTCAGGTGCAGCTGCTGGTTCTCCTCCTCACCGTTGCTCCCGGACTGCCAGGGGTACATCGCCCCGTCGTAGCCGGCCTCCCGGGCGGCTGCACGGGCCTCAGGCAGTCGCCGGTACCGGTATCGCAGCAGGGAGCGTGTGAGCAACGGAAGCCGCAGGTTCAGTACGGGAAAGACGAACAGCTCGTCCCACAGGATGTGCCCGCGGTAGGCCTCACCATGCAGCCCTCGGGCGGGAACGCCCACATCAAGGTCGACGGTGTTCATCGACACCGACTGGAGCAGGTGCAGGAGGTGGAGGCGCTGGATGCACAGCCACTCCTCCTTGCCGGGCATTTCCACGTGGAACCGTGTCCACAGGTGACGCCACGCCAGCACATGGCGTTCCAGCAGGTCCTCGAACCGGCCGAGGCGAGGCAGCCACCGGACCGCTTCCACGGCGGGCTCGATGATGGCGCGGTCCCTGTCGATGAACAGGGTGACCGTCTTGTCCACCGTCGTCGGCTCTCCCCGCCGGACGTGGAGGGTGAGGTGGTGTCCGACCAGCGCGCCTTCGTCCACGAGACTTCGCTCGGGTGTGGCCGGGTGGCCGTCCTGCCTGACCACCGTCCGGGCGGCCATCGCCACGCGAATTCCCGACTGGTTGGTCACCATCTCCAGCAGGACCGAGTCAGCGGAGACCTCCTTGCGTTCCACCAGATCGAGGTGGTCGCTCGCGAGGTCCCGGTAGCGCTCCACCAGCGTGTTCTCGACCCTGCCGTCCAGGAGGGAGCGGACCTCCAGCACGCCGGACCAGTCCTCCGGCACGAACGTCACTTCCAGGGCACCAGCGTGCGCGAAGTCCATGCTCACGAGGCGTCGCTCGCTGACCGCCGTGGTGTGCCCGCTGTGGTCGCGGATCCTGAATCGCCGGGTGAGCACCGCCCGCCGCAGGTCGAGCTCCTGGTGGTAGTCGAGGATCTCGGTGGTGTCGATATCGAACCATGGGCCCCCCTCCACACGGAAGTCGGAGGCGAGCCAGTTCGGAAGGTTGACCAGAGACTCGTTCTCCACGACGTGGCCGCCGACTTCGCTCTGCAGGCGGTTGTAGACACCGGCCGCGTAGGTCCCCGGGTAGTGGACACCGTCGGCGCGCGACTGAGCCACCGCACCACGCGTGGCGAAATACCCGTTGCCCACCGTGCACAGGGACTCCCGACGCCCCTCGTCCTCGGGGTCGTAGCCGTCGTAGCGCACCACCCACGGATCAGTCATGGCGTCGTCCACCCTCTCCTCGAGCAGGTCCGCTGGTCCGGTCGAGGAGCTCGCGCAACGCATCCGGGCTGGCCGCCACGACGTCGGCGCCCGTCTCGCGTCGCCCGCGCTCCGGCGGCAGTAATCAAACCATCCAAGACGAACAGCGCCTTCCGCCAAGTGGCCAATCTGCACACGCCATGGTGCTACCAAGTCGAGACTGAATGGACATTGCGACGTCCGCGACTGATGAAGGTAATTTAGGCAGTCCAATCCGGTGATGTCAACGGGGCGGGTTAGCCAGCAGTCTTCGCAGCCTCGGGCGCGCAACTCGGCGAGCCCCACGAGCCCACGCGTGCGGCGTTGGTCGCGGCTTCAGCTCGTTGCTGGCGCATCTGGTCGGCGGCGGGTTCGACTTCGACGAGTTCGTCGACGAACGAGCTTGCAGCCTGCCTGAAGGGCATGAACGCCGGGGACACCCTTTTGGTGTGGAAGCTGGACCGGTTGGGCCGGGACCTGCGCCATTGGCCGTTGCGGCGAATGCCCGCGCTAACGTGCGCGACGGTCCGAATACTCGCCAGCACCGCAGCCGCGCACGTCCTTTGTCGCGCGAGGCCAGGACTCAAGCGCGGAGACTCCACGCGGGCGGCGAGGAAATAGACGTTGACCGCTCTGTTCTGAAGAGTGGCACTGTCGGCGACCGCTTGATTTTTTTTGATTCAAAGCGCTCTTGAAGGTTTGCGCTGGCCGGTGGTTGTGTAACGGATTGGTGTCGGTTGTGGGGTGACCCATCCGGGGTGGGGGGTGTTCCCGAAGTACTCCTGACAGATCAAGCCGGACCCGCCGGAAAACGTGTCAG
>NZ_JBVAYY010000029.1:0-14326 GCF_055412885.1 Pseudarthrobacter leeuwenhoeki | reverse complement strand
TCAGGTGGCTCTCAACCACGCCAATCGTGGCTCTGAACGACACGATCCGTGATCTGGGCAGGTGGCTCTGAAGCGCACGACAGGTGGCTCCCTTGGAAGCCAGTATTCATCGGTGCACGTAATCCTGCACTACTCCAGCGGCTACCACCACCGCAACGGCGGTGGTGACGCCATCCGCACCGACGGGCACCTGCCAATCATTGACCTGCACCCGCCGGACCGGCTCCTGCGCTCCCCTCCCTCCGAGGAGTGATCCAGCATTCAGGAACCGGTGCCTCGGGTCCGGCCTTCTCGACATTACGGCTACGACCGGACTCCTCCTCTGATGCGCCCTCTTATCCCACGAACGACCGCTTCGATCGCACAGGCGATCGGTAAAAATCCGGTCTGGGTCGTCGCCGCGCTGCTCGCCCAGCATGCGTTGACGCCGGGGAGGCAGAGATCGTCGGGATCTGTTGGAGGGCAACGTGGCCAGCTCCCACCGGTAAAACAGCGAGGACAGCGACGCCGGATACCCAGAAGCCGGATGCGGCGATGACGGGGAAAATGACGGCTGCGGCGGCGGGTTAACTGAGGGGAAGGCCATGGCAGCAAAGCCCGCCAGTTCCGACACACTCGCCCTCGAAGCCGGCCCGCCTACTGACCGGCCAGGCTTAGCGAGCTCATGATCAGCTCTCCGGATCAGTTGCCATGTCATGCCGTTCCCCCCGCAGTCCTGCATGAACAGGTATCAGAGCGGAAAATCCGGACCAGCGGCAAACCCAGGTCCATCTAAAGAATAATCAGCACGTCATGTAGTAGGCGGCTATAGCCACCATGAAGTGGTGAACGCAAGAAACCAAGGGAAGAGAGAACGAGGATGAACACCCAGAAGAGACCCCGCAGGGCGGCACCCGGTCCACCGTAGGCAGCCGCTCCCCTACACAACCGAATAGGCCGTTTCCGGGACCCCACACACCCGGAACATCAGATCAGAGGCGAAAGTGTGCACAATGTGCACACCAAATAACACCAAAAAAGCCCCTGACCTGCGAAAACACTGTGCCCGAGGTGGGACTCGAACCGGGTTCCAGCCCTTGAATTTCCGCCATTCCCCCGCAAACCTCCGCAGTCCGGTCCAGTCCGGCACCAGTACGTCCCGATCCAAAGCCCAGGGTGTGCACATTGTGCACACCCCCTTTTCTGCCTTGCGGCAGCAGCACCGAAGCAGGTGGGGACGCCTCCGCTGTCGCCCGGCTACCTGCATTTCCCGCTTCAAGATCTCGGGTCCGCCGAGACTGATTTCGCACCCCGTTAACATCTTCATCTGCTTCAAGAATCGTAATCACGGCCCTCTACCTTCTCTCCCTCATCTCATGGCGGAGCCGGCAGAAACCGACATGACACCCCCCACCTGCCGCCCCCCGTATTGGCAGGGTGCGGCATTTCCTTGTCGTGGGCTCACTCTGCTAAATGACGGAAGACCCGATATCGGCGTTGGAAGACAGTAGCGGTGGTTCTTTGCGCGCGGCGCGTGATGTGACTCTGCGCTTGGCTTCCAGCTCGGCCTTGGAAATCGAGTGTTAGGCCACGAGATTCGCGGCAGCGGTGTCCATGTGCTCCCGGATCGTCTTCCGGGCAAGGGACGCGTCACCGGTCTCGATCGCCGCAACGATGTCGTAGTGCCGGTCCACGCTCATGTTTTTCACGCCCTTGTCCTGGCCCGCGAACATGATGGACATCCGGATGGACCCTTCCAGTGATTCCCAGGAATGGAGCAGGGTTTCGTTGCCGGTGAGCCGGCACATGGTCCGGTGGAATTCCAGGTCAGACTCGACCCGGTCCTGCAGGCTGGCCTTCTCGGCTGCGGCCATGGCTTCAATGGCGGACCGCAGGGAGCTGATGACGTGCTGGCGGTCGGGGAGTTCGCAGAGCGTGCGCGCAGCCAAGGATTCCAGCGCCGCCCGGACGGAGTAGATATCACGAATTTCCTTAGCATCCAAGTGCCGGACGGAAAGGCGGCCGCGGGGTCCGGCGGAGAGCAGCCCTTCCTGTTCCAGTTGCCGCAGTGCTTCCCGGAGGGTGCCGCGGCTGATCTGGAGCATCTCCGACAGCTCCGTTTCCACCAGATGCCGGCCCGGCTCCAGTTCCCCGCTGGTGATGGCGGCGCGCAACGCGGCAAGGGCCTGCTCGCGAAGGCTCTTCTTCTGCAGTCCCAGCAGCGGTGCTGTTGCTCCGGCCATTGTGCTACTTCCTCAATGTCAGTGGTCGACTGTTTACAGTCAATGTGTTAACTGTCGATGTTACGGCAGAAGCGCGACGCCGGGTGGTTCGGCGCCGCGCTTCTGGCGGGAACTGTTCTACTTCAGTTCGGCGAGTACTTTTGCCATGATCTTCTGGACTGTGAGTCCATAACGGTCATGGAGGGTGGGGAGCGCGCCGGCGTCGAGGAACTCGTCCGGCAGTGCCACGGGCACCACGCGTTTGCCGAGTCCTGCGGTGACGACGGCGGACGCCACCGTTTCGAAGAGGCCGCCGATCACGCTGTGGTTTTCGAGGGTGACGGCGAGCCGGTCGGTGTTGATCTCGGCCAGGACCGTGGCGGCATCGAACGGCTTGATCGTCGGGGTGTGGACGACGGCGACGTCCACGTTGTGAGCAGCCAGCGCCTGCGCTGCCTGGAGGGCGCGCATGGTCATCAGCCCGGAGGAGATGAATACGACGTCGTTGCCGCCACGCAGTACCTTGGCTTTACCGAGTTCGAAGGTGTAGACGTATTCGTCCAGAACGGTGGGTACGTTGCCGCGGAGCAGCCGCAGGTAGGTGGGCCCGTCGGACGCTGCGAGTTGGGGGACGGCCTGTTCGATGTCGATCGAGTCGCAGGGGTCCACGATGGTGAGGTTGGGCATGCCGCGGAAGATCGCCATGTCCTCGGTGGCCTGGTGGCTGGGTCCGTAGCCGGTGGTCAGGCCGGGCAGCCCGCCAACGATGTTCACGTTCAGGTTCGGTTCGGCGGAATCGAGGCAGAGGAAGTCGTAGGCGCGGCGGGCGGCGAACACGGAGTAGGTGGACGCGAACGGGATCAGGCCGGTTTCGGCCAGGCCGGCGGCTGCTCCGAAGAGTAATTGTTCGGCCATGCCCATCTGGAAGAACCGCTCAGGGAAGGCCTGGGCGAAGATGTGCATGTCGGTGTACTTGCCCAGGTCCGCCGTCAGGCCGACGATTTTGTCGTTCTCCTGTGCTGCCTTCACCAGGGCGTGTCCGAACGGTGCCGAGGCGGTCTTCTGGCCGGGGTCAGCGAAGGACGCGATCATGGCCGAGGTCTTCAGCTTGGGTGCGGTGCCCTTCACTGCTGTGGTGGTGCTCATCGTCCGGCCGTCCCTTCAAGTCCTGCGGTGAGTTGTTCGCGGCAGGTCTGCCATTCGTGTTCTTCGATGCGCATGAAGTGCGCCTTTTCCCGGTCCTCCAGCAGGGGCACGCGGCGGCCGACCTTGGTGTCGCACAGGATCACGGAGGGCCGTCCTGTGAGGGAGGCCTGGGCGGCGGTGTTGTCGAATGCGGTCAGCAGGGCTGCCATGTCGTTGCCATCCACGCGCTGGGTGTACCAGCCGAAGGCCTCCCACTTTTGCGTGACGGGTTCGGTCCGGAGCACGGTGTCGGTTTTGCCATCGGCCTGCAGGGCGTTGATGTCCACCATGGCTGTGAGGTTGCCGAGCTGGTGGTGGTGAGCGCCCATCGCGGCCTCCCAGGTGGAGCCTTCATCGAGTTCGCCGTCGGAGAGGAAGTTGTAGACCCTCGCCGCGGAGCCCTGGTAGCGCAGGCCCAGCGCGATGCCCATGGCGATGGAGAGCCCGTGGCCCAGGGAGCCGCCGGAGATCTCCATGCCGGGGGTGTAGGTGGACATCCCGGACATCGGCAGCCGGGAATCGTCCGAACCGTAGGTGTCCAGTTCCTCGATCGGGATGATCCCGGCCTCGGCCAGGGCCGCGTAGTGCCCGATGGCGTAGTGGCCGGTGGAGAGCAGGAACCGGTCCCGTTCTTTCCATTCCGGGTCCTCGGCGTGGTAGCGGAGCTGGTCGGAGTACACCGCGGCCAGCATGTCCGCCGCTCCCAGGGCCTGGCCTACGTAGCCCTGGCCCTGGACTTCGCCCATGTTCAGTGCGTGGTGCCGCATTCGGTAGGCCGCGGCGCTGACGCGTTCGAGGCGTTCTGAGGCAGTTTCCTGAATCATTCGTTCCTTAGAGGGGAGTTCGGGGGTGTGCAGTTCCCGCGTCGCAGTCATCAGACGTTCACCGGCTGGGGGGTGCTTTTGCTGGCCTCATCGGCGAGCTGCCGTTCCCGCTTGCCCCAGGTTTCCCGGGTGACGAGAGCGGCCCAAAGGCCGATCGCGGCGTAGAAGCTGAAGAGGAGAGCCGGGCCCATCCAGCCGAAGCTGACGAAGAGCAAGGTAGTGATGAAGGGGGTGAACCCGGAGACCATGGCGGAGATCTGGTAGGCCAGTGAGGCCCCGGAGGAGCGGGTCTTGGCCTGGAACAGTTCGGGGAACCAGGCCCCCTGGGCGCCGGCGAGGGAGTTCTGGCAGACGGCGTAAGAGATGGCGACGGTGGCGATGATGGCGATGAACATGCCGGTGTTCACCAGCAGGAACATCGGGATGCCGAAGAGCATGGCGAAGGCGCAGGACCAGATGTAGAGGGGGCGGCGGCCGATCCTGTCCGTGAGCCGGGCCCAGGCCTGGGTGGCGAAGATGCCGATGGCGGACGCGATGCACAGGGCCACCAGGGTCTGGGTCTTGTCCGCCAGCTGCTGGGTGTGGAGGTAGGAAATCATGTACGTGATGGACACGGCGTAGCCGGCAGTCTCGGCGATGCGCAGGCCGATGCCCTTGACGATGTTGCGCCAGTCGGTCCTGATGACCTCGGCGATGGGCGACTTAACGATGGCGCCGCTGTCCTTGATTTCGTCGAAGACCGGGGACTCAGGGACTTTGGCGCGGATGATCAGGCCGACGGCGACGAGTACGATGCTTGCCAGGAACGGGACGCGCCAGGCAAGTTCGCCGCCGAGGTTCACGCTGACGAGGAAGACGAGGTTCGCCAGGAGCAGCCCGACCGGGAAGCCGGCCTGCACGATGCCGGTGTACTTGCCCTTGGACTTCCAGGGCGCGTGTTCGTAGCTCATCAGGATGGCGCCGCCCCATTCAGCGCCGAAGGCAAGGCCCTGGACGATGCGGACGAAGACCAGCAGGGCCGGGGCCAGCAGGCCCACCTGCTCGTACGTGGGCAGCAGGCCGATCATGAACGTTGCGATGCCCATAAGGATCAGGGAAGCAACGAGCACGGGCTTGCGGCCCACCTTATCGCCAAGGTGCCCGCCGATGATGCCGCCGATGGGACGGGCGGCGAACCCGACACCCAGAGTGGCGAAAGCCGCCAGCGTCCCCGTCACCGGGTCGCCGGTCGGGAAGAACGCAGTGCCGAAGTACAGCGCAGCCGCGGTGCCGAAGCCGATGAAGTCATACGTCTCGATGACGGCGCCGACACCTGACCCGACAGCGACGCGCTTTGCGTCCTTGGTGCCATGTACATGGCCGCGCATTTTCAGAGCTTCGTTGCTCATAGCTGATCCCTTTCGAAGAGCGGCCGTGCTTCCGCACCACCGCTGTCGACTGTTAACAAATGATATGCCAGTGTGACCCGCATCATGGCGCTGTGTCAACAGTCAATGTAGGAGGTTGACTGTTGACACTAGATCAACTTACAGTGATTCACATCACCCCGCTCGTTCAGAGGAGCAACGACGATGTTCAACTCCCGACTCGGCTGCTCAACCATCAGCTTCCGGCACCAGGACCTCCCGGCCGCCCTGCGGACCATCGGCGGCCTGGGCTTTAGCGAAATCGACCTCGGCGCTCTCCCTGGCGTCTGCGACCACGTCCCTTACAACCTGGACGACACCGCCGTTACCGCGGTAACTGCGGAAGTCGCAGCCTCAGGGCTGACCGTCCGCTCGGTCAACGGGGACATCGGGGATCTCAACGCAGCCCTCGACGACGCTGCGCGGCTCGCCCGCGAACGGCACTTGGACGCGCTGCTCACCCTTGCCGCCAACACCGGCGCGAAGGCGCTGGTCCTGCCCTGCGGCGCGCTCAGCCACGAACCTGTTACCGGCCTCGAGGAGGACTTGGACGAAATCGCCTCCCAGTTGATCCACGCCGGGCGGCGCGCGGCGGCGTTCGGCATCGAGGTCTGGACCGAATCGCTGCACTTCCTGAGGTTCTGCTGGAACCTCGAGCGTGCCGAACTGCTGGCGCGGCGGCTGGCCGGCTCCGGCGTCGGCATTGTGATGGACTTCAGCCACATCGTGGCCGCCGGCGAAGACCCGCTGGAGTACCTCACCCGCAACGAGGGCCGGATCTCCCACGTCCACCTTCGCGACGCCGTGCCCGGCAACATAAACCTCAGCATCGGCAACGGCCGGGCCGACTTCGCCGCCGGGCTCCGCGCCCTTGCGGTGAGCGGTTACACCGGCCACTTCTCACTCGAACTCGAAACCCGGGACATCACGCATGGCGAACGTCCCGCCGCCGCAGCGAAAGCGGCAAGCTTCATCACCGACCTCATCTGAACCACCCACTAATCCAAGGAGCATCATGACTACCACTATCCAGCGCACCGCCGTCCTCACCGGAGCGACCTCGGACCGGGGCATCGGCATCACCACCGCACGCCGTTACGCCAGCCAGGGCTGGGGCGTGGTGATCCTGGACCTCGACGGTGAGAAGTCCGCCAAGGTCGCCGCCGACATCGGCAACGAATTCAACGTTCCCGCGTTCGGCCACGAGATCGACGTCGCTAATGAAAGCTCCGTCAACACAGCCTACGCAGCCGTCAAGGCCGAGGTCGCCTCAGGCATCCTGCCCCCGGTGGGAGCCCTGGCCAACATCGCCGGCATCACCTCCCCGGTCCCGTTCCTGGAAACGACGCTGGAGCTCTGGCACAAGGTCATGGACGTCAACGCAACCGGAACCTACCTGGTCACCAAGGCGTTCCTGCCGGACATGATGGAGAACGGCTGGGGCCGGATCGTGAACATGTCGTCAGTGTCCGCCCAGCGTGGCGGCGGCGTGTTCGGCAAGGTCCCCTACTCCGCTGCGAAGGCCGCCATCCTCGGTCTCACCAAGGCGCTGGCCCGTGAAATCGGCGCCACCGGCGTCACCGTCAATGCCATCACGCCCGGCGCGGTCGACACCAACATCCGCGTGGGCAGCACCGATGAGCAGGAAGCCGCCATCAACGCAGGCATCCCCCTGGGCCGCAACGCCACCACGGAGGAGATCGCCGGCGTCATCACGTTCCTGTCCTCCGAGGAATCCGCCTATCTCACGGGCACCACCATCGACATCAACGGCGGAAGCCACATCCACTAAGAGCCCCTGCCACGTCAGAGAGCCCATCATGACCAAGATTTTCAACGATCCCTCCGAGTTTGCGGAAGAAGCCCTTGCCGGATTCTGCGACGTCCATTCCGGATTGGTGCGCCAGGTCCCCGGCGGCGCCGTGCGGCGCCACCGTCCGGCTAAACCCAAAGTGGCGGTCCTGGCCGGCGGCGGTTCTGGGCACTACCCGGCGTTCGCCGGCCTGATCGGCACCGGTCTGGCCGACGGCGCCGTGGTCGGCAACATCTTCACCTCGCCCTCCGCACAGCAGGCCTATGCCGTGGCCAAGGCCGCTGATTCCGGCGCCGGTGTGGTGTTCACCTACGGCAACTACGCCGGGGATGTGATGAACTTCGGCATGGCCACCGAGCGGCTGGCCGCCGAGGGGATCCCGGTTGAGAATGTCCTGGTGACGGACGACATCGCCAGCGCACCGCCGTCGGAAGCCGACAAGCGCCGCGGCATTGCCGGGGACTTCACCGTCTTCAAAATCATGGGCGCCGCAGCCGAAGCGGGCACGGGCCTGGCCGACGTCGTCCGGCTCGGCCGGAAGGCAAACAGCCTCACCCGCACCATCGGCAGCGCATTCCACGGCTGCACGTTCCCTGGCGCGGACGCCCCGCTGTTCGCGCTCAAGGACAAGCAGATGGGGCTCGGACTGGGAATCCACGGTGAACCCGGCCTGTTCGACACCGATTTGCCGTCCGCCAAGGAACTCGGCCAGGAGTTCGTCTCCCGACTACTGGCGGAAACGCCTGTTGGTGCCGGTGACAGGCTGGCGGTCATCCTCAACGGGCTGGGCTCCACGAAGCACGAGGAACTCTTTGTGCTGTGGTTGACCGTTGCCCCGCTGCTCAGGGGCAACGGCTACATCCTGGTCATGCCAGAGGTGGGCGAACTGGTCACCAGCCTGGACATGTCCGGTGTTTCCCTCAGCATCACTTGGCTGGACGAAGAACTGGAGCCGCTCTGGACGGCACCGGCGGAGACGCCGGCCTACCGCCGCGGAAACGCCGCCGTTCAGTCAGGCGACGCGTCCGGCGAGGAAGCGTCCGACGGCCCCGCCGCACCTGCCACATTTGAGGCCACCGGGGAGTCGCGCCAGTACGCGGCTAACTGCCGGGCGGCATTGGATGCCGCCCGCGACTGTCTTCACACCGCCGAAACCCGGCTCGGGGACATGGACGCCATTGCCGGGGACGGGGACCACGGCCGAGGAATGGTCCGCGGGATCGACGCCGCAACCTGCGCCGGCGCCGCCGCGGCCGCGCAGGGTGCCGGGGCAGGCTCGGTCCTCATCGCCGCGGGTGATGCCTGGGCGGACAAGGCCGGCGGCACCTCCGGCATCCTCTGGGGCGCAGGACTGCGGGCGTTCGGGGAGTCGTTGGGAGACCAGCGAATTCCCGACGCCAAACAACTGGCTGCCGGGGTGCGCGCGTTTTCGGACCGGATCGCCGGGCTCGGCAAAGCAGAACCCGGCGATAAGACCATGGTGGATGCACTGGCGCCCTTCACCGAAACCCTCACCCGCCTGGCAGTCAACGGCGCAGAACCGCGCCGGGCATGGGATGCCGCCGCGCTAAAAGCAACGGCGGCAGCCGGGGCCACGGCAGCACTGCGCCCGTTGAAAGGACGGGCGCGCCCACTCGCCGAGAAGAGCGTGGGCACACCGGATCCCGGCGCCACTTCCCTGGCGATGATTTTCACCGTTATGGGCCCGCACCTCACAGACAGCCATGTCGCGCGTGTCAATGCGACCTCAGCCCAGGAACCGGTCGGAGCACAGTCATGAAGAGAGAAGGACAACCAATGGGGATGCGACTTATCGTGGGTGCGGACGAAGCCGGGGTCGACTACAAGGACCGGATCCTCGAGGACCTGCGGCAGGATCCGCGCGTCGGCGAAGTCATCGACATCGGCGTAAACCGCGATGATGCGCGCGAAGACTTCACGAGGCCCTACCCCTATGTCGGGATCGCCGCCGGAGAAATGATCCGTAACGGCGGCGCCGACCGTGCCATTCTGTTCTGCGGGACCGGGATCGGTGTTGCCATTGCGGCCAACAAAGTGGACGGAATCCGGGCAACAACGGCACACGACTCTTTTTCGGTGGAACGCTCGGTCCTCTCCAACGACTGCCAGGTCCTCACCATGGGTCAACGCGTGGTGGGCATCGAACTCGCACGCCGGCTGGCCCGCGAGTGGATCGGCTACACCTTCGACCCGGAATCAGCCTCGGCGGACAAGGTCAAGGTCTTGACCGACTTTGAAAGCTGCTAGGTGAACGCTCCCCCGGTGGAAAGTCAAGGAGTCTGGTGGGATGCAGTGATCGTGGAGGTATTTGACGATGGCGAACCGGCCTGGGCCATTGAGCGAGAGATCCTTCACTGGTGGCGTAACGAGCTTGGCCTTCCGCCATATCTGTCGGCGGAGGACATGCCCATCGGCGGCGCTACCGAAACAGCTGAACTTGAAGTAATGCCGGCGTGGCGGGCCATTCAGCGCGTGCGTGCTGCGGCCGCGAGGCAGCGCGAGTTGTCCCTGACAGCATGAACCGCCACAGTTCGGTCATGAATTACACGCCCACCGCTGGCTATTTGAAGGCTGATAATCGACTTTATGTCAGCCTAAATCGCTTGATTGCATCAGAAACATCGTTGACCCAGTCCAACTCATTTTTAGAGACCTTTGTCGCAGCTTAGCGGGTGCCTCTTTGGCAGGAGCCTGGGTTCGGGGACCCGCCGGCGGTTCTTGATGTTCTCCTCGTCCACCCAAACGGTGTAACCGCGGGGGCAGCGGCAGACGTAGCGCGTCCCTACGCGGTTTTCGACATCCACTACGGTCAGCCAGTCGCCATGGTGCTGGCTGTGGTGGTGATCCGGGATCCGGCTCAAGTTGGCCCTGATCTGGTCCACCATGGGTCGCTCTGTCTCGCGTGCCGAGCCCTGGCGTTCCACAAAGGTCTTCAGCCCCTGTTTCGCGGCTCGTTGAATTAGCTTGGTCCAGTCAATGGCCATAAGTCTCCCGGGTCGGCGTCGGTTCCCCACAACTCTAAGGGGCGCTGCCCGGCGTTACATGCGGGTCAGGCGGTGACCTCGGCCAGCAGTGCCGCGACCACCTGCGGGGCAACGACGCTGGCCGGCGTCACGGGCAGCGACGTGTCTGGCCACCGTGTGGTGCGAGCAGCCGGTGAGTTCCGCGGCGGCGCGCAACGATCCGGTCAGATCATACGCAGCGAGTATTTCCATAATTTCTTCGTCAAACTTCATTAGGGCCTCTTCCCGGGCGACTTTGGTGCGACTAGACACCGTCATCAAACCCCGGGGAGAGGCTCCCGCCGCTTAAGCGGTCGGGTTCAGTAAGGAAGTGGGCAGATCTCATGGCCACCGACGGGCAGTTTTCATGGCCGTCAGCGGGCAGTTCCCTGGCAGCCTACGGGCAGTTTTTCATGGCCGCTAACATTCTCCCAAGAGTGGGACGCCCGGGCCTGACGGTCTATGGATCCGCAGGCAGGCGGGGGTTTGCCCTCTCGAAGTTCGCAAACCAAATCATGCTCTGGTAGGGCCAGTCTTTGGCTGGTATATCGAACGGTCTGCGCCAGGAATGGGGTTCTGGCCCCGGCCCAGGAGCGGATCCCCAAAGGAGCCGGGCGATCCGGGCCGACAGTGGGATTTTCGGAACGGTTTTCCGCATCCGGCGTACGGCGTGTTCGTTAGGCCAGTTGAACACTTTGCCGATTCGCGGTATTTGGGCAAGCCACTGGTACCAAGCAGCCCACCAATGAATCGAATAGTGGTTCTTGGGCCAGAGCGCGCCATCCTGCAATGTCTTGACCCAAGAGCGTCCCGCTCCGTCCGTGAAGTGCAACTCCAACTCATGGCTGGACAACACCCCGCAATCGATTCTTTCGGATTCTCCGCCCGGAAGATATGGGATCACTGTAGGAATGGGATCATCTATGAGGGCCAGCGACTTCCATTCCGGTTCGGCGGCAGCCGCATCAGCAGCAGGATCAGCATGCGCCCTTTGAAAAACCATGATATTCGTGACTGGCGCATCTGAGTCGTTGCTGATTTCCAGGAACGTAGAGGCGTTTTGCCACGAGTTGCTGGTCAGTTTAATCTTCACGACCTGCCGCACCATGGATACCTTCGCGGCCTGTTCCCTACGTCGATCTTCCGCAACTTTGCGGCGGTCTACTTGCCCCTGCCAGAACAAGGAAATCGTGAAGAAGGCCAGCAATAGATTTAGTCCGAGCTGAGCGACATATACGTCGTCCTTCGACATGTGCGGCCTCTTTTCATTCAACTACGCGAATTTCATTCAACTACGCGAAGCCAATGTATCCCGCTTCTCGGAGGCCGGACCGCTCCGCACAGCCGAGATGACTTCGGAAAACAACACCGATCTCCGCGTTCGGCGGCCCACCTGCCACCTGGCCAGGCTCAGGGAGTTCATGATCAGCTCCGGATCAGTGGCCACGTCATACCGTTCCCCCGCATTCCTGCATGAACAGGTATCAGAGCGGAAAACCCGGACCAGCCCCACCCCGGGTACATCTAAAGAATATTCAGCAAGTCATGTTGTACGCGGCCTTGGCCGCCATGAAGTGGTGAACGAAAAAAACCAACGGAAGGACGAACGAGAATGAACACCCAGAAGAGACGTCACAGGGCGGTACCAGGTCCGCCGTAGGCAGCCGCTCCCCCACACAACCGAATAGGCCGTTTCCGGGACCCCACACACCCGGAACATCAGATCAGAGGCAAGAGTGTGGACACTGTCCACACGAAAAAAGCACCAAAAAGACCCTGACCTGCGGAAACACTGTGCCCGAGGTGGGACTCGAACCCACACACCTTTCGATACCGCATTTTGAGTGCGGCGCGTCTGCCATTCCGCCACTCGGGCGCGCAGTACACCGGTGCCATGATCGCCCAACCACAGTGCTGTGAGCAACGCGATCACTTCCCGTGCGCGGAATTACTCTACATGCAGATAGGCTAAATTCCAGAATCGCGCCAGTGACGCCGCATCGAACCAAACCGGTCCAAGCACAGCCGCGGTGACAACCTAAGATGATCTCGTTCCCGCAGTACCTTTCCAAGGAGTTCCCGTGTCAGAACAGACGGAATCAAACCCCACGTCCAAACCGGCGCGCCGCGTGGTTGTCGCAGAGGACGAGACCCTCATCCGGCTCGACATCATCGAGATCCTGCGGGGCGAGGGCTACGACGTCGTCGGCGAGGCGGACAACGGCGAGAAGGCCGTGCAGCTCGCCGAAGAACTCAGGCCGGACCTGGTCCTGATGGACGTCAAGATGCCCGTCATGGACGGCATTACCGCGGCCGAGAAGATCGTCAAGGCCCGGATCGCCCCCGTGGTCCTGCTGACCGCGTTCAGCCAGAAGGAACTCGTCGAGCGGGCCCGCGACGCCGGCGCCATGGCGTATGTCGTCAAGCCGTTTACCCCCGCGGATCTCATTCCCGCCCTGGAAATTGCGCTTTCCCGCCACGAGGAGATCAAGGCCCTCGAAAGTGAAGTGACCGACCTGCAGGAGCAGTTCGCCACCCGCAAGCTCGTGGAGCGCGCCAAGAGCCTCTTGACCACCAAGATGGGCCTGACGGAGCCGGAAGCGTTCCGCTGGATCCAGAAGACCTCCATGGACCGCCGCCTCAGCATGCGCGAGGTTGCCGAGACCATCATCAACCAGGTCAACTAGGACGGATCTCCCCGGTTTCGGGCGAAGGCCGCGCACCCGCGGCAACCCGGAACCGGCGGATCTTCCCTACTGGGTCAAGTGCTCGCTGAAACGCACCGCGACAATGAGCGCCATCACTCCGCCACCAAAGGTGGCCACGGCCATCAAGGCAGGTAATACTCCCCCGCTGAGCGCCACCCTGTCGCTCTCGGACGAGGTAAGGATCGTGTGGATGCGGCGGTAGCGCCGGTGCGTGAGGACAATCGCGACGAAGGACACGGCGGCACCCAGCACCGCCGGAATGAGCGCCCATGAGCCCAGCACCTCGGGCAGGATGCGGAGCGCAGCCAGGGACGCGACGGCGACCGCCATCGCCGTTCTGCGCCAGGCCAGCGCGGTCCGTTCGGGCTGCAGGCCCGCGTCGAAGGGCCGGTGGCCCCGGCCGGGCGGGTTCTCAGGAGCGCCGGCCATCAGGCGAGGACAACCCCGAGGAAGACCAGGATCCCCGCCACGGAGACAGCGGCCCCGATCGGGAACGCGAGATGGGCGGCAGGAAGCGGCGTGTCGAGGCGCAGTGCGCGTTCGATCTGTATCCAGCCGAACCAGGCCTGCACGGGCGCGGCGATCCCGGCGACGATGAGGACAATGGAAGCCGAAAGACGCATTCCTTCCTGAAGATTCAGTCCAAGTGCCTCCAAGGCGACGCCGCTGGCAATCAGAGCCAGGGATGTCCGTATCCAGGCCAGGAAGGTGCGTTCGTTGGCCATGCTGAACCGGGCGTCCGGATCGGTTCCTTGGGCGAACAGGGCTGCGGGAAATCGTTTCGTTGCGTCGGTCATGGCGCTTTCTGGTTGGCAAGTTNGCCCTGGTGTTCAGGGCCGCCGCCACAGGGTGTCGGTCGGTTAGGTGCCGGTGGTGCGGGTCAGTTCGCGGGGATGCTTTCGCGTGCCTGCTGGTAGGCGGTCCAGGCGTTGTAGCTGCCGTCGAGTTCGACGACGTCGTAGCCGGCGCGGCGCAGCGCGCTGGCCGCGACGGAGTTCCGGACCCCGCTCTGGCAGTAGCTCACGATGGTGCCCTGGGCCGGGAGCTCGTCCAGGTGCCACATCACACGGCCGCCGCTGAGCTGGTGGGAGCCCGGGATGTTCCCGGCAGTGTGCTCGGTGCGGTTGCGCACATCCAGGATCATCGCGGCCTCGAAACCCTCGAGC
>NZ_JBVAYY010000028.1:0-16598 GCF_055412885.1 Pseudarthrobacter leeuwenhoeki | reverse complement strand
TGCCCTTGACCGCGTTGAGTTCCTTGCGGCCCCGGGAGGCCAGGACCGCGGCGACGATGCCCCAAATAACGGCCACAACGACACCGGACCAGCCCAGCCCCATCAGGTCCCCGAGTGCCCACCAGAGCGCCAGGGACAGGAACAGCAGGACGAAATGGCCTGCGACGCCGGCGCCGGCCAGCAACCCGGCACCCTTGCCGGCCTTGGTCGCGGACTGCTTGAGCTCGACCTTCGCCAGCTCGACCTCCTGCCGCATCAGGGTCGACATGTCCCGCGTGACATCACCCAGCAGATCGCCCAGGGACGACGTTTCAGCCTTCGCGTGCGCAGCCGTGGGAGGCATTTCGCTGGTCATCGACGGCCGCCGTCAAAAGGATCATCACGGAGAGGATCCTGGCGGAGGGGGTCGGTCACCACAGGCTCGGCGAAGCCCGCCGTCGTGGTTGCCGGGGCAGGCATCTGCACGGGCGGCGGCGGAACTGCCATGCCGGTGTCAGGGACCCTGGCGGCGGGGGTTGAGCCGGTGCCGGCAGTACCCGTTTCCGGGGCTCCGGCGCTCAGGCTGCGGCTGAGCCGCCCGGCGAGGACGCCGGCGCCGGCTGCGAGCAGCAGGAACGTGCCCGGACGCTGGCGGGCAAAGGACTTAACCTCGGTCAGCAACGAACCCGGATCGCGCCCATCGAGCCATCCTGCAACGGCGGAAGACCGCTCGGCCGCCTGGCGCACGAGGTCGCTGGCCACTCCGGGCTGCTCGGAGGCATCCGCCATGGTCTCCAGTTCGGTGGAGATGGAGCGCAGGCCCTCCGCGACCTTCTGCTGCTGCGTGCCGGCCTGGTCGGTCAGGTCGGACTTGGCCTGCTGCAGGAGATCCCGGGCGTTCGTCTTCACTTCGGCGGCGACATTGGCGGCTTCCTTTTTGGCCGTCTCGGCCACATTCTGGGCGGAATCCGTGGCCTGGCGCTTCAGGTCAGCTGCCTCATCCTTGGCGGCCTCGGACTTGGAGGCTCCGCCCCCGGTGGAGGTGCCGTTGGTGCTGCCGTTGGTGCTGCCGTTCGACGTCGGCGGGAAAGTGGTTTCCGGGCGGAGGGGAGTCTGCTGGGTGGCCACAGGGGTGCCGTAGCTGCCGTCCTCGGGCCATTTGTTCTCTGTCATCTTCGCTCTCATTTCCAGATCGGCTGCTGATCACAGACCAGCAATAACGGGAGATATAATAGTAAGCATGATTACTAGTAAATAGTAAGTACCCTTTGCTTAACTTTTGCCGACCACCCCGGGCGCGGCCGGGGTGAGGCCCGCCCCGGCCGGTGAACTAGGCTTGAAACATGAGCAAAACGGTGGACGGCTGATGGCCAAGCGGGGCAGGGCTGCCGGCCGGAACAGCACCGAAAAGGCCGCCGGAGTGGTGGAAATCCCGAAAGGCAGCCGTCCTGAGGGGCCTACTGAGGGCATCTATTACATCGATACCGGTGACTGCGAACTGATCGCAGACCAGGACAACTCCAACGGCTGGCTGCTGCGGATCAACGGCGTGATGAGCTCGCACATCGATCTGGCTGATCCGTTGTTCCTTGACTTCGAATACATGCGCTGGATCTCGGCCCTGGTTGAATCGCGCTGGCCGCGGGACTCCCGGACGAAGCTGCGCGCCCTGCACCTGGGTGGCGGAGCATGCTCACTGGCGCGTTACTTCCACGCCGCCTACCCGGAGGCCCGCCAGGTGGTGGTGGAACTCGACGGCAAACTGGCCGAATATGTCCGGGGCTGGTTCGACCTGCCGAAGGCGCCGCTGATGCGCCTGCGGGTGGGGGAGGCCCGCGAGGTCACCGAGAGCCTGTCGCCGCAGACCCGGGACCTGATCATCCGCGATGTGTTTGCCGGCTCGCTGACGCCGCAGCCGCTCACCACGAGGGAATTCAACGACCACGCCAAACGCGTCCTGGCCCCCGGCGGGATCTACGTGGTGAACTCCGGCGACGCGCCGGACCTGAGAAACGCCCGCGAGGACGCGGCCACCATCGCGGACACCTTCAAGCACACCGTGATCATCGCGGACCCGGCCATGCTCAAGGGCAGGCGCTACGGGAACATGATCATGGCCGGCAGCGACCTTCCATTCGACGACGACCCGGGACTCGCGCGGCGCCTGCTGGGCGGTGCGGTGCCCGCCCACATCTGGAATGACGCCAAGGTCCGGGCCTTTGCCACCGGAGCCCCGGTCCGCCGCGACCCGAAAACGGTGGAGCCGGCGCCGTCAGCTGCTCCGTAGAGGTCTTCTGGCGGCTGGAAAGTCAAGCAGTCGCTGCGTAGCCTCCCCGCCCCAGGAGCGCCTTGCGGTGGGCCTTCGTCTGTTCGCGCAGCGCCTGCACCACCGCCGCGACGGCCGGGCGGCGCATGGAATCGGGCCGCAGCACCATCCAGTACGGCAGCAGTTCTGAGAACTCCTCCGGCAGCAGCCGGACCAGATCCGGATGCAGGTCCGCCGCGAAACACGGCAGGAAGCCGATTCCGGCGCCGGCGCGGGTCGCCTCCACGTGGACGAAGACGTTGGTGGAGCTCAGGCCGTCCCGCATGGTGGGCACGAGGCGCCGCGGGGCATCCAGATCGTCCACCTGAAGCATGGAATCGACGAAATAGACCAGCGGGTGCGTGGTAAGTTCCTCGATTGTCGTGGGGGCGCCGTACTCGGCAAGGTAATCACGGGAGGCGTACATGCCGAGCATGTACTCGCCGAGCCGGGCAGCCGCGGCCCGGTGCACCTGCGGTTCACCCACCACGACTTCGATGTCCAGCCCGGAACGCTGCTGGAGCGCCCGCCGTGTCACAGTGATGATCTCAACGCTGAGACCGGGGTGGTCGCGGCGCAGCCTGGCCACCGCGGGGGCCGCGATGTAGGCGCTGAAGCCGTCCGTCGCGGTCATCCGGACGACGCCGGTGATCGGGTCCGGTACCTGGCCGGGCTGTTCGAGGGTCCGGATCGCCGCTTCCACCCGCTCAGCCACCTGCACCGCTTCCGCGCCCAGTTCGGTGAGTTCCCAGCCGCCGGACGCGCGGGACAGCACCCGACCGCCCAGGGCCTTCTCCAGCGCCGCGATCCGGCGCGACACGGTGGTGTGGTTCAGCCCCAAAGACTGCGCCGCCGTCGTGAACTTCGCGGAGCGGGAGACGGCCAGGAGTACGAGCAGGTCATCCGGGTTGGCATTCATATCTGCAATTCTGCACATAAGGGGTGCTGGTTTGACCATTGAATCGCCCACTTTGTGCGGCAATACTCAGTGAACCTGCTCAGCGCTGTGCATCGCACCTCCTCTGGGCTGTTGACGACCGCAAACTTGAGGAGTGCAGGACATGGAGAGCAGCTTGAACGGGCGCAAGGCCCTGGTGACCGGCGGAGCCGGCGGAATCGGCGCTGCGAGCGTGCGTGCCCTGGCGGCACGGGGCGCCAAAGTGGTCATCGCCGATAGGGATGAGGCTGCCGCCACGGCCCTCGCCGATGAGATCGGCGGCACGTCCTGGGCAGTCAACCTGCTCGACGTCGAGGCGCTCCAGTCCGTCAGCCTGGACTGCGACATCCTCGTCAACAACGCCGGCATCCAGAGCATCAGCCCGATCGAGGACTTCGACCCGGCGGACTTCCGCCGCCTCATCACGCTCATGCTGGAAGCGCCGTTCCTGCTCATCCGGGCCGCACTGCCGCACATGTACGCCAACAACTTCGGCCGGATCATCAACCTGTCCTCCGTGCACGGGCTCCGCGCCTCGCCGTTCAAGAGTGCCTATGTCTCGGCGAAGCACGGCCTGGAAGGACTGAGCAAAGTCACGGCGCTGGAAGGCGGCGCGCACGGCGTCACCTCCAACTGCATCAACCCCGGCTATGTCCGGACGCCGCTGGTCGAGTCGCAGATCGCGGACCAGGCCAAGGTGCACGGGATCCCGGAGTCAGAGGTGCTCACCAAGATCATGCTGACCGAGGCCGCCGTCAAGCGTCTCGTCGAGCCGGAGGAGGTCGCCTCCCTCGTGGCCTGGCTGGCCTCTGACGACGCCGGCATGGTCACCGGCGCGAGCTACACGATGGACGGCGGCTGGTCCGCCCGGTAACGCGCCTGCCCACCCGCGCACACAGCAACGCGGGGTCACATCGCGCCCATGCCGGAGCCCGGAATGGGCGCGATCTGACCCCGCGTTGCTCCTGGCGGCTGGTCATCCCGGTGGCGGGCCGCTGATCAGTCCGTTTTCGTGTCGTCCTTCGTCTCGTCGCCCTGGTCCGGGGTCGCCGGCTCGGTGGAGCGGCGGATGTAGTCGTTGACGGCCTCCTCGGGAACCCGGAACGAGCGGCCCACCCGCACGGCGGCGATGGCGTGCGACTTCACCAGCCGGTAGACGGTCATTTTCGATACCCGCATGGCCGCAGCGACCTCCGCGATCGTCAGGAAGTGGGAGGAGAAATTTGCTGAGCTCATGTCTTCTGGGCCGTCCATTAGTCGGGGTACCGGACTTGCCGGTAGTCGTAGAAGGTAACGTGCCCCGCCGCGCTGCCGGCTGTCCGGAGACCCACGTAAGGGGCATCGATCACGGACACTGTGCCCAGGTGCCGGCCGTTGAACGGGTCATCGCCAATCAGCACCTGTCCCACCCGGAACGGAATGCGCAATGACCTGGCGCGGCTCACGGTTCCCCTCAGGAAACTGGCCACCCGGCGTCTTTGGTGTTGTGGTCGTTGGTATTGTGCTTGCGGAGATGCTGGGGACTCCATCGGAACCACTCCTTCGGAAGGCGTGCCACTCGGACTATCGGCGGCGTCAGGACCAGATTGGGAGAGCTCCCCAGCCCCGCGTCCCGGCCGGTCCGGGCCGCCGTGAAAGCTACTGTAGCCGTCAGCCCCATTCGTCACACGAGTAACTTCTCCCCCTGTCGGAACCGTGCACCACTTGGGATGCAGTGCCGACTACTTGCCGGGCCGCGGATCCGCCCCGTTCCCGGCCAGGGCAAGGGTTCCGCCCAGCCCGATCATCATCGCCCCGCCGGTGGTGCCCAGTGCGGCGATCCGCCGGGGCGAGCTGGCAAACCAGCGGCGGGCAGTGCCGGCGATCAGCGCCCAGCCACTGTCCGAGGCCAGGGCGATCGCGGGGAACAGCGCTCCCAGCGCCGCCAACTGCAGGGGGATGGCGCCGGCCGAGTAGTCCACAAACTGGGGCAGCACGGCGACGAAGAAGATCATCGACTTGGGGTTGGTGGCACCCACGATAAATCCCTCCCGGAGGATCCGCAACGTCGACGCCGCACGTGAGGGCTCCGCCGCCGCCGGGCCCCTGCCACGGTGCCGGATGGCCTGGATGCCGAGGTAGATAAGGTAGGCCGCGCCGGCGAACTTAACCACACTGAAGAGCAGCAAGGACTGGGCCAGCACCACCACCCACCCCCAGGGCCACCGCGGCGATCTGCAACAGCTCCCCGGCGGCGATGCCCAGCACGCTCAGGAGCCCGCCCCGGCGGCCGAGGGCCAGCGTCCGTCCGATCACGAACAGCACGCTGGGTCCAGGCACGGCGATCAAAAGAAAGGGCGGCGAGGGCAAAGGCCAGCAGGTTCGGCGCGGGGACCATGACTGATTTTAGCCCCCGGGGGTCCGGCCGCAGGCCAGGCGGGGGCTCATTCGGCCCTGCCGGACCCGGCGTCCGCGGCGCGGTTCCATCCGCGTGCCCGGCGCGTGGCCGGCGGTGCCCTACCGGAGGGGCTTCCGGCCGTGGTAGAAACGATCCGGGTCGCGAATCCCTTCGTCTCCTGCGCTTCGGGAAGGGCCGTCATTCGCCCGTTTGCTCAAGGTGCCGCTGGGCGCTGGGTTCCAGTACCCCGACAGTGAAGGAGAGGCTCCGTGAAAGCCATCGTCCAGGACGTGTACGGCTCTGTAGATGTGCTGGTGCTGCGCGACGTTGACACCCCGGTACCGGGCGAGGACGATGTGCTGATCCGGGTCCGCGCCGCCGGAGTCGAGCAGGGGGTCTGGCACCTCATGACCGGAATGCCGTTCCTGACCCGGGCCTTCTTTGGCTTCAAGGCCCCCAAAAACCCGATCCGTGGCAGGGAAGTCGCCGGCCGGGTCGAGGCGGTGGGGCAGAACGTCGTCGGGTTCCGTCCGGGGGATGAAGTGTTCGGGACGGCCGAGGGGTCCTTTGCAGAATTTGTTTGCGCCAAGGAGGGCAAGATCGCCCTGAAGCCGGTGAAAGCCAGCTTCGAGCAGGCAGCGGCCGTGCCCATCTCCGCCACCACGGCGCTGCAGGGCCTGCGCGACAGCGGCCGGCTCCGGCCCGGGCAGGACGTGCTGATCATTGGCGCCGGCGGAGGGGTGGGCTCCTTTGCGGTCCAGCTCGCCAAGGCACTCGGAGCGCAGGTCACCGGAGTGTGCAGCACCGCGAAGCTGGACCTGGTCCGGTCGATCGGCGCCGATCACGTCATTGACTACAAGCACGACAACTTCGCGGACGGCGCGAGGCAGTTCGACCTCATTCTCGACACGGCAGGCAACCGCCCGCTGGCGGTCCTCCGCCGGGCGCTGAACCCCCGGGGAACCCTCGTGATTGTTGGAGGCGAGGGCGGCGGCCGCTGGACCGGAGGATTTGAACGGTCCCTCCGGGCGGCCCTGCTCTCCCCCTTCGTCGGGCAGAAACTCACGGGTCTGATGACAACGGAGCGGCAGGAAGACCTCCGCTACCTGGCCCGGCTCATCGACGCCGGTGACGTCACCCCCGTCGTCGAGAAGAGCTATCCGCTGGGCGACGCTGCGGAAGCAATCCGGCACCTGCACGACGGCCACGCCCGCGGGAAGGTGGTCATCACGGTCTGAGGACGCCCGCTTCAGGGCTGCTGCAGCGCGAGCACAATGATCGCAGCGTTGATCCCGAGCCCGAACAGCCACCAGCGGTTGAAGGTCAGAAGCAGCAGTGCGGCCGAGACCACGGCACCCGTCACCGTGACCGGAACCCACCAGGGCGCATCACCGATCAGGCCCAGGCCGCCCAGCACGAGCACCACCGCGGCCGCGATGGCCAGTGCGGATGCCAGCCGCCGGACGTTGCCGGCAAACGGCGAATGTCCGACGTCGAACGGTGCCTTCGCGTCCGGCTTCGGCAGCCAGAAGGCCAGATGGAGCAGGCCGTGCGCGACCAAGAACAAACCCGCAATCCAGCGCATGGCGGCCCTCCTGCATCCCGGCTGATGCGTCCATCGAACCACCGCGGCCCTGGAGGCGGCAAGTATCCGGGATTCCAGACGCCGGGGAGGATGTCGGACGGTCCGGGACGCCGGCCGGGGCGCATGCTTAAGTACGGGATACCGGACACCGAGCAAGTGAAGAGAATCCATGCCAGCCACCAGCAGCACCCCGCCGGCCGACGGGCCGGCGCCCCAAGCCGCGCCGGCCAAGGTGACCTCCAAGGTTCCGGCAGCGGAAAATACCCTGCGCATCCTCAAACTGCTGGCCTCCAAACGGGGGCCGATGGCGGCGTCGAACATTGCCACCGCGCTGGGGCTGCCGCGCTCCAGCGTCTACCATCTGCTGGGCGTCATGGAGGCCAATGGCTTTGTGCTGCACCTGCACGAGGAGCAGCGCTACGGGCTGGGGATCAGTGCCTTCGAGCTCAGTTCGGCGTATTCGCGGCAGGAGCCGCTCTCGCGCCTGGGCCGGCCGCTGCTCGCCTCGCTGGTGGACGTGATCGGCGAAAGCGCCCACCTTGCCGTGCTGCACGGCCGTGATGTGCTTTACATCGTGGAGGAGCGGGCCAAGAACCGCCCCTCACTGGTGACCGACGTCGGGGTGCGGCTGCCGAGCCACCTCACCGCGAGCGGGCGTGCCATCCTCGCAGCGCTGCCCAAGTCGCAGGTGCGGGCGCTGTACCCCAACGCCGGCGCCTTCACCGCCCGGCACGAGACCGAATCGCCGATCATGAGGTATTCGGCGCTCTCCTCGCATCTGGAGCAGGTCCGGCAGCGCGGCTACGCCACCGAACACGGGGAAGTGACACCGGGGTTCGGCTCGATCGCGGCCGCCGTCACGGACCATGTGGGCTGGCCGACCGCCGCCGTCGCCGTGACCTTCCTCGAGGACAAACTCCCGCCCGGGGAATGGCCTGCCCTCGCTGCCCGGGTGCGGAAAGCCGCGGACGATCTCTCCCTCCGGATCCACGGCCGCCCGCAGCCCAACTGACGGGCCCGCACCCTCCGCCGTTCACCCCTGCTTGCCCGGCACCTCCCCGCGCCCGTTGCGCTATCACTTTTGGTTCCCATCCGGGCATTTTAGGGACCGGATGTGATAGCGCAACACGGGGCGGGGGAGGCGGCGGGCGGGTCTGGAATCCCGGACAGCACCCCTCCGTGGGCCCTATTTCCGGGGCGGCGGACAGGCTTTAGTGGAGACAGAACCTCATTGCCGGAACCACAAAACATAAAGGAGCCCCTCATGGCACCCGCCGATTTCACCACCGGTGCCCGCCCGGTCAAGGCAGCCCGCGGCACCGAGCTCACCGCCAGAAGCTGGCAGACGGAAGCCCCGCTGCGCATGCTCATGAACAACCTGGACCCCGAGGTCGCCGAACGCCCCGATGACCTGGTGGTCTACGGCGGCACCGGCCGCGCGGTCCGGTCCTGGGCCGCGTTCGACGCGATCACCCGCACCCTGGAAACCCTGGAAAAGGACGAGACCCTGCTGGTCCAGTCCGGCAAGCCGGTCGGCGTCTTCCGCACCAACGAATGGGCGCCGCGCGTGCTCCTGGCCAACTCCAACCTCGTCGGCGACTGGGCGAACTGGCCCGAGTTCCGCCGACTCGAGGCCGAGGGCCTGATGATGTACGGCCAGATGACCGCCGGGTCCTGGATCTACATCGGCACCCAGGGCATCCTGCAGGGCACCTTCGAAACCTTCGCCGTGATCGCCCGCAAGCTCACCGGCGACGAAAACGGCACCCTCGCCGGCACCCTGACCCTCACCGGCGGCTGCGGCGGCATGGGCGGCGCCCAGCCGCTCGCCGTCACCCTGAACGACGGCGCCTGCCTGATCGTCGACGTCGACGAAAGCCACCTGCGCCGCCGCCTCGGCAAGCGCTACCTCGACGAGGTGGAGACCGACCTCGACGCCGCGATCGCCAAGGTCCGGGCGGCCAGGGACGAGCGCCGCGGCTGGTCCGTCGGCTACGTCGGCAACGCCGCGGAGGTTTTCCCGGAGATCCTGCGCCGGCACAACGCCGGGGAGCTCACCATTGACATCGTCACGGACCAGACCTCCGCGCACGATCCGCTGAGCTACCTCCCCGAGGGCATCACCGTTCAGGAATGGCACCGCGAGGCCGCGGCCGACCCGGAGGGCTTCACCAAGAAGGCCCAGGCCTCCATGGCCAGGCACGTGGCGGCCATGGTCGGGTTCCAGGACGCCGGCGCCGAGGTGTTCGACTACGGCAATTCCATCCGCGACGAGGCCCGCAAGGGCGGCTACAACCGCGCCTTCGAGTTCCCCGGCTTCGTCCCGGCGTACATCCGGCCGCTGTTCTGCGAGGGTATGGGCCCGTTCCGCTGGGTGGCGCTATCCGGTGACCCGGAGGACATCGCGGTCACGGACAAGGCCATCAAGGAACTTTTCCCGGAGAACAAGCACCTGCACCGCTGGATCGACGCCGCCGCCGAGCGCGTCGAGTTTGAAGGCCTCCCGGCCCGCATCTGCTGGCTGGGCTACGGCGAGCGTGCCAAGGCGGGGCTGCTGTTCAACTCACTCGTCAAGGAGGGCAAGGTCAAGGCGCCCATCGTGATCGGCCGCGACCACCTGGACTCCGGCTCCGTCGCGTCCCCGTACCGCGAAACCGAGGCCATGGCTGACGGCTCGGACGCCGTGGCCGACTGGCCGCTGCTCAACGCCCTGCTCAACACCGCCTCCGGCGCCACCTGGGTCTCCATCCACCACGGCGGCGGCGTCGGCATCGGCCGCTCCATCCACGCCGGCCAGGTCTCGGTCGCGGACGGCACCGAGCTCGCCGCGCAGAAGCTCGAACGCCTGCTCACCAACGACCCGGGCATGGGCGTCATCCGCCACGCCGACGCCGGCTACGACCGCGCCGTCGACGTCGCCAAAGAGCGCGGCGTCCGCATCCCGATGCAAGAAGGAACCACAAAGTGACCCTCACCACCCACTCCCCGCTCACCGTCACCCTCGGCTCCAGCGGCGTCACGCCCGAGGACGTCGTCGCCGTCGCCCGCCACGATGCCCGGGTGGCCATCTCCCCGGACGCCCTCGACGCCGTCGCCAAGGTCCGCGCCCGCATCGACGGCCTGGCCCACAGCGAGGTCCCCGCGTACGGCATCTCCACCGGCTTCGGCGCGCTGGCCAACCGGCACATCCCCACCGAACTGCGCACCCAGCTGCAGAAGTCACTGATCCGCAGCCACGCTGCCGGCATGGGCCCGGCCGTGGAACGCGAGGTGGTCCGCGGCATCATGTTCCTGCGCGCCAAGACCCTCGCGTCGGGCCGCACCGGCGTCCGCCCTGTGGTCCTGCAGACCATGGTGGACGTCCTCAACGCCGGCATCACCCCGGTGGTCCGCGAATTCGGTTCGCTCGGCTGCTCCGGCGATCTCGCCCCGCTGTCCCACTGCGCGCTCGTGCTGATGGGCGAAGGCGAAGCCACCGGCCCGGACGGTGAACTCTTCGGGGGGATGAGCAGTGGCAGGGACGCCCGCCCGGTCGCTGAACTCCTCGCCGCGCACGGCATCGCGCCGGTCACCCTGGCCGAGAAGGAAGGCCTGGCGCTGGTCAACGGCACCGAGGGCATGCTGGGCATGCTGCTGATGGCCATCGCGGACATCCGCCAGCTGCTGACGACGGCGGACATCACCGCCGCGCTCAGCGTCGAGGCGCTGCTCGGCACCGACCAGGTGTTCCTGCCGGAGCTCCACGCGGCCCTCCGCCCGCACCCGGGCCAGGCCGCCTCCGCGGACAACATGCTCCGCGTCCTGTCCGGCTCCCCGATCGTGGCATCGCACCGGATCAACGACACCAGGGTCCAGGACGCCTATTCGCTGCGCTGCGCCCCCCAGGTGGCCGGCGCCGTCCGCGACACTGTGGACCATGCCGCCATGGTCGCCTCCCGCGAGCTGGCCGCTGCGATCGACAACCCGGTGGTCCTGCCCGACGGCCGGGTCAGCTCCAACGGCAACTTCCACGGCGCCCCGGTCGCCTACGTGCTGGACTTCCTGGCGATCGCGGTCGCGGACCTGAGCTCCATCGCCGAGCGCCGGACCGACCGCATGCTCGACCCGGCCCGCTCGCACGGGCTGCCGGCGTTCCTCGCGGCGGACCCCGGCGTCGACTCGGGCCTGATGATCGCCCAGTACACCCAGGCCGGTCTGGTCTCGGACAACAAGCGGCTGGCTGTCCCGGCGTCGGTGGACTCGATCCCCAGCTCCGCGATGCAGGAGGACCATGTGTCGATGGGCTGGCACGCGGCCCGCAAGCTCCGCCGCTCCGTGGAGAACCTGCGCCGCGTCCTGGCGATCGAACTGGTGACCTCGGCGCGGGCACTCGACATCCGCACCCAGCTCTCCGGCGGAGAACTCACCCCGGGTCCCGCGGGCGCCGCCGTGATCGCCGCGCTGCGCGACGTCGTCGACGGCCCCGGCGAGGACCGGTTCCTGTCCCCGGAACTGGAGGCGGCCGACCGCTTCGTCGCCTCGGGCAGGGTGCGGGCAGCGGCCGAATCCGCCGTCGGAAATCTCGCCTGAGGGAAAACAAAATGCAGCCTGACGGCACAATTCCCGGTGCCCCCGAAATAGTGGGCAAACGGCCAGTGGGGGCCCGGGAACTGTAGTACTAATGGAAGGTCACACCAACGACGTTGTGACGAGGAACATATACAAGGGGGTAAAAGTTCATGAAAGCACGCGGGACGGTTGTATCCAGGCGCCTGGCAATGGTCAGTGCGGTTTCCGATTGGCTGAGCCTTAGGGCCGGGGACCGGGTCGAAGTCCTCAAGCACGCTCAGGTGTTGGCTGCCGGTGAGGTCGAAGAGGTCTCGCTGAGCGGCAACGTTCTCTGGCTGGTCCCGGCGGGGCCGCCGGCGCCCTCCGAGACCCAGCTTTTCCTCAGATCCGACGGTGTGGAGGTGCGGCGCAGCTAGCCGACACCGGCTTTCGCGCCGCTCGCGCGTATCTTGGTGAGGGGGCGCCGTCCACAGGGACGGTGCCTCACTCATTCCCGGGCATCCGGGTGCCGTCAGGAGGAATACGCAGTGTTTGAGGCTCCCAGTGTCATTTTTGCGGCGGCAGGTTTGGCCGTCTTCGCGGCAGCGCTTCTGCCCAAGCTGCTGCGCAAGGCGCCGCTGTCCATGCCGATGGTCTTCTTGGCCGCCGGCATACTGGCCTTCACCTTCATTCCGGAACTGCCGGACCCGGACCCCCTGCAATACGGGGAGTTCACCACCCACCTGACCGAAATCTGCGTCATCATCTCCCTGATGGGCGCCGGCCTCGCGCTCGACCGCCCCGTGGGCAGGCGCAGTTGGTCGACCACCTGGCGGATGCTGGGCGTGGCCATGCCGATCTGCATCGTTACCCTCACCCTGCTGGGGCTCGGGGTGCTGGGGCTGGGGCTCGGAGCCGCGCTGCTGGTCGGGGCGGCGCTCGCCCCGACCGACCCCGTGCTGGCCTCTGAAGTCCAGGTGGGGGAGCCCGCCGATGATGAGGACGAATACGGGCAGGGCGAAGACGAGATCCGTTTCGGCCTCACCTCCGAGGCGGGCCTGAACGACGGGCTGGCCTTCCCGTTTGTCTACCTGGCCATCGCCATCAGCCTGGTGGGCCCCTCGCCGTCCGAGTGGTTCGTGTCCTGGTTCGCCACCGACGTCGTGTGGCGGATCGGGATGGGGGTGCTTCTCGGCTGGCTGGCAGGGAAGGCGCTGAGCAGGCTCTTTTTCTCCGCCCGTGACAGCATCCGGCTGTCCAGCCACTCCGAAGGCTTCGTCGCGCTGGCGGCGACTTTCCTGGCCTACGGGCTGACGGAAATGCTGGAAGGCTACGGGTTCATCGCCGTCTTTGTGTGTGCGGTGACCATCCGGGCCGCGGAACGGACGCATGGATTCCACCGCGTGATGCACTCCTACGTGGAGCAGCTCGAACGGCTCCTGACGGTGGTCATCCTGGTGCTCCTGGGCGGCGCGATTGCCCGGGGCCTGCTGGCCGGCATCGGCTGGGCGGAGATCCTGGTGGCGCTGGCATTCCTGCTGGTCGTCCGACCGCTCGGCGGCTGGATCGCCCTGGCGCGTGGCAAGACCGGCCCGCGGGAACGGATCGCCATCGCCTTCTTTGGCATCCGCGGCATCGGCTCGCTCTACTACCTCGCTTACGCGCTCAGCAAGGGCGACTTCAACGCCCAGGCCGAGCAGCTGTGGGCATTCATCGGCCTGGTGGTGGCCATGTCCATCGTGCTGCACGGGGCGACCACGGCTCCCGTCATGAACCGGCTGGACCGCCTCCGCGAACAAAAGGCCGTGCAGCAGCATGGTGACGAGGGCAAGGCGCCGCAAACACCCATCTGACGCGTCCGCACGCCGCCGGCTACCCCAGGAGCGTATTAATCAGCCGCGCGGCCACCTTCGCGGTCCGGGCGTCGACGTCGAACTCCGGGTTCAGCTCGGCGACATCGAGGTGCAGCAGTTTTCCGCCCGCGGCCACCTGACGGCACACCGCACTGACCACGGGCAACGGCACACCGTATGCTGCCGGTGCGCTCACGCCCGGCGCCACCGAGGCCGGCAGCACGTCCAGGTCGATGGTCAGATACAGGGCGTCGACCTGGGCCAGGAACGCGGCCACGAACGCGTGCGCGGCCGCGGCTGAGCAGTCCTCGTCCAGCAGGTAGTCCACGCCCAGCTCTTCGGCGGTCCGGAACAGCGCCCGGGTGTTGTTCGGCTCGGAAATCCCGACGACGGCGTACCTCAGCCCGCGGCCCGCGGCAGCTTCCGCGCGGGCCATCTGCAGGAACGGGGTCCCGGAACCGGGCACGGCCTCGTCGCGGAGGTCGAAGTGGGCGTCCAGGTTCAGCACCCCCACGCGCAGGCCCCCGCGGACCGCCGCCGAGCCTGCCACGCCCAGGTAGCTCGCGAACGCGGTCTCGTGCCCGCCGCCCAGCACCACGGGAAGCTGCCCGGCGTCGAGCAGGCCGGTGATGGCCAGCCCGGCACGCGCCTGTCCTGCCTCCAGGGCATCCCCGGCCACGGTGACGTCGCCGGCGTCGTGCACTTCCCGGTTGAGGTGGAAGGCGAGCGGACCGAGGGCGGCGCGGATCGCGGCGGGGCCCGCGGCGGCACCGGTGCGGCCCTTGTTGCGGCGTACCCCGGCGTCGCTGCCGAAACCGAGAATGACGGCGGGCCGGGCGGAGGCGGTGTGGACGGGGCGCGGGGCATAGGGTGTGACGGCCTGCCACCAGCGGCGGTGTTCGGGGCCTTCGCCGTCGAACCGTCCGGTCCAGGGCTGCGGCGGGACATCGACGGCGGGCACGGGAGAGACCATGCCCCTAGCTCACCGCAGCCCGGGCCGGAAAACCAGCCGCGCCGCCGTCGGACTGTCCGGAATCCCGGAATCCGCGCCTCATCACAGCAAGAACCGCACAAACACCGCCGAGGTGAGACTTCGCGCCCATGTTTTGGACAAACACGGGCGCGAAGTCTCACCTCGGCGGAGGGGGAGGGCGAGGGGAACCTGCGGGGGAGGTGCCTAGTTCATCCCCAGCGCGGCCTCGATCGGGCCGATGGCGAAGAACAGCACGAAGGCCGCGGCCACAGCCCACATCAGCGGGTGCACCTCACGCGCGCGGCCCTGGAAGGTGCGGATCAGGACGAAGGTGATAAAGCCGGCACCCAGGCCGTTGGCGATCGAGTAGGTGAACGGCATCAGGGTGAAGGTCAGGAAGGCCGGGATCGCGATGCCCAGGTCCTGCCAGTCAATCTTGCCGACCTGGGAGACCATCATGAAGCCGACGATGACAAGCGCCGGGGCCACGGCCTCGAACGGGACGAGGTTGATCAGCGGGGTGAAGAACATGGCCACGAGGAACAGCAGGCCGGTGACGATCGAGGCCAGGCCGGTCCGGGCGCCTTCGCCGATGCCGGCGCCGGATTCGACGTAGATCTGGTTCGAGGAGACCGATGCGCCGCCGCCGATGATCGCGCCGAGCGCGTCCACCTGAAGCACCCGGTCCACGTTGGGGATGTTGCCGTCCTTGTCGATGCTGCCGGCCTCCGTGGCCAGGCCCACCATGGTGCCCATGGCATCGAAGAAGATGCTGAGCAGGATCACGAACGCCAGCAGGGTCGCGGCGACAAAGCCGAGGTGCTCAAAGGCGCCGAACGGGTTGGCCTGCCCAATCAGCGACAGGTCCGGGGCCGCCCATTCGGAGAACGCCGGGGCCACGAGGGACCAGCCCTGCGCGTTGTAGGTCGTGCCGTCGAAGCTGGGGCCGATGCGCAGCGTGGATTCCAGGATCACGGACAGGACGGTCGAGGCGACGATGCCGATCAGGATCGCGCCCTTGACCTTGCGCACCACGAGGGCGATGGTGAGGATCAGGCCGAAGACAAAGACCAGGGTGGGCCAGCCCAGCAGCTTGCCGTCGAAGCCCAGACCGACCGGAACGGTGGTGCCGGCAACATCGGGGATGCGGCGTACGAAGCCCGCGTTGACCAGGCCGATCAGGGCGATGAACAGACCGATGCCCACCACGATCGCGGTCTTCAGCCCTTCCGGGACCGCCTTGAAGACTGCGGTCCGGAAACCGGTGAGGACCAGGACCATCATGGTGATGCCCGAGAGCACGACCAGGCCCATCATGTCAGGCCAGGTCAGGCCGGGGTTGGTGGCCACCGTGACGGCGACGAAGGCGTTGACGCCCAGGCCCGTTGCCAGCGCGAAGGGGTGCTTGGCCCACGCCCCCATCAGGATGGTCAGGATGCCGGCCACAAAGGCGGTGACGGCGGCGACGGCGGGGAAGCCCAGGGTGGCGCCGGTGGAATCCGGACCCGAGAGAATCAGCGGGTTCAGCACCACGATGTAGCTCATGGCGAAGAACGTGGCGAAGCCTCCCCGGATCTCCCGCGAGATGTCCGACCCCCGCTCGGATATCTTGAAGTACCGGTCGAGTGCAGAGCCCTGCTTGAGCATTAGTCCTCCGGGAGGTGTGGATAGTTACTTGAATCATATTGGGCGTGCACCGGTCGTCCTGCCCATTTCGCCTAGTCTGTAAGGAAGCCAACCCTAGCCCGGATTTTTCATGATGGTCGGGTTGGCTGCCGGGCCCCGGGGTGATTCTCGCCCGGGTTGATTTTGTTGTTTTGGGCGTGCTGGCGGGGCCTGTTGTCGCCGGCTGGGGCGTCGGGTTCCACGTCTCCGATGGGTTGTGCTGGGGTTGAAGGGGCTGGCCGTCCGGTTCTCAGGCCAGGAGTCGCCGTTGTCGGAGGCTGTTTTTCAGCCCGGCGATGGCGGCCAGGAGTGTGGTGATCGTGCCGGTTTCCGGCGCGGTGTCAGGGATCAGCAGCCGGGTCTGCCGGGCGCGGGTGATGAGTTTCCCGGCGGTCGC
>NZ_JBVAYY010000027.1:0-17313 GCF_055412885.1 Pseudarthrobacter leeuwenhoeki | reverse complement strand
AGGTCCGCCTGGATCGCCTCCTGCCACGACCCCGTTTCCAAGGCCTACTACGCCCGGAAACGCGCCGAAGGCAAGAAACACAACGCCGCCGTCATCTGCCTTGCACGCCGCCGCTGCGACGTCATCCACGCCATGCTCCGCAACGGCACACTCTACGAGGAAAAAGCTCCCCAAACCGCTTGACAAAAAACATAGGGACACCCCCCCCGGAACCAGCGTCGTGGTCAATGGCCTCACGATCAACACCTCGTACGACTTCCCCGTGACCCCCGTGACCCCCGTGACCCCCGTGAACAATGGCGGTCCCGGAACGGGGTGCAGTCACCACCGCATCAACCAGCAACATCCCGGCCACCAATCTCGGCATCACGGCAACCCCGCACCGCGCCTACGCGCTCCGAAAGATCAACAGCGAGTGCGCAGGCCCGGTCATTCAGGTCACGCGGGCGGACTCGACCCTGCTCGACATCGGGTTCACCGGCTCCGACCTGGACACGACCGCGCTCATGGCTTTCGCCGGATCGGGCGACGTGCACGTGCGGACATGATACGACCAGTCAGGCACGGCCAAGAACCTCGCAATGGCCACCCTCGCGCTGATGCCGAAGATCGTCAGCGCCGGGGTCATGGAAACCACCACGACCAGGAAGCCTGCCGTGAAGTTCGACGGTATCGGCACCTACTACTCCGACCTCAACACGGGACTGTCGGCTGCCGGTGCTGCGTCCATCCTCACCGTCATCAAGGCAGGTTCGCAGACCAGCAAGTACATGTTCGGTGAAGGCCGCCTCAGCGCCGCCCAGCCGCAGTTCGCGCCCGTGCTCAGATCACCGGACGGCACGCACCTGACGCAGTTCATCAGGAACGACGCCAACGCAACGGTGGCAGGGAACGACAACCTCGGCCCGCTGGTAATCAACAACGCCGGCCACCAGGTCACGGTCATCGACACCGGCACAGCAGTCAAGGAGTACCTCGATGCCGGGGCATCCTCGGACACCACCCACACCCGGTCCGCGCTGACCGATGACACGTTCGCACTTGGTGCGTTACGTGGCAACAGCACGCTGGGCTTCTGGACGGGCAACATCTCGGAGATTGTGTTTTTCGCGTCGGCACTCTCGGGCGGCGACCAGACCACTGCAGCCACTAACCAGAAAACCTACTACGCAACCCCCGTAGCTAGGAGTTAGTGCTATCGCACGTGGGCTGCATGCCTTGCCAGCTTAGCCGAAGGTTCATTAGCGAGCACTCGGCTAAGCCGATTTTGGCGTAGTCGCTCAAACGGGATATCGACCAGCACCAGCAAAGCCACGGCCGCGGCCAGAGAGACAGCAACCAAAGTGATCCCGGTGATGGCAATGCCGAACCCGTCCAGAACCTTGGCAAGCAGAACATGCACCAAGTACAGGGGGTAGGAGAGCTCACCTATCCAGCGGTCCTTGCTATTCCGTTTCGTCCATTCGAATACTCGGGGCACAGCAAGTGCCAGTAGAAGAGGCGCAACAACTGCGACCCCGGGAACCTCTGAAACGGCACCGTAGAAGATGGCTGCAAAGATGATGGTCGCCAGCAATGCGGGGCCGACCCAGCGGGCCTGCGCTGTTGCTTTGGCGGAGAGCAGACGGTAGCTGAGTGCACCGGCCAAGAAGAATATGATTTCTGCCGGGAAGAAACGATATGTCCACGGATCGTAGTCAAGCCCGGCCAGGACCAAGGCGACACGCACAAGGGCTGAGCACCCTGCGAGGACAAAGAGCCACTTGTTCGACAGCCGCAGAATGAAGGGTGCGGACAGGTAGAAGAGCAGCTCGACGCTGATGGACCAGGCTTGGGGAATAAGCAGCAGTTCAACGCCTCGAGAGCCTCGCTCAAGCGGGTGCGCAACATAGACGGGCAATCCGCCCTGGACCGAAGTGAACGTGAGGATGTCTTGGCCGAACATGCTGAGGTTGGCTACAGCGGCCAGCGCCAGGCCAGGCAGGGAGAGTTCGGAGTAGTTCTGAACGAGTCCCGATTCCTTTCCGCGCCATACGGAGAAAACCGTGGCGGCGACGGCAGCAAGAAGAACGGCAAGGTAGACCGGGTAGAGACGCGCGAGCCTACTGGCCATAAAGGTCTTCCAGACTCCGCGGTCAAGCGAGAAGTACTTCTTTTCCAAGACCATGACCATGTAGAAGCCGCTGACGACAAAGAAGCATTCAACGGCGGCACTCCCGCCCACCAACTCGGTGCCAAGAATTGCGGTGCTGTGCGCGAGAACCACGCTCAGCGCAAGCAAAAGTCGGATCAGGCCCATGTTTCCCCCAGAGAGCAGCAGTGATTCGCTCATTCTACGGGCCCGCCGCTGGCCATAAGACCCGAATCGTGCTGTGCACCTTCCAGATCCCCGTCGACGCCACGCGAACTTCCCTCAACATCATCGTTCCCGCAGCGGACGGGACGTACGACATCGCGCAGCCGACGATCTACAACCTGACAGCACTCGGCGCGGTCTAGCGAATAAGGCCCGGCAACTGTTGGGCGGCGGCGTCAGCCATCAGCTTTGAACCGGCCGAGCTGGCATGCACACCGTCGCCCGACAGGCCGTCTTTCCATTCCCCGCTCTCCGTGGAAACGACAGATGTCAGGTCAAGGACGCCGACCTCGTTGGCCTTGGCGTATTCAGTCAGCAGCACATTGGCATCCAGCACTTCGTAGCCATGGTCAGCGGACGGAGGGATGAGGGCGAGGACCGGCTTAGCGCCGCGCTCCTTTACCCCTTCAACCAACGCCTCAATGCTCGCGGCGGTCTGCTCGGAGCCAAAAGCCGAGAGCAGATCGTTGGTCCCGGCCTGAACGATCACCACACCCTTAGCAGCGGACGCCTCATCGAGCTTCCCGGCCAGCACCTCGGCGGAAGCGCCTGGCTGGGAAGCGAACGCGCCCATCTTCACGCCGGGGACCTTGCCAGCCTCCACAGTGGCGCGGAACCAGGAGCCCGCGTTGAAGGCGTGGGAATCGCTGAGCACACTTACGACGACCGGGGCGGCGGTGGCCGTAGCGGTGGGCGCAGATCCGGCAGTCGCTTTGCTCTGCTCGTCGTAGTACTTCTGTACCTGATCCGAGACGGGCGGCGGAGAGGCGGCACAGCCGGTAACAACAGCAACAAAACAAGCCAGCACGGCGGCAGCAAGGAAATGGCGCAAGAGTCCCCCAAGGCAGAAGTGATTGCCAACATTCTACGGCCCTGCAAGGGGCCAATAAGACTGGTCAAGTGTCCGCCGCCGGCCCGAATCATATCTCCTGCTCGCCCAAACAGCTTGCCCCGTCGATCGTGGGCCTGCAATAGCTTCCGATCCGCCAAATATCGGATCCGCTCACAGGAGGCCCGCCCCTCCCGTCTCACATATCCGCCAGCACCGATCCCGGGTTCTCGATGGCGTCGGCCACGTAGCGCAGGAAGCCGCCGGCAGTTCCTCCGTCGCAGACGCGGTGGTCGAAGGTAAGTGTCAGTTCGGTGACCTTGCGGACCGCGAGCTCGCCGTTGACCACCCAGGGCTTGTCCATGATGCGTCCCACGCCGAGGATTCCGACCTCGGGGTGGTTGATGATCGCGGCGGAGCCGTCCACCCCGAACACGCCGTAGTTGTTCAGTGTAAAGGTGCCGCTGCCGAGTTCCGCGGGGCTGGCCTTGCCGTCGCGGACGACGGCGGTGAGCCGGCGGATCTCGGCGTCCAGTTCGCGGGCGCTGAGTTTGTCCGCATTGCGCACCGACGGGACCATCAGGCCGCGGTCGGTCTGGGCCGCGAAGCCGAGGTTGACGCCGTCGAAGGCGACAATCTCCTGGGAGGCTCCGCCGGTGGTGTCCTCAGTGGTGACGATGCGGGTGTTCAGCTCCGGGAACTTCTTCAGCCCGGCGGTGACGAAACGCGCAATGAACGCCAGCAGGCCCGGGGTGTGGTGCGGGTCCACTTTCTTTAGGGCGGCGCGCATCTCGACGAGGGCCGTGGCGTCAACGTCCACCCACACGGTGGCTTCGGGGATCTCGGACCGGCTGCGGGTCATGTTCGCCGCGACCGATTTCCGGACGCCGCGGACGGCGGTGCGCCCGCTGATGCCCAGCCCGGTGCGGGCATCGGTGTCACTGGCAGGCTCGGCCGGAGTGGTTTCGACCAACGCTTCCGCCGGACGCTCAAGCACCGCAGGCTTGATGACCGCTTCGACGTCGCGGCGCATGATGAGCCCGCTGGCCCCGGATCCCTGGAGTTCCCCCAAATCAACTCCATGGTCGCGCGCCATCCGCCGGACCAGCGGGGAAATGACCGCCCCGAGTTTGCCGGGCACCCGGGTCCGCATCAGCAGCAGGTCATCCGCGGCCTTCTCGGCCGCGGGCACCTCTGCCACCGGCTCGGCCGCTGCAGTGCCGGCCGGAGACTTCCGGGGCCGGGTCCGGCGGGCAACCCCGTGCCCGCCCGGGGTGCCGTAGCCGATCAGGACATTGCCCGACCCGGCCTTTTCCTCCTCGCGGTACACCTCAGCTGCAACGTCAGCAGTTCCGGCAGGCTCAGCCACCGTGGCAGCGGCAGGCGCAACCGCCGCACCGGCTGGGGTCACGGAGATCAGCGGTTTGCCGACGTCGAGGGTCTGGCCGGGTTCGCCGTGCAGCACGGCGACGGTGCCGGCGTACGGGGAGGGTACTTCGACCATGGACTTGGCCGTCTCGACTTCGGCGATGGGCTGGTCGACGCGGATTTCGTCGCCCACGGCCACGAGCCAGTTCACGAGTTCGGCTTCGGTGAGTCCTTCGCCGAGGTCCGGGAGGAGGAATACTTTCGGTTCGCTCATGGTCAGTTCTCCCACTGGAGGTCGTCAACGGCGTCGAGGATGCGGTCCACGCCGGGCAGGTAGTAGTGCTCGAGCTTCGGCGCCGGGTACGGGACGTCGAAGCCCGTGACGCGGCGGATGGGTGCGGCCAGGTGGTGAAAACAGCGTTCCTGGACCCGGGCGACGATCTCGGAGGACACGGAGGCGAAGCCGTGGGCCTCGGCAATGACCACAGCGCGGCCGGTCTTGCGGACCGAGGCGCAGACCGTTTCGTCGTCGAACGGCACGATCGAGCGGACGTCGATCACTTCGAGCGAGCGTCCCTCCTCGGCGGCCGCGGCGGCCGCGGCGAGCGCGGTCGGGACGGACGGCCCGTAGGCGATCAGCGTCGCGTCGGTGCCCGGGCGGGCGACGGCGGCGCGGCCTTCGGAGGAGGTCCCGCGTTCGGTGTTCTCTACGTGTTCGGCGCGCAGAGCATCCAGGTCCACCTGGTCCTTGGACCAGTAGAGCTTCTTGGGCTCCATGAACATCACGGGGTCATCGGAGTCAATGGCCTCGCGGAGCATCCGGTAGCCGTCGGCAACGGTGGCCGGGGTGAAGACCTTGAGCCCGGCGGTGTGGGCGTAGTAGGCCTCGGAAGAGTCGCAGTGGTGCTCCACTCCCCCGATCCCGCCGGCGTAGGGCACCCGGATGACCATCGGCAGTTTCACGGCGCCCTTGGTCCGGTTGTGCATCTTGGCGACGTGGCTGACGATCTGTTCGAAGGCCGGGTAGGCGAACGCGTCGAACTGCATCTCGATGACCGGGCGCATGCCGTTCATGGCCATGCCGACGGCCATGCCGACGATGCCGGACTCGGCCAGCGGGGTGTCGAAGCAGCGGCTCTTCCCGAACGTTTTGGTGAGCCCGTCGGTGATCCTGAAGACCCCGCCGAGCATGCCGACGTCCTCGCCGAAGACCAGGACCGCGGGGTCCGCGTGCATGGCGTCGGCCATGGCGGTGTTCAGGGCCTTGGCGAGGGTGATGGTCTGCGGGCCGGTTTGCTCAGCAGCAGCCGCAGCGGTGGCGGCGGCACGGGCGGTGGCGGCGCTGACGTTGCCGTTCGCCTCGGACGAGGTGGTGACCGTGGGGCTCATTTCGCGCCCTCCGCCTTCGCGGCGGCGTCGCGGGCGAGTTCGTCGGCGAGCATGGCGGACTGTTCCTTCAGCTGGGGTGTGGGGGTGGAGAAGACGTACTGGAAGAGATCCTGCGGTTCCACCGGGACTTCCTCACTCAGGCCCTCGCGGAGCTGGGTGGCGACGGCTTCGGCCTTCTCGGCGATCCCGGCGGCGCGGGCGTCGTCGAGCAGTCCGCGGTCTGTCAGGTAGGTTTTCATCCGGCTCAGCGGGTCCTTGGCCACCCATTGCGCGACTTCGCTGTCCTGGCGGTACCGGGTGGCGTCGTCGGCGTTGGTGTGGGCCTGCATGCGGTAGGTGTGGGCCTCCACCAGCAGCGGTCCGGAGCCTTCCCGGGCGAGCCGGACGGCGCGGCCCAGGACGGCGAGGAGGGCGACGATGTCGTTGCCGTCCACGCGTTCCCCGGCCATGCCGTAGCCCACGGCCTTGTGGGCGAGTGACGGCGCGACGGACTGGTGGGCCAGCGGGACGGAGATCGCGTACTGGTTGTTCTGGACGAAGAACACGACCGGCAGGTGGAAGACCGCGGCGAAGTTCAGCGCCTCGTGGAAGTCGCCCTCGCTGGTGGCGCCGTCGCCGCACATGGCCAGGACGACGGTGTCCTCGCCGCGCAGTTTGGCGGCGTGGGCCACGCCGACGCCGTGCAGCAGCTGGGTGGTCAGCGGGGTGCACTGGATTCCGACCTTGTGCCGGGAGGGGTCGTAGCCGCCGTGCCAGTCGCCGCGGAAGAGCGTCATAGTCTGGACGGGGTCCACGCCGCGGGCCATTACTGCCACGGAGTCGCGGTAGGTGGGGAACATCCAGTCGCCCTCGGACAGGCACAGGGCGGCGGCGACCTGGCAGGCCTCCTGGCCGTGGCTGGACGGGTAAACGGCCATGCGGCCCTGCCGGACAAGGGCGGAGTTCTGGTCGTTGACGCGACGCCCGACGACCAGCTGTTCGTAGGCGGCCATCAGTTCCTCGTCGCCGGGGAGTGCATATTCGTGGCCCGGCTGGGTGCCCTGCTCGGTATGCGGGTTCAGGGTGCCGTCCGGGCCCACCATCTGGATCTGGTGCCGGGCGGGCAGCATGTAGTCCTCGACGGTGATGCCGAACTTGCGCACCGCCTCGCTGGCGGCGTCTTCCGGCGCACTGCCGGGTGCCGCGGCGCCGGGTGTCTGGTCCTCGGGCGCCGGGTGCTGCGCAGTGTGGTCTGCGGAGATCGTCATTGGTCCGTCCTTCTGTAGCCACTATTCGTTCCAAGTATGGCGTGGGACGATATTTCGTATCCACCGCCTGTGTGAATCGTGGAGAGTTCCAGAGACTTGGCCTATTCTGGAAGACGAATTGTAGATGTGAGCTGGATTACCGGCAGGGGTAATGGACGAATGGCAGAGGACGAGGCGGACCAGGCGGTGGTGCCGCTGGATGATGTGGACCGGAACATCATTGCGGAGCTGACGCGGGACGGGCGGATGTCCGTCACGCAGGTCGCGGAGAACGTCCACATCTCGCGGGCCCACGCGTACACGCGGATCGCCCGGCTGACCGGCGAGGGCGTGCTGACCAAGTTCACGGCGCTGGTGGATCCGATCAAGGCCGGACTCAAGTCCTCGGCCTACGTGACGCTCAAGGTTCGGCAGCACTCCTGGCGGGAACTCCGCGAGCTGCTGCGCGCCATTCCGGAGGTGCACCACATCGCGCTGGTGGGCGGGGACTTCGATGTGATCCTGCTGGTGCGCGCCGTGGATAACGTCGATCTGCGCCGGGTAATTTTCGACCAGCTGCAGTCCATGCCCGGGGTGCTGGATACGCAGACGTTTCTGGTGTTTGAGGATGTGGACACGCGGTGAGTTCGGTAACGTATTCCATCTGGATGTAATCGAAGAGCGCATCCAGATGGAATCGCCGTAGCACCTCGGTCCCACACGTCGCTCGCTTCGGTGTCGACGAACAGAAGAAACCGGGCTCCGGGTACACTTACCAAGAATGTACAAAAATCGGTAATGGGGCGAGCCCAGCGGCCGTCGAATAAAATACACAGGGGGACCCAGCTTGGACTTGCGCGACTACATGCGGATTTTGCGCCGAGGCTGGATGCTAATCACGGCGGCAACACTAGGGGGGCTCCTGATTGGCGGCGCGGCTTCCGTTCTAGTGCGCCCGACATATACCTCGCAAACGCAGCTCTTTGTTTCCTTGCAAAACTCGGGAACGGTTTCCGAGTTGCAGCAGGGCAACACCTTCAGCCAAGCGCGTGTGCAGTCTTACGTGCGGACAGTAACCTCACCTATTGTCCTACAGCCGGCAATCGATGCGCTAGGTCTGGGTATCTCAGCGGAGCAACTAGCAACGAAAGTCATCGCGAGCACAGATTTGAACACTGTCCTCATCAACATCTCAGTGGTCGACGGGTCCCCCGTTCAAGCAGCGGCGATCGCGCAAGCCGTCGCGAACAGCCTGATCCAGGCCGTGGATTCCCTAGAAAAACCAAAAAATAGCAGTTCGTCTCCTGTGGGCCTCTCTATAATCAAACCAGCCGTTGCCCCTGGCGCACCCTCCGCCCCAAACACGCAGCTGAATCTGGTCCTCGGTGTACTTATCGGCCTTGCCATGGGAGTTGGTACAGCAGTACTCCGAGAAATCCTAGACAATAGAATTCGCAGTGAAGCAGACCTTCGCAATGTCACGGATGCTCCCCTGTTGGGTGGCATAGCCTATGATCAGGATGCCGCCAAGAAGCCACTGCTGACGCAGGCTCCCCCCCAGAGCCCACGGGCCGAGTCCTTCCGGCAGCTTCGTACCAATCTTCAGTTCGCCAATATCTCCGGTCATGCGAAGACTGTTCTCGTCACCTCGTCCCTTCCCGGAGAAGGAAAGAGCACGACCGCGGCGAATTTGGCAATTGCCCTGGCACAGGCTGGACAAACCGTTTGTCTTCTTGACGCTGATCTTCGACGACCAGCCGTAAGCGAATACCTCGGCTTGGACCGAAACGCAGGCTTGACCACTGCGCTCATCGGGACCACCGACGTTAATGACCTCTTACAACCGTGGGGCAATGAAAATCTTTTCATACTGACTTCCGGGCAAATTCCCCCAAACCCCAGCGAACTCTTAGGCTCCGACGAAATGAGAAATCTGATTCTCCGTCTGGAGCAGGCATTCGACACAATAGTCGTTGATGCGCCGCCATTACTTCCAGTCACCGATGCCGCTGTGCTCGCACAGTATGTGGGCGGAGTGGTCTTGGTGGTCGATGCTCAATCCGTCCGGCGAAATGACGTTGAAAAATCGCTGGCTGCCCTTGATATGGTCGGTGGCGATCTGCTTGGTGTCGTGCTGAATAGGCTGCCTGCCAGGGGTGCAGACGCATACACATACTCGTATACTTCCCACGAGGGTGGCTCCCAGCGACATCCAGAACGAAGCTCAAGGGGAGCTACAAAGAGGACTTTGGAGTCAAGTAAAAGTCATGTTAGTCATGAATACGGCGCCCAAGTGACCTCATCCGACATTGACGAATTCGATTGCGCCGTATTTCAGGAAGTCGCTCCAACTGCCAATCGGTACCCGGCAGGCCGCTTCCCCGAGAACTAAGTTTGAGTCTCCATACCGAGCCGAATTAGTCGTTGGCTCGGATCCCGTGCGGGTGCGGCGAACCCCACTATTGAGTTCCTCGCAGCCAGCCTTGCCCTACTAAGTGTCCGAGGACATTTCCAGAAAGAAAGTCCGTACTTTGAACCGTCTGCAGAAATCGACTACTCTCTGGCTACAGGGTGGACTAGGTAACCAACTCTTCCAGTGGAATGCTGGCCTGCACATAGCGCGCATGGCGGGGACAGATCTACTGGTATCGGCTGCTAGTTTTCATCGCGATAAACTGCGCGATCTCGGCTTGGAGAACTTGGCATCCCAAATTAGTTTCACTTCCTGGTGGGAAGACTTGCTTATTGGTCCTCCACATCACAGGAATGGTGTCCTTCGAACTCGCCTTGGCCCATTACGGCTGGAGATCACCCAATCCCTAGATGAACTCCACGTGCCCGGGAAAGTCGCCATCGGATTCTTCCAAGATGCATCCAGTCTCGCTTTGAATACACAAGTTGTTGTGAACTCCCTGCGCGGGATGCGGGATGCGCTCATGCACTCTCCAATCGCGCAAAGGGTTGCGGGTAGAACGGTTGCGCACGTCCGGCGGGGCGACTACGCCTCTGCTCCGGCTGCGCTCCGAACCTTCGGCTCGATACGGACTGACTACTATCACGAGAGCTTCGACCTATTGGGCACAAGCCTCAATGACGTTGTCTTCTTCACGGACGATCCTCAGTACGTGATTGATTCTTTCGGCGTCAAACCACAATCTGTAGTTGGTCCACATGAGGGCGGTTCCGACTTGGACGCCATGTTATGCATGTCGCTTTGTAGCTCGTTAGTGATTCCGAATAGCACCTATTCTTGGTGGGCCGCCGAAGTTTCCGGCGAAGAAACCCCGATCGTTGCACCCCAAAACTGGTTTGTCGATCAGCGCGGCGGGTTCACTTTAGCTCGGGACAGCTGGGCAAAGCTACCAAACTAGAATTGAGCAACTTCGTGCACGGTATGATTCAGCTGATTAGGAAGTTCGGATGGCTTCCGGGCGCGCAGGCCCTTGTCTTCATCATGTCGATGTCCGGCTTTGCAATACTTGCCCATATCTTGGGCCCCTCTCAATACTCACGATTCGCATCAGTGATCTTGCTGTTCACGGTGGCCTCGCTACTTTCCGATCTGTCTCCCCAGGGCTATGCAATAGTCCATGGTTCAACTTTTCACGCAATCTCGCTTTCAAAACGACTCGCATGGCTCTCTGGCTTGGCGGGTCTAGCCCTATTGGCAACCGCAATAGTAGTCACGTCGCCCTATATACCCGGTGGCCCTCTCACTATTTTCGAATCCGGGCTTCTGATTCTGGCCTTGGTATCGCAAGTCGCGATGCAGGTCCCCAGGGCCGTCCTGGTTTCTAACGCGCGGTACAAATCCATGGCTATCTGCGATGTCGGATCGACCTTGCTCGGGGTCACTGCGGCGCTGCTGATTGCGGGAAGTACGTTCGCTAACTACGCCCTTGTCGCTCAGCTCACCGTAGCGACGGTGGCTAGGTCGGCCGCTGTCTTTGCTTCGGCGCGGACCGCCCGGACTGAGACAATCCAGCAAGGGGAGGCGAGGGATCTCTGGTCAGCGGTTCGCTACGGAGTGAGAGTCATTCCTCTCAACGTGGCCTCATACCTGGGACGGTCGATAGACTCCGGAATTCTTCCGCTGCTGGTGCCAGCTGCGGCTGCTGCCGGATACTCAAGGAGCTATCAGGTTGTGGTTACTCCAATCACGCAACTCCAACTCTCTCTTGGCCCTGCGGTCCTCGACCGGTTGTCCCGCTCGAAGCGAGAGAACACGGCCGACGGCAGAGAAGTCGGAATGAAGCTGTGGATCTGGATGTCAAGGATCATGTTCGCCTCAGCTGTGGTTATTTGCGTGATGTCGACCGCGATCGAGTACGTCATCTTTGGCCCGAAATGGCCGATGGTCCACGTCATGATCGTTGCGATGGCCAGCTGCTTGCCCGGGATAGCCCTGGCCAGTTTCGGCTCTTGGTCATTGCAGATTGACGGGGGAAACCGGCGCACGGTAGCCCATTTTCTCGTAATCATTACTACTCCCATCGCCGTCGTGTGGACTGCCAGTTTCGCCTCATTCAACCTAGCGGTCGCCGCTCTCGTTCTGTGCGGAGGGCTCATTCAGCCGCTCCTTCTATCAGCAATTCATGCCCATTCGATGCCCTCCAGCAAGACAAAGAGGGCCGCCGCCATAGCATTACAATGGTTGGTGCTTACGACAATCTTCTCCTTCGTCTCACTTAATTCTGAGTTTTGGGTTTATGAGTTCTAATGGGCCCTAATGAGGATCGTGTTATCGATGACTCATGAATTTTCCTAAGGGACAGTCGTGCACAATTATGATGTTTCAGTAGTTATACCTGCATTTGATTCTGCTTCGCACATCGAAGCGGCCATACGGAGTGCACAGAACCTCGGAGTCGGAGAGATTATAGTTGTCGGCGATGGATGGACTGATGATACATTGACCATTGCCCGCGGACACAACTGCATGGTAATCGTTCAAGAGAATTCTGGAGCAAGTCACTCCCGCAGAACAGGACTGAAATGTGCGTCTATGCCTTTGATAATAATGCTAGGTGCGGATGATTGTCTGATTGCCCATGGCGTCCAGGAATCGATCCGACTATCAGAATTAGATAAGAATGCCGTATTGGTCGCGGGGACGACTGTGTCAGTGACAAGGTCCTCATCGCGCCGCATGGTTCCATGGCCCGAGGGAACTTCTATTTACAGCCTTCTATCTAGAGGGTTTTCCCCCGGACCGCCCCCTGTCTTCCTGTGGAGAACAGAAGCTTCAAGGAAAGCTATGAGTGATTCGCCACCTGCATTGAACTCAAACTTGCCGAAGATTACGAGCTCTTGGTTAGGGCGGCAGCTTTAGGTGCCTTCATAATTCACAATAATCTCACATGCGTTTATGCATCCGAGGGCGGAAAATCCGCTCTCGCTCCGCTAGAAAGCAATGTAGCTGCTGTGGATCCGCCGTTTTTATTCTAAGACCAGAGGCATTCCTATCCACAAACGTGGCAATCACGAGTTGCAGAGCATGGCCTACCTTCGTCTGGCATACTCGGCAAGTGACTTCCCAGTGAAGAAACTCGACTTATTGATCCGGGCTGCGTCAACGTCACTAATGCTATTTCCGAAACTAGTCGCAAGAAAGTTCATCAGGGCTGCATCATGGTGACTTTCGCGTACCGAGGAGTATTGTAGATATGTCCGATTGGCAAACCGACCGAGCTCGCTATGGAAAGAACGCGTGGCTACTACAGCCGTCCTACTGGTCTATAGCTATATACAGATTTGGCCGCTGGGTCTACGGTGTTCCCCGGGTTATAAGGCCGATTCCTCACGCAGTCTACTTCGTGGCCTATTCCACAGTTCGATTACTTACCGGCATCGATATACCTAGGACGGCCGCAGTCGGACCAGGACTCCTGATCCACCACTTTGGCGGAATTATCATTCATCCCCAAGCGAAGATCGGAGCGTACTGCGAGCTTCGTCATGGCGTCACAGTCGGATTACGGGAAGAACACAAAGGTCCGCCCAAGATTGGTGATCACGTCCTCATTGGCGCCTATGCTCAGATCCTAGGCGACATCGAAGTCGGCGACCATGCAAAAATTGGAGCCATGACGTTGGTCTTGGTCGACGTTCCTGCCGGCGCCACCGCCGTCGGTATTCCAGCACGCATTTCCCGTGTCTGCGCTGGCCTTGAAGAACGGCCGAAGCCATGACGCTGCCCGAGATACCCTGCTCGACGGGCTTGTATTGAATATTGGCTTCTATGGGCTCCACCTGTGGTGCGGGTGAGCACCATCGTCTGGTGGCGCGACTGGTGTGGTTGAGCACCACCTGAAAAGCTCTTTCCACCGTGTGACGGACACATGGTGCAAGGAGTACCGGTAATGGGGCCCTTCGCGTTTAGGCATGGTTGGTTGGTTTCGCCCGGTAGGGGCGGTGGCCGCCGGCGGCGAGTAAGCACCTGAGCCGGTAGTTGGTGAAGTTGCGGAAGCCGCGGGCGATTCTGCGGGTGGTTTCGATGACGCCGTTGATCGCTTCTGTGGGGCCGTTGGAGGCGCCGTTGGTCTCGAAGTAGGCCAGGATCGCCGACTTCCATTGTTTGAGTGTGTGTGATCGACTATCTGTAGGCCGTTTCAGCCGTTAAATCATGCCGTGTTGGTGGCTGGTTTCCTGCCAAAAGAGCGCTAAGAATCAGGCCGGGCACTTCCCTCCTCATCATGGATTCGGGGAGTGCGCGGGGATTGAGACCACCCGGGCCCGGGCGGTTCCCAGTGTGTTGGGAACATGGGCCCGCCACCCCCAGATAGGTTCCTTACGGCGCTGCCATTGCGAAGCGTGTGCGCCGGAAGGGCTGGAAAGCAGATAACGGTACCCATGTCCGTTCAAGAAAATATCAGAAGACTCGATTCCCAGGGAGTCCCGGGCCGTGAGATTGCCCGCACGTTGGGCATTAGCCGTGATTCGGTGGCCAAGTACGCCGATCAGCAGGACTTCTCCCCGGCACCGCCGGCACCGCTGGTGCGGCCCGGGCCTCGGTGTTGACCGGGTTCGATCACATCATTGAGCAGTGGCTGGGCGAGAACCAGCGCCGGCCGCGCAAGCAGCGTCATACGGCCAAGCGCATCTTCGACCGGCTCGTGGCCGAGCATGGTTTCACCGGGACGTATTCTCCGGTCCAGCGGCACGTGAAGAAGTGGGCGGCCCGGTACCGGCAGGCCGGAGAGGGCTTCACGGAGCTGGTCTGGCCCGCCGGCACCGCGCAGGTGGACCCCGGCGCGGTTCGCGTCCAATCCGCGGTGTAAGAGCATCATTATCCGAGGGGATAGAATAAAGTGGGTAGATGCTTCTTCAGGTCTTGAGTGCGAGCGGCGTCATGTCTGCAAGAAAGCCTCCTCACCGTCAATGCGTCGAAAAGTCCGATTGGTTGTGTGGCTTTCCAAAAGCAGGAAATTTAATTGTCCGATCGGTGAAGACCATATGATTCCGAAGCTAAAGAACCTTCTTAGCTTCATCATATGACGCTCATTCAGCCAACGGTTTCTACCGTGAGTTTATTGAAAATCAGTAGCTATAGCCCACCGTGGTAATCTTCCTTTGAGGGTTTCTTCAACAACTCAAGATGTCTAAGTATTTTGATGTTCCAGCAAATCAGAAATTGGCATGTTCAGTAATAGATATAGATCGTATCTTGGGGTCAGACGCGGCAAGTAGATCGCAGGTGAAAGGCAAAATGAAATCTTCCGTGGTTAGCGTCGTAATACCTGCCTTCAATGCAGAAGCGCACATAGCTCGTGCGATCCTAAGCGCCCGAGCCTCGGGAATAGAACGAATCACTGTGGTTGACGACGGATCAATCGATGCCACAGCCACAGTCGCTGAGGGGCTGGGATGCACTGTTCTTCGCCAGACCAACAGGGGAGCCGCCCAAGCGCGAATAGCAGGGCTCTCCGCCATCAGCACTGAGCTAGTCATATTTCTTGATGCCGACGATGAACTCGTTCCTCAAGGTGTATCGGAACTGCTTGGCCGTATGCGGGACAGATCGGAATGGTCCGGTGTTCACGGGCTGTCACTCTGCGTTGCGTCCGGCGATTCAGGGGGTTCAGGCAAATACATGGGTGGCTGGTCGGAAGGCATCGACCTTAGAAGTCTTCTCAGTCGTGGAATTTGCCCGGGACCGGCGGGGTCTTTCATATGGAGGGTAGACGAAGTCCGGCTTGCGATAGGCGCGGATGTGCCAGCGCTGTGGCCGCGATTTGGAGAGGATTACGAAATGCTTCTCCGAGTAGCCGCAAATGGACATATTGGACAAGAGCCAATCATCCTCTGCAACTACACGCTCACCGGCGGCAAATCAGCTGTGTCGCCGTTTCGAGACAACGTAGCCGCCGAACGGATTCGGCGGCACTATGCAGAAATATATGGAATCTACATCCGCAAGCGAGGCCTGAATGAAATCAAGAGCATGGGACACTTGCGAGATGCCTACGCGCTGTCCGCAAATCCAAACTTGATCCCAAAGGCTCGCCATATGATCGCCGCGGCGATCCTTACGCCGCTCATGTTCCCCCGCCTTGTTCGGCACAGGATCCAGAGAAGCTGGAAGTTTTCGAGGCGACACTTCTAGTTCGACCATGTCGGTGGCCCGGCTGCGGCGGCCCTTGACCTGCTGTGACAGGTTCCGTCTGGCCTCGGTCATGGTCTGGTTGCCGAGGGAGACCAGATGGAAGTGATCGACTGCGACAGCGGTGCGGGGAAGCCACATTCTCAACGCCTTCCGGGACGCCGCCGAGTTGTCGATCGCCGAGACCTGGACGCCCAGCCGCCACTGGAGCGGGCGGGCGAAGCGCCAGTCCCCGACGCTCTTGTGGTCCCGGCCATCGACCACGCCCAGGACCTGCCCGGTGTCCAGATCAACGATCGCCGTCATCCACGGCTCGTACCGGACCCACGACCCGGATTCCTAAGCACGGAAATACCGCACGGACCGGAACCGGTGTTCATCGATACCCAGCATCCGCGGGCTGAGCTCGTCCACGTCCGGCAGGGTGAAGAAACATGCCTCGGCCAATGCAGCGCGGACCATCCACCACGAAACCGCGAACGCCGCAGCCGTCTAGGACACGGCCCGGCCGGAACTAGCCCCAGGTTTTCATGGCGGGTCTGTCGGGATGGCGTGTTAGTCAGGGAAAGGGTGCTCTGAACTGGGAAAATAGTGGTTGTCGAGACCGTTATTTGCCGAGCGAGGGAGCACCCTTTCGATGCAAAAGTCTACCGCTGTTTTTCCGTCCGTTCCGGTCAGTTTCACCGGCCAGTCGCTGATTTCCCACGCCGGGGTTTCGGTACTCACCGGCTTCATGGACGCGCTGGGTTTCGGCCGGCTGTGCGAGGACAGGCTCGGCCAGTTCGTTCCCTCCGGCGCGAAACACCGGCCGGGCCGGCTGGTTGGTTCGTTGGCCGCGATGCTCGCCGCCGGAGGTGAATATGCCTCGGATCTGGACATCCTGCGTTCCTCACCCGGGGTCTTTGGTGGCTCTTCAAGGTTCCCGGGGAAATAGGTTCGTGTTGTAGCTAGCAGAGGACTCGTGGTCCTGCTGGGATGAGTGTTACTACGCATTCAACCTGAACAGGAACCACGAGCCTTGTTAGAGCCTACTGTGGCTGGCCATGATGCTGCCAGCATGATCTTCAACCTCCCCGATTACCGTGTCATCGGCACTGTGCTGCTCCCTGGCGGGGTGCGCCATGTCACGGTCGAGTCCATGTTCCCGCCGGGGTGCCCGAGCTGTGGGGTCATCGCGTCGCGGGTGAAGGAACGCCGGTGCCAGCGGCTGCGTGATATCCCGGTCGCCGGCGCGGTGGTGCTGCTCTGGGACAAGCGCCGCTGGTTCTGTGACGAGTACCTGTGCGAGCGGAAATCGTTCTTGTGTGTGATCGACTATCTGTAGGCCGTTTCAGCCGGAGAATCATGCCGTGTTGGTGGCTGGTTTCCTGCCAAAAGAGCGCTAAGAATCAGGCCGGGCACTTCCCTCCTCATGATGGATTCGGGGAGTGCGCGGAGATTGAGATCACCCGGGCCCGGGCGGTTCCCAGTGTGTTGGGAACATGGGCCCGCCACCCCCAGATAGGTTCCTTACGGCGCTGCCATTGCGAAGCGTGTGCGCCGG
>NZ_JBVAYY010000026.1:0-27767 GCF_055412885.1 Pseudarthrobacter leeuwenhoeki | reverse complement strand
GTCCTCCTTGCTGCGTTGCGGATTTCGCCCCGCGCTGCGCAAAAGCCCCGCCGCTTCCGGAATTCGGCCGCGCCGGCGCTTTTCCGTGTCATGTGCGGGATTGCGCGTCACCGTCACCGTCACCGTCACCGCGCGGAGCGTGCACGACGGCGGGGCACGCCCGCCGCTGCCAGCTTCCTCTCGAGTTGCCCGGCTGGCAACAGATCGGCCCAGACCCAGCGGACCATGCCGTTTCCCAATGCCCGAACCCGGTTCTCCCGCTCCTTTTCGTCAACCACAGCCTGCGAGGCGGTCCGGCCTTTTAGATACTCGGGCTTAACGTACTTTTCGACGCCGTCAAATTCCCCCGCCACCCGCACTCCGTCCCAGTAATAGTCCGTGTAGCCCACGAGTCCTGAAGCGTCGCGAAATTCCTGCTGGAGCTCCGGTGTCTGGAACCCGGCCACCCACATGAGGGCCCGGCTGTATGACTCGCCGGCCGATCCGGACCGCGGATCGGCAAACTCCACCGCTGTCCGGATCCGCCGTGCGGCGGCCGCGCTGTAGTTGCCCTCGATTCCAGCCAGAAGCAATTCCTTGGTGAGGGCTGGCAGTCGCTGCTCTACGTCGGGTTTCAGCACGTGGTCCACGGGCACCACGGCCTCGGCGAACGGTGTGAAGGCCGCGAGATCCAGCACCGTGCGAATTCTCCCGGTCACCAATATCCCGTCCCGCCGAACGCACTTCAGTCCGGCCAGAGGAGCGTAGTGGCGCATCACGCCTGCCCTGGACCGTCCGCCCTCGTTCTGAAGGGTCACCGCGTGGACGGGGTGCCGGAGTCCAACGGTTGGGATTCTCCATACAGAGGCAGCGGAATGCCGGGCAAAGATCGTTTGTGCAACAAAGGTCTCCGCGGCTGCACTTACCCGGATCCGGTACTGGTCCCACGGGGACAGGGCCCGCCATACACCGCCGTCGACGTAGACACCCTGCCGCAACCGGACCAGTGCACCCGAACGGCAACGCCTCGCTAACTCCTTGGAAGTCAGACCATGCTGGATGTGCTCGCGGGTGAGGATCAACCTCGGCAGTTCGGTCATGCAACGAAGGTCCCAGCCCCGAGACGGTCCCACCATGCCCCGGGCCGGCCATGTGGACAACTGACGCGCTTCCCGTCGTTCGCCGCGCACCCCGCGTCATCGACGCGGTTCCCGTTGCACGCGGCGCGAAAGCCCTGACGCGGCGGGTATTCGGGCGCGGAGAGTATTTGGCGCGTCACGGGGCTTTTTGCGCGCCGCCGGGCACGGGGCGCGTCGCTTGGCCAGTCATGTGCAGCGCTCCCCCATTTTGCGACTCGGTTCCCGTTGCACGCGGCGCGAAAGCCCTGACGCGGCGGGTATTCGGGCGCGGAGAGTATTTGGCGCGTCACGACGCTCGAGGCGCAGCGCCGGGCACGGGGCGCGTCGCTTGGCCAGTCATGTGCAGCGCTCCCCCATTTTTGCGACTCGGTTCCCGTTGCACGCGGCGCGAAAGCCCTGACGCGTCGGGTATTCGGGCGCGGAGAGTATTTGGCGCGTCACGGGGCTTTTTGCGCGCCGCCGGGCACGGGGCGCGTCGCTTGGCCAGTCATGTGCAGCGCTCCCCCATTTTGCGACTCGGTTCCCGTTGCACGCGGCGCGAAAGCCCTGACGCGGCGGGTATTCGGGCGCGGAGAGTATTTGGCGCGTCACGAGGCTCAAGGCGCAGCGCCGGGCATGGGGCGCGTCACGACGCTCGAGGCGCAGCGCCGGGCACGTTGCGCCTCACCAGGCTGGCGGAGGAAACGCCCCCAGCGCACGAGCGCGGCCGGAAGCGCCGCCCCCGTCCGAAACCGCAGCGGAAACGCGCCCGGGCTACTCCGCCGCGAGCACCCCGGCCACCGCGGCGGCCACGGCGGCCCGGATGCGTCCGTGCAGCTCCCGCAGCCCGTGCCGGTCCGTGCGCACCTCGACGATGGTCCGGCCCTCCCACGGCTCCGCCAGCGCAGCGGCAAGCTCCGCCGTCGTGCTGACCGAGCGGTGCGCGACGCCGTACGCCGCCGCGAGTGCCGCCAGGTCCACGCTGTGCGGAGTGCCGAAGAGGCGTTCGACGGCGGTTCCGTAGCGGCCCTCGGCCTCGACGGCGCCGTGCTCCAGCAGCCCGAAGATGGCCCCGCCGGCGTCGTTGAGGACCACAATCCGCAGATCGGGCTCCTGCTCCCCGGCGCCGAGGAGCAGCCCGCCGGCGTCGTGCAGGAAGGTGAGGTCGCCCAGCAGCACCGTGGTTTCCTGCCGGCCGGCCAGGGCGATGCCGGTGGCCGTGGCGAGGGTCCCGTCGATGCCGGACAGGCCGCGGTTGGCGAAGACGACGGCGGCCGGCTCGGGGGCGGGTGCGCCGGCGAGGTCGACGTCGCGGATGCCGTTGGAGGAGCCCAGTACGAGCTGCCCGCGGGTGTGTTCCCAGACCAGGGCGCCGACGGCGGGCCCGGTCGCGGCAATCCCGGTCCCCGCGGCAGGCCCCGCCGCGGCAGGCCCCGCCGCGGCAGGCCCGGCCGCAGCAGTGCCCGACAGGACCACGTCCACGGCGTGCTGGGCGGCGGCCCCGGCCAGGAGCCAGGCATCGAGCCAGGCCGCGGAGCCCCGGCCGGCAAAGTCGGCGAGGTCGGCCAGGTTGTCCAGCGGCAGTTCGGTGCGGCGGCCGGGCTCGTACCAGGCCACGGGCACCGGCTGGTAGAGGGCTGAGGGGACGTCGGCGCGGGCCAGCAGGGCGCCCACCGGCCGGGAGAGGGTGGGTCGGCCAAAGAGCACCACGCGCTCGATCGGCTGCGCGGACTCCGGGCCGAACGCCTCGAGCAGGAGCCGGTAGGGTCCCACCGCGTTGGGCCCGAACCGCGCGTTGGAGGACGGCTCGGCCAGCAGCGGCAGGCCGTGGGCGCGGGCGAACGCCTCGGCGACCGGGCCGGCGTCGTGCCCTGCCAGCACCACGGTGCGCCGTTCCGGCAGGCCGGCCGGGGCGGGCGGGAAATCGAGGGCCAGCGGGCTGCGGGGCGCGCGGTAGACCCGGCGGCCGGACTCGGGCGGGAGCCTGTCGCCGGGGGCGGGAACGAGCGGGTCGCGGAAGGCCAGGTTGAGGTGCACCGGCCCGGGCGGGGTGTCCTCGAACGCCCCGGTGGCGGCGCTGAGCGCGGTCTCGACGGCGCGGCGCGGGTTGTTGCCGGCGGGCACGTCCGTGGCGAAACGGACATGCTCACCGAAGATGTCCAGCTGCACGGTGGTCTGGTTGGCGCCGGTCCCGCGGAGTTCCTCAGGGCGGTCGGCCGAAATCACCACGAGCGGGACGGCGGCGTGGTTGGCCTCCATCACCGCCGGCAGGAGATTGCCGACGGCGGTCCCGGAGGTGGTGAGCACGGCCGCGGGCGCCCCCGTGGCGAGGGCCAGGCCCAGGGCGGTGAAACCGGCGTCGCGCTCGTCGATCCGGACCAGCAGCTCGACCCGCCCGGCGGCGTCGGCCTCAGCCAGGGCGTAGGCCATCGGTGCGGAGCGCGAGCCCGGCGCCACCACCACGTAGCGCACCCCCTCCAGCAGCAGGGCCGCGACGGCCATCCGCGCGGCATCCAGCGCGCTCAGCTCCCCCGGGCTCACATGTTCTCCGGCGTCTCGATGCCGAGCAGGTCCAGCCCCTCGGACAGCCGGCGCAGCACCAGGGCGCACAGGGCCAGCCGCGATTCCCGGACCGAATCGTCGGACTTCAGCACGGGGCACTGGTCGTAGAAGGCCGTGAAGAGCTGGGCGAGTTCGAACAGGTACGTGCACAGCCGGTGCGGCTCCAGCGCCTCGCGCACCTTGTGCAGCGTCGCACCGTAGTCGAGCAGGTGCAGGGCCAGGGCGCGTTCGGCGGGTTCGACGACGGCGATCGGCGTCGCCGGCGTGCCGCCGAGGGCGCCGCCAAATGCGGTGCCGGTCCCGGCGGCGTCCAGTGCCGTGTACCGCTCCAGCACGCCGGCCTTGCGCAGGATCGAGCGGATCCGCGCGGCGGCGTACTGCACGTAGGGTCCGGTGTTGCCGCTCAGGGCCAGCATCCGGTCGAAGTCAAAGACGTACTCGGTGTCGTGGCCCACGGAGAGGTCGGCGTACTTGACCGCGCCGATGCCCACCTGCCGGGCGGTCACGGCGCGTTCGGTCTCGGTGAGTTCGGGCCGGCTGGCGTCGATGACGGCGCGGGCGCGGTCCACGGCCTCCTCCAGCAGGGCCATCAGCTTGACCGGGGCGCCGGAGCGGGACTTCAGGATCTTCCCGTCCTCCCCCAGCACGTTGCCGATCTGCACGTGCACGGCCTCCACCGTGTCCGGCAGCCACCCGGCTTCCCGGGCCGTGGCCATGACCATGCGCAGGTGCATGTTCTGCGGCGCGCCCACGACGTACAGGACGCGGTTGGCCTCGAGCTCTCGGACCCGGTACCGGATGGTGGCGAGGTCCGTGGTGCCGTAGCCGTAGCCGCCGTCGGACTTGCGGATGATCAGCGGCATGGGCTCGCCGTCGCGGCCCGTGAAGCCGGCCGGGAAGGTGCACAGGGCGCCGTCGCTGATGCGGGCGATGCCGCCTTCCTCGAGTTCGTGGCAGAGCTGCGCCAGGTGGGCGTCGTAGGAGCTTTCGCCGGCGATGTGGTCGTCGGTGAGGCTGATGCCGAGCATCGAGTAGATGGCGTTGAAGTAGCGTTTGGACTGGGCCACGAGCCGCTGCCAGACGGCGAAGGTTTCCTCGTCGCCGCCCTGCAGCGCCACCACCCTCAGGCGCGCGCGGCTGGCGAAGCCGTCCTCGTCGGTGGCGGAGGCGTCGAACTTGGCGCGGGCGGCCTGGTAGAACGCGCTGGGGTCATCGACCAGCAGCGCCGCCTCCGGGGAGTCCTCGCCGATCTCCAGCCAGTGCTCGATCAGCATGCCGAACGGGGTGCCCCAGTCGCCGATGTGGTTCTGCCGGATCACGGTGTCCCCCAGCGCCTCGAACACCTTCACGAGGCTGTCGCCCACCACGGTGGTGCGCAGGTGGCCGACGTGCATTTCCTTCGCGACGTTCGGGGAGGAATAGTCGACGACGACGCGCTGGGCTTCCGCTGCCGGCACGGCCGGGGCGCCGGGAGACTGGGCGTTGAGCAGCTCCTCGATCCAGGTCCCGTCAAAGGTGAGGTTGATGAAGCCGGGTCCGGAGATCTCCACCGCGGTGCAGATCCCGTCCAGGTCCAGGGCCCCGACGATCCGGGCGGCGGCGTCCCGCGGCGGCATGCCGACCTTCTTGGCCAGCGCCATGGCGGCGTTGATCTGGATGTCCGCAAACTGCGAGGGCCGGACCACGGGATCCGTGCCGCGGTACTCTTCGCCGAACGCGCTGGCAATTGCTGCCTGGACTCTGGGGACAACCATTTCGGCCGGATTATTCACACTGTTCAAATTATCAGTTCCGCACACCCCAGGCTCCCCCGCCCCAGAAGCAACGCAGAAGCAACGCGGGGTCAGATACCGCCCATCAAGGCCCCCACCATGGGCCGGATCTGACCCCGCGTTGCTGTGTAGGGGCGGCTAGGCGATGACGTAGCGCTGCATCATATCCATGTCCTCGTGCTCGAGGATATGGCAGTGCCATACGTAAAGCCCGGTGAACGAGGACTGGAAAGCGGTCACGGAGCCGCCAGCGTTCGCGCCGAAGGGTACAACGATTCGGGTGACCTCTCCCGGCATGGCTATGACGGTGTCCTTCCACCCCTGTTCGTTTTCGGGAGGTGCCAGCGGGCCGCCTCTCAGGAACGCGGCAACGGGTGGTGGCGGGAAGGAGCCGGTGTTGTGCATCAACGGTTGCGGGCCGTAACTGGCGGCCATGTATCCCGCGGAGTCGAACTTCTGCCGATTGAGCACCTGGAACTGGGTGAAGTGCAGGTGGATCGGGTGAGCGTCGACGGTGGTGTTGACCAGATCCCACTGTTCGAGGGTGTCTGTGCCGACGGTTGTGGTCGCGTCCGGGGCCTCAAAGGTCCTGTTGTTCAGCAACGCCATCACCGGAGAACCAAACGCGTTGAGGTTTTCAACCATCGTCATGGTGCGGACGACTGCAACCGGCCGGGCCGCGGTGGCCAGCGGCGTGATGGGTACGGTACGCAGAGTTGCAGGCAGCGGCGCTGTCCACCCGGGTGCACTTGTCACCGTGAATTGCATGATCTCAGGAAGGGGCATACCGCCCCGTCTGACTGCGCGCGGACCTCCAGGGAACGGAACACGGGCGTCATTAGTGAGAACGACCTTGGCGCCTGGCTTCAGCCCGGCGAAGTCGATCACGATGTCGGCCCGTTCACCGGGGCCGAGCAGCAGGGTTTTCAGGGGAACGGGAGCGTTGAGCAGGCCACCATCCGAGCCGATCTGGAAGAGCGTGTTGGCAGGGCCGGCGGACTTGAGACTGAGATTGTAGAAACGGGCATTGGAGCCGTTGTAGACGCGGAACCGGTACTTGCCCTGGGCGACGTTGAGGTTCGGCCATGCCTTGCCGTTTACCGTTGCGACGTCGCCGAAGAATTCGGGGGCCCAAGGTCGGCCGGAGGTCCCGGGATTGGCGTTGGGCGGGTAGAGGAAGGTGCCGTCGCCGTTGAACATGCGGTCCTGGATTATCAGCGGCTCCTCGAACGGGGCAGGTGGCAGTCCGGTGGTGCCGTCGCCGGGGTCGTCGCCGTTGCGAATCAGATAGCCGCCGGCAAGTCCCGCGAACACGTTCAGCCTGGTGATGCCCATGGCGTGATCGTGATACCAGAGACCGGCAGCCTCCTGCGTGTTCGCGTAGTGGTAGGGCCTCGATTCGCCGGTCACGAAGGTGTCGGTTGGGTCGCCGTCGTTGCCCGGGCTGGTGTTCCCGCCATGCAGGTGTGTGGAGGCCCGTGGGGCGGTGGCGTCGGCGGGGACGGTGCCGGCGAGGTGGTCGTCGATCGCGGAAGCCAGCGGATGCGCGCCGAGACTGTTTAACATTGTCAGGTCGAACGGGACACCCTGCTTGGCCACGATGACGGGGCCCAGGTAGGTCTGCGAGACGGTACCGCCCCGGTAGGCATACGTCGGTGTAGCGGCCATCGCACTGTGGAATTGGTGAGTGGCGTTGACCATCTCGATGGTTGCGCTGCCACCGCCCGTGGCATCGATGACGCCCAGTTCCGCCAGCGTCGGCAGCTGCTCGGTGAAGGCAGTGACCCCCGCCGGAACGGCCGCAGAGGCTGTCGATGTGATGACCGGCGCCAGTAACATCCCTGCACCGGCCGCAGCACCGGCCTCAAACAGGGTTCGCCTTGTGATGTCCATGTCATGTACCCCCCACCTAGTCCATTTACCTGAATGAGTCGAAGGATACGGACAAAACAGTGTCAACGCAGGAGTACCGTTTGCGCGGGTTTGGACAGACCCCACACTTGGTTCGTGGCCGGAAACACCTGCGGTCACTGTGGATTCAAGTCAGGAACGCGGACCGGCCGCGGCGCACAAACGCCCCCTCACCTCCCGCCGTCGAACTGCGGAACGTGAGGGGGCGTCTGCGTGCAACCCGCCAAACGTGAGGGAGCAACGCGGGGTCAGGTACCGCCCATTAAGGGTCCCAACATGGGCCGGATCTGACCCCGCGTTGCTGTGTGGAGGCGGTGACCCCGCGTTGCTGTGTGGAGGCGGTGACCCCGCGTTGCTGTGTGGAGGCGGTGACCCCGCGTTGCTTGGTGGTGCGGTGGGGTCAGTCGTGGGTGCGGAAGACCTGGACTACTGAGGGGCGGGGGGCGCGGGCCTGGCCCCGGGCCGGCTTCGTCCCGGCAGGCACGTAGTCCGGGAAGAAGGACAGCTGCGCGTCGAACGTGCCGTCCTCGCCCGGGTGCTGCACGGAGACGAACACGGTGCGTTCCTCGTCGTGGATGATCGGCCCGCAGGTTTCGCCGTCGCGCGGGACGGCGAGGAACTGCTCCACCCGGCCGCGCTCGGCGCCCTCGAGGGTGACCTTGAACAGCCCGTCCGCCTTGCCGATGCCGGAGGGGGCGCCGTCGGTGGAGATCCAGAGGTTCCCGACCGAGTCGAACGCGAGGTTGTCCGGGCAGGAGATCGGCGAGACCTTCTCCACCGGGAAGCCGGAGAAGTAGGTCACGTCGCCGGTGGAGGGATCGCCGCAGACCATCAGCAGGTTCCAGGTGAACGCCGTGGAGGTCTGGTCGCCGGTCTCGGTGATTTCCACGACGTGGCCGTCGCGGTTGGCGTTGCGGGGGTTGATCTCGGTGGCGCCTTCCTTGCCGGCCTTGCCGCGGTCCGAGTTGTTGGTGCAGGCGACGTAGACCTTGCCGGTGTGCAGGCTCGGCTCGACGTCCTCGCAGCGGTCCATCTTGGTGGGGCCCACCTTGTCCGCGGCCAGGCGGGTGTACACCAGCACCTCTTCCACGGACATCCCGGGCACGGCGGACTTCCCGCCGACCACCAGGGGCAGCCATTCGCCGGTGCCGTCGAAGCCGCCGTCGGACGGGAGGGCGCCGGTCCCGGTGATCTCGGAGGCCGGGGAGTTGCCGGTGAACCGGGCCACGTAGAGGTCGCCGGCGGAGAGCAGGGTCATGTTGTGCTTGCGGTCCCCCTCGCAGTACTTGTCCTTCGAGACGAACTTGTAGAGGTAGTCGAAGCGCTCGTCGTCGCCCGAGTAGGCCACCACGTGGCCGGACTCGGCCACGATCACGTTGGCCCCCTCATGCTTGAAGCGGCCCAGGGAGGAGTGCTTCTTCGGGGTCGACGTCGGATCGAAGGGGTCTACTTCCACGATCCAGCCGAAGCGGTTGGCCTCGTTTTCGAAGCCCGGGTTGCGGGTGTCGAAGCGGGGATCGTCGAGTTCCCACTTCCGCGCCGTGGGCGAGGACTTGAGCCCGTAGCGCTTGTCCTCGGCCGAGGTGCCCGGCGCGACGAAGTACCCGTTGAAGTTCTCCTCACCGGAGAGGATGGTGCCCCAGGGGGTGGTGCCGCCGGCGCAGTTGCCCAGCGTGCCGCGGATGGTGCGGCCGGCCGGATCCGCAGAAGTGCGGACCAGCGGCGAGCCCGCCACCGGACCGGTGAGCTGGTACGCCGTGTCGTTCAGGTAGCGGCGGTTCAGCTTGGCGCCCTTGACGTAGGACCACGGCTTGTTCTTGTTCTTGCGCTCCAGCTCGACGACGGAGAGCCCGTGCGCGGCGGCGCCGATCGCCCGGACGTCCGCGGCGGGCATCGTGGCCGGGAACATGATGGCTTCGTTGGTGTATTCGTGGTTGGCGAAGAGCACCCCGCGGCGGCCCTTGCTGCCGGGGATCTCGAGGATCTCCGTGTAGTCGACGTTGTAGCCGAACTGCCGCGACTGGGCAGCCGCGCTCTGCTTGCCGAGGTCGAAGTCCGGGGCGTCCTTGAACATCGGGTCACCCCAGCGGATTACGGGCTGCCAGGTGAAGCCTTCCGGGACCGTGACGGCGTCGACGGCGGCATCCACGGGGGCGATCGCGGTGAACTTGAGCTTGGACTTGCCGTGGCCGTAGCCGTTCTTGGCGGCCGCGGACAGGCCGGGACCGCCGTCGGCCACCGCGGCCTCGGGCGAGGCCAGGGCACCGCCGAACGCGACGGCGAGCGCACCGGCGGCGCCGAAGCCCAGGGCGGCGCGGCGGGACATGGTCGCGGAGGCGATGTCGCGGAAGTAGGCGTTGGAGCTGGTGTTGCAGACTTCGCCGGTGCAGGCGTTGTCGCACTTGAGCGCGCAGGTGACGGCGCTTCGCTTGCCTTTGGTGTGGCCGAGCATCGGGAGCAGGGAGAACGTGCGTCCGGAGGAGACAGACATGGAGAGACCTTCCACGGGTGGATTGGGGGCCTTCCCACCGTTCCAGCCGCGCACGACGCGGAGGGGTCCTCCGGGTGAAGTCGCGGTGAACTCCCCGGTCAGCCCGGCGACTGCTCCGGCTGGCTTGCGGCGGCAAGCAGCCGCTGCCCGATTCCTTCAAGGAAGCCGGCGACGTCGGAAATGCTGTTTTGGGTCGATCCCTCGAGGACTGCCGCGGCAGCGTCAGCGAAGTGCTCTGTGGCCCACTGCATCGCGTGGGTCCCTGCCGGGCTCAGGTGCAACAGCACACTTCGCCGGTCCGTGGGGTGGGGCTTGCGGAGCATGAAGCCCTTGGATTCCAGCCGGTCAACCATGGCGGTCACGGATCCCGTGGTGATGTTGAGCAGATTGCCGAGGGCCTTCGGCGTCATGCCGTCGACTTCCCCCACGAAGGCCATCGCGTTGATGTCGATGGTGCCGATGCCGAGTTTTTCGGCCAACCGGATCCTGAGGGCGTACGTCCCCACGTCTACTCGCCGCAGCCCCTGGGTGATGCGCAGCAGCGCGTCCTTGTCAGCCGTTGAACCCTCCGGTCGGTCTGCCATGTCTAGCTCCTCGTCCTTGTTGCCCAGCTGTCTGCAAGCAATCCATCATAGGCGCCACGCCCGACGGCGGGCTGCGGATCAACATTCAACTCGACTCACTATCTACTTTAGATTCAAGCTAAAAAGTGTGAAACCGCTAGAACGTATGTATTTTTTGGCCTAAAAACTAGACCGAAAACCCGTTAGCTTGATTATCAAGTAAATTATGTATAGGTTTACTTCTGCCGGCTCCGCTCAGGGAACCGGCGCTAGGTCTCATCCGGGGCGGGGGCCCCACGTCACCATCAGGAGCTTCTCATGGCACAGATTTCAGCACGCACGGCCAAATGGGCCAAATGGTCCGTCGTCCCCGCAGCACTCCTGGTGAGCGGCCTCGTCGTGTCGCAGGCGTCGTACTCGGCATTCAGTGCAACGACCAACAACGCCGGCAACACCTGGGCCTCGGGCTCCCTGGACCTGAGCGACAACGATGCCGGCAAGGCGTTATTCACCGCCTCGAACATCAAGCCCGGTGACACGGGCAGCAAGTGCATCACGATCTCCACCACGGCGAACGTGGAGAGCACGCTGAAGCTCTACGCGGCCGGCTATAGCAAGGGCACCAACGGCCTCGGTGACCGCATCAACGTAACTGTCAGCCGCGGCAGCTTCCCCGGCGAAGCACCGGCCAACGGGGTCTGCGACAAATTCACCGCCGACAAGGTTGTTGTACCCGCGGCCACTTCGCTGACCGCCTTCGCCGCTGCTTCGACGAACTACGCGACCGGCGTCGATTCCTACGCGCTGCCTGCAGCCGGCACCCGCACCTACAAGATCGACTGGACGTTCGCCTCGGCCGGTACCCCGGCCGACAACGCCTTCCAGGGCGATTCCGCCTCGATCGACTTCACCTGGGAAACCCAAACCCAGAGCTAGACCGCCCCCAGCCATCCCGCGCCCGAGCCGCCCCACTGCAGGAGCCCCCATGTTGCCGAGAGTCCCCGCAGCCGCAGCGGATACCGCTGCGGCTGCGGGGAACCCGGCAACACCGCCGGCGCCCACCATCGCCCTGGGGTGGCTGCGGATCCTGGGCGCCGCGGCTGGACGGGCGGCGCTGACAGTCGTAGTGACTATGGCGCTCTGGTCCTCGGCTCCGGCCCTCCTCGGCTGGCAGCCCACGACAGTGGTCAGCGGATCCATGGAACCGTCCATCTCAGTCGGGGATGTCGTTGTCGCAAGGCCCGTCGGGACCGAGAACCTCTCCACCGGGCGGGTCGTCCTGGTCGATGACCCGGACCAACCCGAACGCCTGCGCCTGCACCGCATCGCAGCAGTGAACCCTAACGGATCCTTCACCCTGCGTGGGGACGCCAACGCCGCGGACGACTCCACCAGCGTGTGGCCATCGGCCGTCCATGGAGTAGGCTACCTGCGGATACCGACCATCGGACTCCCCATCACCTGGGCCAAGAGCGGCCAATGGCTCAAGCTCGCAGCCCTCGCAGCAGCGCTGGCCGGTGCCGGCGCCCTTACCCGTTTAGACAGGCCGTTCCTCCAAAGCAACAATCGCCGGACGGAGGGGAACACCGAGAACGGATCCGCAACAGCAGTGCCCGCCACCGGCGCGAAAAACCCTGGGGTGCCGACCAGCCGGGGCGCCTCCGTTATGCCCATCCTGACCGTTGTCCTCGCCCTGGCAGGCGGCTCGCTGCTGACTGCCCCGGACGCCCACGCCACGTTCTCCGGCACCACCACCAAACCGGCGAGCACCTTTGCGTCCCGCCCGTTCTTCAGCTGCACCGCAGCCGTCCTGGCCGACTCCCCTGCCTTGTTCTTTGCCTTCAATGACTCCCCGGAGAACAACGGGGTCACCGATTACTCCGGCAACGCGACGAACGGCACTTTCCGGAGCAAGGATCCCCTGAGCACCGCTGTCCCCTGTGCCGGGGACGGCGGCAAAAGCGCCACCCTCGCCGGTAAGGAGTACATCTCCACCGCGGAAAAAGTGGAAGGCCCACCAAACGTGTTCAGCTACGAAATGTGGTTCAAGACCAGAGTCGGGGGCGGGAAACTGGGCGGATTCGAGAACAAAAAGACCGGCAACAGCAGCACGACCGACCGCAACCTCTACATGCTCGCCGACGGCAAACTGGCTTTCGGCGTCGACCTCGGAGCGACACTTCCAGCCACCATCACCTCCCAGGCCCCCTACGCCGACAACAAATGGCACCACACCGCCGTGACCTTCTCGCCCTCGGGGATGAAACTCTACGTCGACGGCACCGAGGTAGCCACCGAGGCCGGCACCACCACGGCCCACACCGGGTACGACGGTTGGTGGCGATTCGGCAACGGCAGCCTGACAAACTGGCCCGGGGCCGGCGCCTTCAACGGCCAAATGGACAACATCGCCGTGTTCACCACCGCCCTCAGCCTCGAACAAGTCTCCGCCCATTACCAGGCAGGCCTCCCCTAAGCCTTGATCCACCGAAGGGGGCGCAGCTGGGCCCTAACCCGCAGCCAGCACTGCGTGCACCCGGCGCAGGCGCTCCAGCCACCACTCGCGGCGCTCCGGCGCGGCCGCGTATTCGGCCAGCAGCCCCGGGTCGGCGGCGACATCGCGGACCCGGATGGCGCCGTCGTCGGGCACCAAAGAGTCCCGGGTGACATCGGCGGCGAGCAGCGACACGGTCCCCAGCCCGCAGGCGTACGGCAGGTCCGGCAGCGCGGCGGCAAGCGCCAGCCCGGCACGGATTCCCACCGAGGTGTCCAGCGCGGAGCTGACGACGGCGGGGAGCCCGGCCTGCGCCACGATGTCCAGGGCGCGCCGCACTCCCCCGAGCGGTGCCACCTTCACCACGATCAGGTCCGCGGCGCCGGCGCGGGCCACCTTGAGCGGATCCTCCTCCTTGCGCACGCTTTCGTCCGCGGCGATCAGCACCGGGCTCCCGGCGGCACGCAGCCGGCGGCGGACCTCGGCGAGGCCGGCGATGTCCGGCACCGGCTGCTCAGCGTATTCGAGCCCGACGCCGGCCAGCCGGGTCAGTGCCTCGACGGCGGTGCGGACGTCCCAGCCGCCGTTGGCGTCCACCCGGATCGCGGCGTCCGGGAGCGCCGCGCGGACCGCGTCCACCCGGGCGGCGTCGTCGTCGAGGCTCTGCCCGGGCTCGGCCACCTTGATCTTGACGGCGTCCACCCGGCCGAAGCGGGCCAGGATTTCCGGGACCCGGTCGGCGGCGATCGCCGGGACGGTGGCGTTAACCGGGATCACGGCGCGCAGCGGCGCCGGGAAGCCCTGCCAGCCGGCCTCGATCGCGGCGGCGAGCCAGCGGGATGCTTCCGGGTCACCGTATTCCGGGAAGGGGCAGAATTCGCCCCAGCCCAGCGGGCCGTCCAGCAGCAGGGCCTCGCGCCGGACGATGCCGCGGAACTTCACCCGCATCGGCAGGCTCACCACGTGCGCGCCGGCGAGGAGCTCCTCCAGTGCCGGGAGCTGCACGTCTCAGCCCACCGTCGCGTCGGTCAGGTCGGTGACCTCGGCCAGCCAGGGGAACACAACGTCGACCAGCAGGAACAGCGCCCCGGCAAGGAGAGCGGCCGAGAGCAGGATCCGCAGCCAGAGCGGCCCGGGAAGCTGACGAAAAAGCCAGGCGTACATGGTCTATCTCTTTCCCTGCAGTGCGGCGAGTTGTTTGGCGATGGGCTCCGGGGGCCCGGCGCTGAGCGGCTGCCAGGACTCGAAGGCCGAGTAGGCGATGATGCGTTCCTCGGACCCGAAGAGCGGGTTGCAACTGGTCATGGTCAGCAGGCGCTGCTCCGGCGTCGCGCCGGGGTGTGCCGGCACGGGCAGGATCACGTCAGTCCGGTCCGGCAGGACGATCTCCTGGTTCCGGAAGACGTAGGTGTAGAAACCGTCGGCCGTCTGGACGTAGATCTTGTCCCCGGGCACCAGCGTGTGGATGTTGTCCAGGACCGCGCCGTGCGTCTGGCGGTGGCCTGCCATCACAAAGTTCCCCACGGACCCGGGCATCGCCGTGCCCGCGTAGCGGCCCAGGCCCAGGGTGTCGATGACGTCGCTGCTGGTGCCCTCGATGATCGGCCGGCTGTAGTCGGCTCCGAAGCGGGGAATGTAGATGACGCCGATGGCCTTGCCGTGCGCCGGCGCGTCACCGACCGGCACCGCCGCGGGGTCCGGCGGCGCCGCGTTTGCCGGTGCCGCAGCCCCGGGTCCGGACGGTTCGCCCGGCAGGGGCACCTGGTGCTCCATGACGAACTGCTTCACGGCAGCGCCCTGGGCCGCGTCCGCTTCAACGTTGGTCCACCACAACTGCCAGGCGACAAAGAGACCCGCGATCACGCCGAGGGTGATCAGCAGTTCGCCCGCCACCTGGACGGCCATCAGCGAGCGCCGCGGGCGGGTGCGGCGGGTTTCCTGCGCATCACCGGCGCGGCGGTTCAGTACCTTCGACATGCGACTCCTGTTAGCTACCGCTGGACGCTGCCAATGAAGCATCGCCCGTTCGGAAGAACCGGCAAGACTGACGTGGCCACAGTTCCGGACCGGAGCTGCGCAATCACACATTCGTTCCCGCCCAGCACTCCGACCTCGACGGCGTCCGCGGCCAGTCCGGTGGGGGTGCGGGATGCGGAGACCTCGACGGCGGCCGGGGCGAACCCCGCCGCGGCCAGGCTCTCGCGGACCTGCGCCGTGCTGGGTTGCGGCGAGGAAGCCAGCAGTGCCTGCAGCGCCGCCTCCACCTCACCGGAAACGCCGGACGGAGCGGGGGACGACGACGGCGATGCCCCGGTCGCTCCCGGGGAGGCGGCACCCGTTGCCTGCCCGCCCGCTGCCGGAGTGCTGCCAGTCGAGCCGGAAGCAGCTGGGCTGGAGGTAACCGTGGGCGCGGGCGTCGAGCACGCCGCCGTCGCGACCACGAACGGCAGCACCAGAGCAACCAGCCCCGCGTAACGGCGGCCGCTTGAGCTGTGGAGCGGGGTGGGGGCAGGGGAAGTCACCGGATCATCCTTTCATATCGGGCCGGGCGCCCCGGCACCCAGGCTTGGGGCTCCCGAGGAATGGACATGCCCTCCCGCGGCCTGGCGAATACTGCGGACATGCCCAGTTGGCGCGTCCAGGAGCGGACATATTGGCACTATGTCCACTCCTGGCGGCGTGGACGGGGCATGTCCCGTGGGCCGGTGGCGTGCTCGCGCTCCCATTCGGCACGTAGAAAAAGGCCCGCATAAACCAAGGCCCCCGTCTACAGGACCATGTCCGGCCGGTCCGGGTGCCGGAGCTCCCAGACGTCCGCCGCGGCGCCGTGCGGCAGTTCGAGCTGCCACTCCTCGCCCGGGCCGGGGTAGGCACGGAGTGTCGTGGGCACGGAGCCGTGGCGGTAGACCTCCACGATCGAGGCGTCGAGGAAGATCCGCAGCTCATCGCCGCCGGCCACGGTGTCGGCGAACACGGTCCGCCGCTGACCCGCCGAGGCGAGGACCAGCCGGAGCGTGCCCTCTCCCCCGGCCACCCGGACCTCCGCCGCGGCCGGCAGCGTAAGGGTGCCGGCCGCGCCGTGGTGCAGCCGGTCCCCGCGGTAGGCAAGGAGCTCGGGGGCGGGCTCGACGGCGAGGACCTCCCCGTGCACGGAGAGCTGGCGCGGGAACGTCAGGATCCCGGCCCAGCCGGCGTCGTCCGTCTCCGACTGGGTGCGCCCGGGACGGTCCCCGCTGTCCTCCGCCTCAGCGGACCAGCCCCAGAGCAGCGCCCGGTCCGGCAGCGCGAGGAGCTGCGGGGTGTAGAACTCCCGTCCCAGGTCCGCTTTCCCGCCCGACGCCGGGGTGAACACCGGCAGCCCGCTGCCGTTCGCTGCCAGCGAGCCGAGGAGGTAGCCGACCCCGTTGGGGTGGTCGTGGTCGTCCGAGGCGTGCCACAGCGAGGCCATCATCACCCATGTCTCGGCGCCGGAGGAATCCGGGACCCGGATGAGCTGCGGGCATTCCCAGATCTCCGCGGGCAGGTGCCGGGCCGCGAGCGGGTCCTCCGAGCTGAACCAGATCCCCTCGTACCGCCAGCGGCGGAGGTCCTCCACGCTGTACAGCAGCACCGCTCCGTGGCCGGAGGCGAGCCCGGCGCCCTGGAGGGCGAAGCGGCGGCCCTGGAAGCTGAAGAGGGACGGGTCGCGGACGGCGGTGACATGCGGGTCCGGGGGCACCTCGGCGGCGACGTGCCCGTCCTGGGTCCAGGTGCGCAGGGCCGCATCCGCCCGGGCCAGCACCACACGGGAGTGCCCGTCCGCGGTGTCGGCGCCGGAATAGACGGCGGTGGGGACGCCGGCGTCGTCGGTCACCACACCGGACCAGCAGCCCAGCGCGTCCGGTGTGCCGGGCTGGGGCCGGAGCGCCACCGGTTCCTCGTCCCAGCGGACCAGGTCGGGGGAACTCAGGTGCCCCCAGCAGATGCCCTGGTGCCGTGCCGAGTCCGGGTTGCACTGGAAGAACACGTGGTAGCGGCCGTCCACGTAGCTCAGGCCGGTGGGATTGTTGATCCAGCCCTGCGCGGGCCGCGGATGGAAGCGGGGGAAGGCTGGGTCCGGATGCTGCGCCGCGGTGTCCATGCCCAAAACACTACCCGTGCCGCAGCGCGGCGCCCCCAGAAACTTCGCAGGGTTCTGTGGGAACCTGAGATGGTGATTTTTCGGCAGGACCACCCCAGCATGCAACCGGCTTCGGAGTACCCGCAGCCGCCGTCCCGCGCGCCCCAAGGCGCCCGCCCGGGCACCCCGGCGAGCACCCCGGCGGAGCCCGCCGGCCGCCAGGGCCGGGGAACAGGGTTCCTGTTCCTGCTGGCCACCCTCGCCAGCATGGCCGCACTGGCCGCGACCTACTACTTCTTCGTCCGCACCACCACAGGCCAGTTCATCGACGAATCGGCCCTCGTGGAGGCGGTCGAAACCCACGGCACCGCCGGCAAGGCCGCCACCAGGCTCCTCGATTCGCTGCCCGCACTGTCCCTGCTGATCTCTTCGGTGGTGGTCCTGATCGTCACCGTGCTGAAGCGGCGCTGGACCGCGGCGGGGATCGCCGTGGCGGCCTGCGTGGGCGCCAACGTCGCCACCCAGATCCTCAAGAACATCGTCCCGGACCGGCCCTACCGCGGGATCGAGACCCTGGGGCTGAACTCGCTGCCCTCCGGGCACACCACCCTCGCGGCGTCGGCCGCGGCGGCGGTGTTCCTGATGGTCTCCCCGCGCTGGCGGCCGCTCGCCGGGTTCCTGGGCGGCAGCTTCGCCGTCGCCACCGGGGTGTCCACGCTGATCAACCAGTGGCACCGGCCCGCCGACGTCGTCGCGGCCTTCCTCGTCGTGGCAGTGTTTATGCTCCCGGCGGGCTGGCTGATCCTCCGCACGGGCCCGCACTGGAACGTCTGGGACGGCTACGGGCAGCACTGGGCCGCAGCCCGGCTGTGGCTGGCGCTGCCGCTGCTGGCGGGCCTCGTCGCGGCCACCGTGGCTGCCGTCGCGCTGCTCAGTGTCGCCGCCGGCACCGGCCTGGCGGGCAGCACCACAAACTATTTCTGGGCCGGAACCGCGCTGATCGTGATCGCGGGCTACCTCGCCACGGTCGGCGGCGTGTGGCTGTTCGGGCACGCGGCACGACGGCGGAGCGCACCCCGCAGCTGACCGGCGGCCGCCGGGCCAGGGGCCCTTGAAACTGAAGGGCGGCCGCGCACACGAAAAACCCAGGAGCCCCAGAGCTCCCGGGCCATTTCGTGCTCTGCGGTGGCTACCTGAGGCGCGCGCAGATGTCCACGGCTTTACCCGCGGTGGCGTCCACGCGGCTCACGTTATTGGTCAATGGTGAGTCAACCTGGAGCACCACCCGCCCGGTGTACTGGTAGGCCCCGGGCCCACCGGCGTCCGTCGCGAAGTAGACAAATCCGTTGTGGCCGGTGAGGTTGAGCGTATAGGTTCCGTCCGGGTTCAGGACATATCTGGCCACGGAACCGGACGTCTTCACGGTGTACGTCTTCCCGTTCTCTTCATTGGACCAGGTGAGGATGCGTCCGGTGCCCACCTGGTAGACGTTGCCGTTGCTTAATTCGATCACCCTGATGTTCCCCTCCGTCGCCGCGAGACCAAGGTCAAAGTCGCCACACGAGTCCGCGGCCGGGATGACAATATCCGGATCGGTGTGATAGGCGCTCGCGGGCGAAGCGGCCAGAAGCACGGCAGCTGTTGCAGCCAGCGGCGCGATCCAGCGGGTCTTATTTCCTAACATGAGAATCTCCTCATTGTTTACGTCGAAAAACGCATCACCCATCGGCGGAGACCATGCGCGGTAATTCGTCACGGGCGAACCCTGACGGCGGCACGCGGGCCGCCCCACTTACGGCCGGGTTGGGATTCACCGGCGCGCTCGCCCGACCGTACTAAGCCCCCTTAGCTTCCGCCCGAGTAGTCACTACTCGTAAGTTCCCCCCTGGGCTACTCGCCCCGCCAGCCCGGCCACCGCAAACCCCGTTTACATCCGCCCCGCCAAGGGCCAGAATTAATCGCGCACAGCCACTGGTTCAGCAGCGCGTTGGCCGCATCCGTCCCTACGGTCAAGCCGAAACGTCTCGAGGCACTGTCATGAGCACTGATTCTCCGGTTTCACGGCGCGCCACCACCCTCGCGTCCGTCCCGTCGCAACAGCGGATCAATACCTTTCTCCGCGATTCCGTCTACGCCCGGCGCCAGCACGTGCCGGGGATCTGCGACCTTGCCCTGGGCAACCCGCACCAGATGCCGCCGGCAGCCTACGTCCAAGCCCTGGCCGACGCGCTCACGCCAAGGAACGAGCGGTGGTTTGGCTACAAAACCAACGAACCGGAGGCGCAGGCCGCGGCGGCGGCGGCCCTGCAGCGGCTGCTGGGAATGCCCTTCGAGCCGGCGGACATCCACCTCACCACGGGCGGTTTCACCGCGATCCCGCTGGCGCTGAAGGCCGTCGCCGACCCCGGCGACGAGGTCATCTTCACCCTGCCGCCCTGGTTCTTCTACGAGCCGCTGGTGATCGAGGCCGGGCTGGTGCCGGTCAAGATCCGCTGCGACGCCGGGACGTTCGACGTCGATCTCGCGGCACTGGGGGCGGCCATCACCCCACGCACCCGGGTGGTGATCGTCAACACGCCCAACAACCCGACCGGCCGGATCTACCCGCCGGCGCTGTTGAAGGATCTGGCGGCCATGCTGGAAGGGGCCTCGCGCAGCAACGGCCGGCGGGTGTACCTGCTCTCCGACGAGGCCTACAACCGGATCGTGTACGACGGCGCCCGGTTCCACAGCCCCGCCGAATACTATCCGTACACGCTTCTGGCCTACTCGTACGGCAAGACCCATCTGGCGCCCGGGCAACGGATCGGCTATCTGGCGCTGCCGCCCACCATGCCGGACCGCGGCCCGCTGCGGGAGGCGATCAGCGCCCTGCAGATGGCGATGGGCTGGATTTACCCCAACGCACTGCTGCAGTATGCGCTGCCGCGGCTGGAACAGTTCTCGATCGACGTCGGGCAGCTGCAGCGCAAACGCGACCTGATGGTGGAGGCGCTGACCGGCTTGGGGTACCAGGTGTCGCGGCCGGAGGGGGCGTTCTATCTGTTCGTCCGCACCCCCGCCGGTGACGACGAGCAGTTCACCGCCGCCCTCGCGGACCAGGACGTGTTTGTGCTGCCGGGCACCCTGTTCGAGACGCCGGGCTATTTCCGGATCTCACTCACCGCGTCGGAGGACATGATTGAGCGGGCACTGCCGGTTTTCGCCGCGGCGATCCAGCGCCCGGGCGGTACTACGTAGCGCCGGGACTGATCGCTCGGCGCCCAGCGGAACCCAGCCGCCCTGTTCCGTGAGCCAGTGATGCAGGTCCTCGATGGCGCTCAGATGGTACTTCAGCGTGGTGGATCCGACCTGGCACACCAGAGCGGGAGGGTCGGCCCGTCGTCGCGGTACATGCTGTACTCGGATGTCCCGAGCACGGGCCGAGCCGGAACCGTCAGTAGTTGCGCCGGTGCTTCAGCCGAGGAATCGTGATGGCGAAGACCGCGGCGGCAGCGAAACCCAGCGCGCCGGTGGCGGCCACCCCGGCCCCGAGCGAGGCCACGGCGGTCACGGCCGAGAGCAGCACCGGCCCGCCGGTGGCCCCGGCGTCGGCCATGAACCGCCAGAGCCCTAAGAACTGGCCGCGGCCGTTGTCGGGTGAGAAGTCGGCGCCGAGTGTCATGTTCAGGCCCGAGCTGATGCCGTTGCCGAAGCCGATCAGCAGCGCCCCGAGCAGCAGCCCCGCGAAGCCGGTGCTGAGCGGGATCAGCAGCATGGCCGTGCCCATGATCAGGGTCGACGGGACGGCCACCCACTGCCGGCCCTTGCGGTCCATCAGTTTGCCGGCCGGATAGAACACCAGCATGTCGATGGCGCCGGAGAGCCCGTAGATCACCGAGGCCTGCGTCGCGTCCATCCCCAGGTGCTCGGCCCAGAGCGGGATCACCACCTGCCGGGACGCGCGCAGCGCACTGAGCAGCAGCACCCCCATGCCCACGCTCAGGAACACCCCGGCGTGGGAGACGGCGACGCTGCGCAGCGTCGCCTGCTGGACCGGGACGCCGTCATCCGGCGCGGGTGTGGCGACGAGGTCCGGGATGGTCACCGACAGGGCCGCGGCCGCCGCCATGGCGACAACCCCCACCCAGTAGGCGCCGGTGATGCCGGCGGACTGCATCACGGCGGCACCGATGAACGGGCCGAGGAAGATGCCGATCCGGTTGACGCCGCCGAGCGTGGACAGCGCCCGCGCCCGGAGGATTACCGGGACCGCCTCGGTCAGGTACTTCTGCCGGGCCAGGCTGAACACGCTCGCGGCCATGCCGACCACGAGCATCGCCGCGGCGAGCAGCCACAGCCCGACAGGCAGCAGCGGTGCCAGGGCAGCCGCGGCGAGGGCGACGGCGCTGGCCGCCGCGGCGCCGACGATGGCCCAGCGTTCGCCGAACTTCAGCGTGATGAGTGAGGCGGGCAGGTTGAAGAACCAGGATCCCAGACCTATCAGGGTGACCACCAGGGCGGCGACGGCCACCGAGGCGCCGAGGCCGCGGGCAGACAGTGCCACCACGGGCAGAATGGCGCCCTCGCCGATGCTGAACAGCAGCGCCGGGCCGAACGCGGGGACGGCGATGCTGCGCAGGCTGAAGGGCGCGGTCTGGGTGGTTGTCATCCCCTTCATCCTAGGGCGGGCGGTCAGGGGCAACCGATGCGGTCCTGGCCTGGCGCGCCGGGCCGGTCAGGCGATGCCGGACGCGTCACCTTGCCGGCGGTGCCAGGCAGGTCTTGACAACAAATATGTAAGCGCGGGTGAACTGCCAGTCCGGGCTCTCGATTTGTCCTCCAATTGACGCCACATGCCGGTTGGCACTATTGGCTAACCCCGCACCGTAGGTGCCCCATCGGAAACCCCAGTGGAAAGCAGCGCCCAAGCGGCCTGCGGCACGTTCCTTGAGGGCAGACTGGATGGCGTCGGCCGACTTGTCCTGCATGTAATTGAACGCGGACGCGTGCTTTCCGACCTCAGTTGCTTCGGGCGGCGCCACCATGTCCGTCGCCATGGAACAGATCAGGTCTTTCAGGAGTTGCTCGCCGACCTGAGCCGCCGTTTTTTCATCCCCAGGACTCCTGACGGAGGCGCTCCGGCTAACGCTTTGTGTGGCGTCCGAGGACAGGCTCGCGCCAATATCAGACGCCACGACGGCTGTGGCGTCCACCTCCCGGATTGCGGCCTGGACGGACTGGCCCCGAAGGGTTTCTGCCACCAGTTCCGGAAGCTTTCGTGACTCGTCCGTCAGTCCGGAGGGACTCGTCGCCAACTTTTTGGAGAGGTCATCAGTTTGGGAAGCCGCGGTCTTGCCTGACTTCAGCCACGACACGGGGTTCTTCATCTTCGACCCCGCTTCTGCGATGGCCTCTGCCAGTTCAGAAGAGTAGGCGCGGGCGACGTCATCCGCCGACCCGCACCCGGTAGCTACTAGCGACGCCGCCAGGACCACCGCGCCGAGTCTGAGCTTGGAATCCCGGCAGTGACGCATGTTGGCCTACTGGTACCACCGGCCCAGCCCGTGCGGTACCCACCGGTGTACCACCGACGCGGTGTGCAGTAAACAACAGGACGCTATCGCGCAGGGGCGCTCAGGACTCGAAGTGCGTGCGGGCTTCCTCGCCGGTGAGGTTCCGGAGTATCTCGGCGGCGACGTCGCGGAGCTTCTGGTTCCGGTTGCTGGAGACCCGGGTGAGGATGCCCATGGCTTCCTTCTGGGAGCAGCGGTTCTGGGCCATGATGACGCCGCAGGCCAGATCGATCGAGGTGCGGTGCTCCATGGCGGCCTGCAGGTCCTCGGCCCGGGACTGCGCGGTGCCGATCCGGACGGCCAGGCGCAGCGAGCGGCCGGTGAGGTCTGCGAAGCCGGCGGCCTCGGTGATGATGTCCCGGGTGAAGACCCCGGTGTTGGGGGCGAAGTAGTTCAGGGCGGCGGCCGCGTCCGGACCGATTTCCAGGGGCACGCCCAGCATGCTGCGGACGCCCTGCGCCGCGAGTCGGACCTGATAATCCGGCCAGCGCGAATCCGTGTCGACGTCGGCCAGCAGGACCACGGTCTTGCTCCGCAGCGCCGCAATGCACGGGCCGTCGCCGAGGCTTTGCTCGATGCGGTCCAGGATGACGGCCCGGGGGCTGCTGCCGGCCACCGTCATGGACTTCTTGCGGCGCTGCAGCGTCACGCCGCATTCGATCTTGGCGCGGGCGGCGTGGCTGAGCATGGCCGCCGAGAATTCAGCGAGTTGGCCGAGGAAGTCCTCGACGTTCTCTGTTCCCATCAGGAGGTCCTGCAGGTGCAGGACGGCTTCGTCCCCGGCGTTGTTGGTCATGCCTAAATCTAGGTCGGTCCACGGCGCGAAACAACAGGTCAGCTGCGCGGAAGCATAAGCCTTGCGAAGGCCCCGCGTGATGCTGAACGGCCTCTCCAGTGTCGGTGGGGGTCTCATGTCGGAACAGCTGTGGCGGGTCAGTGCCGACGTCGCCTGCGTCCACAGTTCCGACAGCGGCCGCATCGCCGTGCTGCACCTGGACGTGCCGGCCATCCTGACGGGAACGGCGCGTGCTCGCTCGCGCAGTACTCCCCGCACGGGAAACCCTGCGGTAGCGCAACCTCCATCTGGACGACTCCGTCAGAGCACTGCTCCGAACCCACATTGCGCGCTGGCGCCGCGGATGGGCAGGCCTTCCAGCAGCAACCCGAAAGATCCGTGATTCACGTCGATAGATAGCCGCCCAAGAGATCAAACCCAAGTAGGAGCTGGGAGATGATCGGGTACCGCACACGCTGTTGAGGCGCTACCCCCGGGCTTAGCGTCGGCGTATGAAACGTCTATTTGAAGCCGTGCGTGGGTTCGTGGAGCGCAACATTGTATGTGAGGACCCGTCACCGGGGCTGTCGCGCCTCGACCAGGAGGACCGCGTGGCCTGGGCAAGATACGTACTCAACCGACTTTCCTGAGACAGTGGCTCATCCAGTCAGTTAAGTGCGATCAGCAGCATCTGGTTCGTGCCCGGAATGCAGGTCTGCAGGACAGCCCGGGGGAAGCCGCCGAACACGGCACGGACGTCATTCGTTGTCCCGCCCCGGAAAACCTGTCCGAGGGCTGTTGCCTTGTAGGTGCCGTAGCCGGAGAGGATCACGGTTTCGCCGACGCCGATCCCCGAGAACCGCGCCCACCCTCCGCAGAAGTCGTGTTCAGTGATGAACAGCGAGTAGGCATTCGTTGGCGTGAAATGGATGGGGCCGATACACCTGTCCACCATGGCCTGCCCGCCCGCGCCCGCCACGTTGATAGTGCGGACAGCCGACGCCGCCGGAGCAGGCTTCGCAGGCGGAGCTGGGGCCACCGCTGCGGCCGCAACTGGGGGTCCTGAGAGTTTCAGGGTCTGGCCGGGCAAGATCGTGCTATACACGCCCAGCCCGTTCGCTGCCAGCACGTCATGGACATTCAGGCCGAAGCGAGCTGCGATGGTGCCGACAGTGTCCCCGGCAACCACCACGTACAGGTTGCTGTCGGGGACGCTGCTGACGGGCTGCTCCAGACGGGGATCCTGTGGAGCTGCCGGTGGAGGAGGCTCAGCCGCCACGGCCTCAGCGGCAGGGGGCGCCGGCGCAGGAGGCGGTTCGGGCGCCGGCGCAGGAGGCGGTTCGGGCGCAGGAGGCGGTTCGGGCGCAACCAGGGGTGGATCTTCAGCCGCCGGGCTCACAATGTCCGCAGGAACGGCCTGGGCGGTGTCTGACGGCACAGCCTGGTCCGGCGAAACAGTGTCCGGAACAGCCGCCACCTCCGTGGGCGACGCCGCGGCTGACGAAAGACTCTCGCCGGCCGTGGGCGCCGTCGCACGGGGAGTCGGCTGAACAGCCAGGAAGGCTGCCACGGCCCAGACGATCAGGAGGACCGCTACGGCCATCAGCATCATGGTCGTAGCGCGTGGGAACCGGCGGTTTACGTGAAGCTCGTGCTTGGGAGCCATCTGCATCAGTCCGACCTATGAATAGGCGGTTTACCAGGGGCCTGATTTTGGTCCATTCAAGACCTCAAGGCGGCTGCTCACTCAGCGGGGACGCGGTGGCAGGACTCCTGATCCGGCTGAGCCCGGGCAGGTACGCGATGGTCCCGAGATTACTGATCAGGAAGCCACTCCACACGCGTAGTTGTTGCCTGCATTCTTCAGCTCCACCACTCGGACCTCACAGGACCCCATTGGGGAGCGGGCTTTGGTCAGCGGGGTGTGAGTGCCAGAACCACGACGGCGACCGTTACCACGGCGAGGATCGTCAGGCCCACGTAAGCCCACCATTTCGGCCGGCGGTTTCGGTGGGGATTGATGTCGATGTACGGCAAGGCTAGGGAACCTGTCGTTGAAGGAGGGAAGGTTGCTTCTTGCGCTTTACGCAAATTGCCAGGTAGAAGACGGTAGCGAGGACCAGCAGGCTGCCTAAGAGAATGCAGAGTGCAAGGATATAGCCGAGCAGTGTCACAGGTGAGACCTTCTGAGATCAGCGGCATCATTGTTGCGCGGCCGGGATCCCCATCCTCCGGGCGAGCTGAGCGCTAGCGGGATTGGACCCTGGAAAGTGGGTCCTCCATGAGGTTACGCAAGAGATAAGGGTGCTGTCGATTCGGCGCGCGCAAGGTCTTCCCAGCGCTACCGAAGTGTGTGCGCAGGATTTCAGCCCCTCAGTGGTGCGCCCGGGTCTCCTGCAGGCGTTTGATGAACCAGCGGGACTGCTCCGGCCCATAGGGCAGAATCGGGATGGCCTTAGTGGCGTCATCCGGGGTCTCCCGTGTCGCCTGGGTGGCCTGCCGCACCGCCGTGGTCATGGTGTTGGCCATGGTCTTCACGAACTGGTCGCTACACGCCTCGCCATGCCCGGGAATCAGGAATTCGTACCGGTGCCGCAGCGCGGAGACATGCCGGAGGACGTCTGCCCACGCTTCGGGATAAGAATCCTCGAAGGACGGGTGTGAGCCCTGCTCCACCAGGTCGCCGGCGTAGAGGGTCGTGGCCGTTCCTACCAGGAGGTCGCCGTCGGTGTGTCCTAGGCCCAGGTGAAAGAGCGTGACGGTCTGGCCGCCGAGGTCCACCAGCACGGGCTGGTCCTTCACGATTGCGTTCGGCACGACGAGTTCGGTACTGCTGCCCTCGCCGGCAGCCATTTCCGGCTCTTCGGCCGCGACGAGGCTGCGCTGGGTGTCGCCGTTTTTATCGATCTCGGCGGCGCAGTTCTCGTGCGCCCAGAATTCGGTGACGCCGGCATCGGCGAACACCGCGTTGCCGAAGAAATGGTCGTAGTGGGCATGCGTGTTGACCACGACCAGCGGCAGCTGGGTCTTTTCCCGCACGGCGTCAAGGATCTCGCGGCCCTGCCGGGGTCCGCTGCCGGTGTCGATCACCAGGGCGCGTTCCGAGCCGATCACCAGGCCGGTGTTGAGCAGGGAACCTTGGGTGGTCAGGACGTAGTTGTCCGGGCCGACCTCGATCCATCGTGACATTAAGAATCTCCGTATTCCGGCGTTGTTCCGGCGTCGTTGGTGGGATGTTCTGCCCCCGATTGTACCCACCGGAACGGCAGGAAGCTGGAGGCCAGCACCGCGAGGGAGGACTTTTCTCCGCTCGGTCTGTGCGCGAGTCAGAGGTCCGCTTGCACCGGGTCCGGGTTCTCGAATGCGGAAGAGACAAGAAATCATCGACGTCGGAATTCCACTGAGAAGTATTCACGCCGCGGATGACGGCGGTATCTTGTTCACGGCCCGTTTCGGCGCTCCTGCTCTGCGAACAACGCAACTTGCACCATTGGCGCATGTTGTCCGCTATAGCACTATCTGCCACTCATGGTTCACCGCTGGATGCCGGTTTCGACATCATCATCCTGGCCGGTCAATCGAACATGGAGGGCGGCGCGAGCCTGCCCCGTCGCTGCCCGGCTCGATCCCACGGATACGAAAATGTACCAGTACGCAAATAGCGGCACGTACACGAACGTGGTTTCGCAGGCGGTCGATCCGCTCGGGCAGCACGCGACAAATACGGGTGTCGGGCCGGGGATGAACTTCGCCTGCTGGCACGCTTCCACGCTGCCGATGGGCAGGCGTGTGTTGCTGGTCCCTGCGGCTCACGGCGGCATGCAGCCTTCGACCGTGGCGACACCGCTGGTCTGGCGCATGACGGTGGCGGGGAACCTATACGCCAATGCCGTGGCGCAGGGGCTCGCGGCGAAGGCTGCGGCCGAGGCTAACGCATGCTTCGCCGCCGTTCTCTGGGTGCGGGGTGAAAGCGACGGTGACGCTTCCGTAGCAGGCGTCACTCACCAGAGCGACCTCGATCAGGTTATCGCCGGGTTCCGCACCGACCTCGCCTCCCCGGACTTGCAGTTCATCATCGGGCAGATGGTCAGGGAGTACCTTCCCCGCGGGACCCGTGGTGCCATCAACGCGGTACAGGCTGCAACTCCGGCCCGTGTCACCCGGACGGCGTTTGCCACGGCGGAACCGAACACCCCCTAGCGCCGGGCAGACCACGGGACTCGCCACCAGGCGCCCGACCAACACCCAGCTCACCGTGTCATGGAATGCCACGGCCGGCGCCGCCGTCTACTACCTCGAATACAAGCTCACCGCCGGAGGGACGTGGACCCGACACAGCCCCGTTACATTTATTGGGTCCCCGAAGGCCGGGGATTTGGTCGCTGGACCCGGTATGACTTTCTCGCCCTGTTATTGATGATCCGGGGGGTGTTGTCGCCGGGTTCGGA
>NZ_JBVAYY010000025.1:0-28951 GCF_055412885.1 Pseudarthrobacter leeuwenhoeki | reverse complement strand
CCTCATCATAAATGCGTTCCAGAAGCATGTGCTCTCCTTCGTAAAGAGGTGGGGCTGAGCCCCGTCGACTACTAACAACAATAATACCCCCGGGGGTATCTTGCAAGTGCTGCTCAGGACAACAGCGCGCCGCGCCCGGTCAGCCGGTCCGCCAGCAACCGCCAGCGGCCGGGCCGGGGGGTGTCCTCCGGAGCCGGGGCATAGGTGACCGGGTGGCCGTTGCGGTACCACTCGGTGATGCCGCCCGCGACATTCACGGCGTCGTAGCCCCGCCCGGAGAGGAGGGCGGCCGCCTGGCTGCTGCGTTTTCCAGACCCGCAGAGCAGGTAGACCGTGGTGTTCGGCACGTCGTTCAGGCGGGACGGGAGCTCATCCAGCGGGATGTTGATGCTTCCCGGAATGCAGGCGAACGCATATTCCTCCCGGCTGCGGACGTCGACCAAGGCGACGCCGGGCCAGACGCCGGCGAGATCATCCGCGGTGACGGTGCGGGCGGGGAGGGGTGTGATGCCGCTGCTTGCCATGCTCCGATTCTATACCCCCGGGGGTATACTGAATCACGGCAGCAAAAAGGGAGGGTCCCCGCCATGAACGGCGGGAACCCTCCCTTTGCACTCAAGCTGCGGAACTAGACGCTGCCGTTCCGCTTCTTCTTTTCCGGCCAGGGGCCGAGCTTGTCCCTGGTCACCTCGGCTTCGCCGAGGCCGGCGTCGGCCAGGTCTCCGACCCTGTGGACCTTCAGCATGTTCGTGGAACCGGCCTTTCCGGGAGGCGAACCGGCGGCGATAACCACCATGTCACCGTCCTCGACGAGGCCCATGTTCAACAGGCTGCGGTCAACCTGGGCGTTCATCTCATCGGTGTGGCCCACCATCGGGACCAGGACCGGCTGGATGCCCCAGGTCAGCGCGAGCTGGTTCCAGACATGCTCCACCGGGGTGAAAGCGAAGACGGGACGGATCGGACGCAGCCGCGACAAGCGCCGGGCGGAGTCACCGGACTGGGTGAAGGCACAGATGTACTTTGCATCCAGCTGGTCGGCGATTTCGACGGCGGCACGGGTGATGGCGCCGCCGCGGGTCTTGGGCTTGGTGCCCAGCGGGGGGACGCGCTCCAGGCCGTGGACCTCGGTGGATTCGATGATCCGGGCCATGGTCTTGACAGTCTCGATCGGGAACTTGCCCACGCTGGTCTCGCCCGAGAGCATAACTGCATCGGCGCCGTCGAGCACGGCGTTGGCGCAGTCGGAGGCCTCGGCGCGGGTCGGACGCGGGTTGTCGATCATGGATTCCAGCACCTGGGTTGCCACGATGACCGGCTTGGCCCAGCGGCGGGCCAGTTCAATGGCGCGCTTCTGGACGATCGGCACTTCCTCCAGCGGAAGTTCCACGCCGAGGTCCCCACGGGCCACCATGATGGCGTCAAAGGCGTCGATGATCTCGGGGAGCTGCTCAACGGCCTGCGGCTTCTCGATCTTGGCGATGACCGGCACGCGGCGGCCTTCTTCGTCCATGATCTCGTGGACGCGCGTGATGTCCGAGGCGTCGCGGACGAAGGAGAGGGCCACCATGTCCACGCCGCGGCGCATGGCCCAGCGGAGATCGTTCTCGTCCTTTTGGCTCAGCGCCGGCACGTTGACGGCAACACCGGGCAGGTTGATGCCCTTGTTGTTCGAGACGTAGCCGCCGACGATGACCTGGGCGACGACCTTGGTCTCGTCGACGTCGATCGCGCGGAGGGCGACCTTGCCGTCGTCGATCAGGAGCGCGTCGCCCGGCTTGACGTCCCCGGTGAGGCTCTTGAGCGTCGTGGAGCAGATGTCCTTGGTGCCAGGGACGTCGTCGGTGGTGATGGTGAAGGAGTCGCCGACGGCCAGCAGGTGCGGCCCGTCCACGAACCGGCCGAGGCGGATCTTCGGCCCCTGCAGGTCAGCCATGATGGCGACCGGCTTGCCGAGCTGCCCGGCAGCCGTGCGGACGTTCTCGTACGTGGTGTCGTGCACGGCGTAATCGCCATGGCTCATGTTCATGCGCGCCACGTCGACGCCGGCTTCCAGCACGGCGAGGGTGTTCTCAAAGCTCGCAACTGCAGGTCCGAAGGTGGCCACTGTTTTAGCGCGTCTCATATATCTACCCTAGTAGTCGATTGCATGGATGAAGTTGCTGGTGGACTGTGACCGCCGCCGGCCAGCAGCAGGCAGCTGCGGCCTACAGGACGGCCATGGCCCGGTCGGTCGGCGCCACGGGAGCCGGAAGGATGGTGCTGCCCATCAGGAATTTGTCTACCGCGGCGGCGCACGCGCGCCCCTCGGCAATGGCCCAGACGATGAGGGACTGTCCGCGGCCGGCATCTCCGGCGACGAAGATGCCTTCCGTGTTGGTCATGTAGTAGCCGTCGCGGGCCACGTTGCCGCGGCCATCGAACTCGGCGCTGACCTGCTCGGTGATCCCGGCCGGTTCCGGACCGGTGAAGCCCAGGGACAGGAACACCAGGTCCGCCGGGATGATCCGCCCGGTGCCGGCCTTCGGGAGGCGCTTGCCCCCAACGAATTCGGTCTCGGCCACCTTCACGCCGGTGAGTTTGCCGTTCTCGCCGACGAACTCCACGGTAGAGGCGAGGTAGGTGCGTTCGCCGCCTTCCTCGTGGGCGCTGGCAACTTCGAACAGGGTCGGGAACGTCGGCCACGGCTGGTGGCCGGCGCGCTCCGCCGGCGGCTGCTTGCCGATCGCCAGGGTGGTGACGGACGCGGCCTGGTGCCGGTGCGCGGTGCCGAGGCAGTCCGCGCCGGTGTCGCCGCCGCCGAGGATGACAACGTGTTTGCCGGCCGCGTCGATCTGGTTCTCGACCTTCTCCCCCGCCACCACACGGTTGGCCGGGACAAGGTAGTCCATCGCGAAGTGCACTCCCTCGAGCTCGCGCCCCGGGATCGGCAGGTCACGGGGGACGGTGGCACCGGTGGCGACCACGACGGCGTCGTAACGGCGCCGCAGCTGCTCCCAGGTCACGTCCGTGCCGACGGCGACGCCGGTCCGGAAGCGGGTGCCTTCGGCCTTCATCTGCTCCAGGCGGCGGTCCACGTGCTCTTTTTCCATCTTGAAATCGGGGATCCCGTACCGCAGGAGGCCGCCGATCTTGTCATCGCGCTCGTACACGGCGACGGTGTGGCCCACCCGGGTCAGCTGCTGCGCGACGGCGAGCCCGGCGGGGCCGGAGCCGACGACGGCGACCGTCTTGCCGCTGAGGCGGGCCGGGGGCAGCGGGTTGACCCAGCCGTTCTCGAACGCCTGGTCCACGATCGAGACCTCGACCTGCTTGATGGTCACGGCGGGCTGGTTGATGCCCAGCACACAGGACGCCTCGCAGGGGGCCGGGCAGAGCCGGCCGGTGAACTCGGGGAAGTTGTTGGTGGCGTGCAGCCGCTCCATCGCTTCCTCGCCCTTGTCCCGCCAGATGAGGTCGTTCCACTCCGGAATGAGGTTCCCCAGCGGGCAGCCCTGGTGGCAGAACGGCACGCCGCAGTCCATGCAGCGGCCGGCCTGCGCCTTCAGGACGCCATTTTCCTGGGCCTCATAGACTTCCTTCCAGTCCATGATGCGGACCGGAACGGGACGCCGGGGCTGGGTTTCGCGCTGACGTACTTTCAGAAATCCGCGTGGATCAGCCACCGGTCACCTCCAGGATTCGGGCCCAGACTTCTTCGCCGTCGGGGTCAAGGCCCTCTTCGATGGCGTCAAGGCGGGTTTGCAGGACGGCCGCGTAATCACGCGGCAGCACCTTGGTTATGCGGGCTGCGGTGTCGTCGAAGTTCTCCAGCAGCCGTGCCGCGAGCAGCGATTCGGTCTCCTCGGAGTGCTTCAGGAGCAGTCCATGGACAATCTCGCGGTCCTCGGCGTCCAGTTCGCGCAGCTGCAGCTCACCGGCTTCCAGGGCCTGTTTGTTGACGCGTTCGGCCTTCAGGTCCAGCACGTAGGCCGTGCCGCCGGACATGCCGGCACCGAAGTTGCGGCCGGTGCGACCGATGACGAGCGTCTGGCCGCCGGTCATGTACTCGCAGCCGTGGTCTCCGATTCCTTCGACCACCGCGGTGGCGCCGGAGTTGCGGACCATAAAGCGTTCGCCGACCTGGCCGCGCAGGTACATCTCGCCGCTCGTGGCGCCGTAGCCGATCACGTTGCCGGCGATCACATTGTGCTCGGCCGGGAACACGTTGGTCCGGTCCGGCCGGACGATGATGCGACCGCCGGAGAGCCCCTTGCCGACGTAGTCGTTGGAGTCACCGAACATCCGCAGCGTGATGCCCGCCGGCAGGAAGGCGCCGAGCGACTGGCCGGCGGTGCCGGTCAGCGTGATGTCGATCGTGTCGGTCGCCAGCAGGTCCGTGCTGAAGGTCCTCGTGACCACATGGCCCAGCATTGTGCCGACGGACCGGTCCGTGTTGATGACGTCGACGGCGATTTTGACCGGTGTGCGGTCACTCAGGGCTTCCGCGGCCAACACCATCAGGCGCTGGTCGAAGTGCTTGTCCAGCTCGTGGTTCTGGCCGGTGAGGTTGCGCAGCGGGGCGTCGTCGTCGAACTCGAGCCCGTGCAGGATCGGGTCCAGGTCCAGCCCTTCGGCCTTCCAGTGGTTGATCGCCTCGCGGGTGTCGAGCATTTCGGCGTGGCCGATCGCCTCCTCAATGCTCCGCAGACCCAGCTCGGCCAGGATCTCGCGGACTTCCTCGGCGAGGAATTCGAAGAAGTTGACCACGAATTCGGGCTTGCCGTTGAAGCGGGAGCGCAGCTCCGGGTTCTGCGTCGCGACGCCCACCGGGCAGGTGTCGAGGTGGCAGACGCGCATCATGATGCAGCCGGAGACCACCAGCGGGGCGGTGGCGAAACCGAACTCCTCGCCGCCGAGCAGCGCGGCAATCACGACGTCGCGGCCGGTCTTGAGCTGGCCGTCCACCTGCACCACCACACGGTCGCGCAGGCCGTTGAGCATGAGGGTCTGCTGCGTCTCGGCGAGACCGAGCTCCCACGGCACGCCGGCGTGCTTGAGCGAGTTCAGCGGCGAGGCGCCGGTACCGCCGTCGTGCCCGGACACCAGGACGACGTCGGCCTTGGCCTTCGTCACGCCGGCAGCCACCGTGCCGATCCCGACCTCGGAGACTAACTTGACGTGCACCCGCGCCGAGGGGTTGGCCCGCTTCGCGTCGTAGATCAGCTGGGCGAGGTCCTCGATCGAGTAGATGTCGTGGTGCGGGGGCGGGGAAATGAGTCCGACGCCGGGCGTCGAGTGCCGCGTCCGGGCCACCCAGGGGTAGACCTTCTGCGCCATCAGCTGGCCGCCTTCGCCGGGCTTGGCACCCTGCGCCATCTTGATCTGGATGTCGTCCGCGTTGGTCAGGTACAGGCTCGTCACGCCGAAGCGGCCGGAGGCGATCTGCTTGACCGCCGAGCGGCGGGCCGGATCGAGCAGCCGGTCCACGTCCTCGCCGCCTTCACCGGTGTTGGACTTGCCGCCCAGCCGGTTCATGGCGATCGCGAGGGTTTCGTGGGCCTCCTGCGAGATGGAGCCATAGCTCATCGCACCGGTGGAGAACCGCTTGACGATGCTGGAGACGGACTCCACTTCCTCGAGCGGGACCGCGGGGCGCAGCCCGGCTTTGAACTTCAGCAGCCCGCGCAGGGTCATCAGGTTCTCGGACTGGTCGTCCACACCGCGGGTGTAGGCCTTGAAGATGTCATAGCGGCGCTCCCGCGTGGCGTGCTGCAGCCGGAAGACGGTTTCCGGGTTGAACAGGTGCGGCTCGCCGTCGCGGCGCCACTGGTATTCGCCGCCGCCCATCAGGGCCTGGTGGGGCTGCTCGATGCCGTTCTCGGGGTACGCCATCCGGTGGCGTGCCGCGACCTCGGCTGCGATGACGTCCAGGCCGACGCCGCCCAGCTGGGAGTGCGTGCCGGCGAAGTACTCATCCACCAGGTCCTGGCCGAGGCCGAGGGCCTCGAACGTCTGGGCTCCGGTGTAGGAGGCCACGGTGGAGATCCCCATCTTGGACATGATCTTCAGGACGCCCTTGCCCAGGCCCTTGATCAGGTTGTAGACGCCGTCCTGCGCGGTGACCCCGACGACGTCGCCGGTGGAGATGAGCTGCTCCACAGATTCCATGGCCAGGTACGGGTTCACCGCGGAGGCGCCGTAGCCGATCAGCACGGCCACGTGATGCACCTCGCGGACATCGCCGGCCTCGACCACCAGGGCAGTCTTGGTCCGGTTGGCGCTGCGCAGCAGGTGGTGGTGCACGGCACTGACCAGCAGCAGGGAGGGGATCGGCGCCCACTGGGCGTTCGAGTCACGGTCCGAGAGCACCACGTACTGGACACCGCGGTTGATGGCGCCGGAGACCTGCTCGCAGATTTCGGTCAGCCGGGCGCGCAGCGCGTTCTCGCCGCCTTCGGGGCGGTAGAGGCCGCGGACCTTCATGGCGACCCTGTCGCCGTCGGCGTTCTCGATGTTCGCGATCTTGGCGAGCTGGTCATTGGTGATCACAGGGAACGGCAGCGCAACCTGCGGCTGGCGGACCTGCTTGGTGTCCAGCAGGTTCCCGTTGGGCCCGATCGCGCAGGTCAGCGAGGTGACGAGTTCCTCGCGGATGGCGTCCAGCGGCGGGTTGGTGACCTGCGCGAAGGACTGCACGAAGTAGTCGAACAGCAGCCGGGGCCGCTTCGAGAGCACGGCCACGGGGGTGTCCGAGCCCATGGCGCCGAGCGGCTCGGCGCCGGTGCGGGCCATCGGGCCGAGCAGGATCTTCAGTTCCTCGGTGGTGTAGCCGAAGGTGCGCTGGCGGATATTGACCGAGGCTGCGGTGTGCACGACGTGCTCGCGCTCGGGCAGGTCCTTGAGGTCGATCAGGTTTTCCTTGACCCAGTCGGCCCAGGGGTTGGCGGCCGCCACCTCGGCCTTGACCTCGGCGTCGCTGATGATCCGGCCGGCGTCGGTGTCCACGAGGAACATCTTGCCGGGTGAGACGCGGCCCTTCTTGACCACCTTGGACGGTTCGACCTCGATCACGCCGACCTCGGAGGCGAAGATGATCAGGCCGTCCTCGGTGATCCAGAACCGGCCGGGGCGCAGCCCGTTGCGGTCCAGGGTGGCGCCGACGAGGTTGCCGTCGGTGAAGGAGACGGCGGCGGGGCCGTCCCACGGTTCCATCAGCATGGAGTGGTACTCGTAGAAGGCACGGCGGGCCGGATCCATCGTGGCGTGGTTTTCCCAGGCCTCGGGGATCATCATCATGATCGAGTGTGTGATCGGCCGGCCGGAGAGCCAGAGCAGTTCCGCGACCTCATCGAAGGAGGCCGAGTCGGAGGCGCCCGGGGTGCAGATCGGGTACAGCTCCTCGGGTGAATCCCCCAGCAGCGGGTTGGCCAGCTGCGACTGGCGGGCCCGCATCCAGTTCCGGTTTCCCTTGACCGTGTTGATTTCGCCGTTGTGGGCGATGGTCCGGAAGGGCTGGGCCAGCGGCCAGGACGGGAAGGTGTTGGTGGAGAAACGTGAGTGGACGATCGCCAGCTTGGTCTTGAAGCGCTTGTCCGAAAGGTCCGGGTAGAACGGCTCGAGCTGGGCCGTGGTCAGCATGCCCTTGTAGACGATGGTCCGGCAGGACAGCGACGGGAAGTACACGCCGAACTTGTTCTGCGCCCGCTTCCGGATGCGCCAGGCACGGGAGTCGAGTTCGTTGCGCTCCAGCACCTCCCCGGTGCTGGAGGCAAAGAACGGCTGGGAGAAGTAGGGCATGCAGGCCCGGGCCATCGCTCCGACCAGGTCAGCCACGATCGGCACGTCGCGCCAGCCGAGGACGGTGAGGCCCTCATCGGCGGCGAGGCCCTCGATGCCGGCCCTCGCGGCGTCGGATTCGCGCTGCTCGGCGGGGAGGAACGCCGTGCCCACCGCGAACTGTCCGGGTGCCGGAAGTTCGAAGTCGGTCACTGCGCGGAAGAATTCGTCCGGGATCTGCATCAGCAGTCCGGCGCCGTCGCCGGTCCCTTCATCTGCGCCTACGGCACCGCGGTGCTCAAGGTTGCGCAGGGCGGTCAGGGCGGCGTCCACGATGTCGTAACCCGGCTCCCCCCGCAACGTGGCGATGATGGCGAGGCCGCAGGCGTCCTTCTCCTGCTCGGGGTTGTAAAGCCCGGCCGCTTCGGGAATTGCCGCGAAGCGCTTGAACGGTGACATGGCGGGGGCTGGCTCGACTGGGTCGGACCAACTGGGGCTGTGCAGGGTTTGGGTCATGAGAGACGTCCTTCCTCCTGATCGTGCGTATGGGAGGGACAACATTGGCCCGCATCGGTGCGCCGGTGTGACGGGCACAACAAAGTATTTTCTTATTCGAATTGTAGGCCAGGGCCGCTTCCTGCACTAACAGTTACGCGACCGCGGTCCTGGGCTGGCGCGAACGGCGGCTGTCTGCAGTCCGTTGCCTTCCCTGCTGCCACGACGTTGTGGAACCGGGCTCTGCGAGGGGTGGCTCCGCGGCCCGGTGTGCCGGGGCTGAGCTACCTGGTGGCCTCAGCGTCCGGCGCGGTCCCCTGGTGGCCGGGTTCTCCGGCCGCCGGTGCTCCGGTGGCGGGTTTGGTGCCGCCGGTGGATTTCTTTGACGCAACAGCAGCGGCGGAAACGTGGCCTGGACCGCTGTGGTTACCAGGGAGATTATCACGCGACTCACTATCTGAGACAGCAGAATCCGAATGTTGGACAGTGCCGGTGTCCGTGCCGGACGGTCCGCGGCCCGGCAGGTAGACCGTGTCGGGCTCCGTTCGCTTGCGCAGGCCCAGGATGATGAACGCTGCCAGGGCACCCAGCAGGACGAAGATGCTGGTCCATACGTTCAACCGGGTGGTGATGCCGAAGAGGCTGATCATTTCGGCGTCGTCGATCCGCATCGCTTCGATCCAGACCCGGCCCAGCGTGTAGTAGACCGCGTACAGGCAGAACAGCCGGCCGTGGCGGAATCCGAACTTGCGGTCCAGCAGCAGCAGAATGCCGACGCCGGCCAGGTTCCAGAGGGATTCATAGAGGAAGGTCGGGTGGAAGAGCGTGTCCGCGGCCATGCCCGGAGGGAAGTTCGGGTTGTCGGCGTCGATCTGCAGACCCCACGCAAGGGTGGTGGGCCCGCCGAAGAGTTCCTGGTTGAAGTAATTGCCCCAGCGGCCGATCGCCTGGGCCAGCAGCAGCCCGGGAGCCGCGGCGTCGAGGAAGACGCTGAGCTTGACGCCGGCCTTGCGGCAGCCGATCCACGCACCCAGTGCGCCCAGCAGCACGGCCCCCCAGATTCCCAGCCCGCCGCGCTGGAGCTGCGGGATCAGGGACAGATCGCCGGTGCCGTCGAAGCCGGGGCCGAAGTACGCGTCCGGTGAGGACACCACGTGGTAGAGCCGGCCGCCGATGATACCGAACGGGATGGCCCAGATGGCGATGTCCCAGACACTGCCTTCCGGGGCGCCGCGCTTGGCCCAGCGCACGGAGGTGAGCCAGAGGCCGGCCATGATGCCGAGCAGGATGCACAGGGCGTAGGCGTGGATGCGCAGTGACCCCCACGGCAGCGGGATGTCGAAACCGGACCAGTCCGGGCTCGGGATACTCGCGGGGATCATCGCCGCCGCGTGGAGGACTGACTGCATTGCTTAAGCTTCTTCCCTGCTGAGGCCGGTGCTGAGGTCTTTCGTCAGGGACGCTACCGCATCCACGCCGCCGTCGCCGATGGCCACGACCAGCGCGGTTCCCACAATCACGCCGTCCGCGTAGGCGGCGATTTCCCGGACCTGGTCCGCGTTGGACACGCCCAGCCCGACGCAGACGCGTTCGGCGCCGGCGGCGTGCGCGGCGGCCACAACGTCCTTTGCCGCGGAGCTGACCGAGGTGCGGGCGCCGGTGACGCCCATGATCGAGACGGCGTAGACGAAGCCGCGGCTTGCCTCAACGGTGCGCTTCATGCGCTCCGGCGAGGATGACGGCGCCACCAGGAACACCCGGTCCAGGCCGTACTTCTCCGAGGCTGCCATCCATTCCGACGCCTCGTCCGGAATCAGGTCCGGGGTGATGAGCCCGGCTCCCCCGGCGTCGGCCAGCTGGCGGGAAAATTCCTCCACGCCCATCCGGACCACGGGGTTCCAGTAGGTCATGACCAGCACGGCCGCGTCGGTCTTGCTGGTGATGCCGCGGACAACGTCGAAGACCTGCTTGACGTGGAAGCCCTTGGCGAGGGCCTCCGTGGTCGCGGCCTGGATGACCAGGCCGTCCATGACCGGGTCCGAGTAGGGGATGCCGATTTCGATAAGGTCCGCGCCGTTTTCCGCGAGGGCGATGCCGGCCTCGATGGTCTCCTCGACACTCGGGTAGCCGGCGGGCAGGTAGCCGATCAGGGCAGCGCGGCCTTGGGCTTTGGCGCGGTCGATGGCAGCGGCCGACTTGCTGGCCGTCCGGGCGGTGCCCGGGTCCTGAACGGTGCTCACAGCTGCTCCCCCTCTTTGGCGATCTCGTGTTCGGGTGAATCCTTGTCCAGCAGGTCGAACCATTCCGCGGCGGTGGCCACGTCCTTGTCGCCGCGGCCGGAAAGGTTCACGAGCACGATCTTCTCTGACGCATCGCCTGATTCTCCGCCTGCGGCCGCCATCCGCTGGCCGATCTTCATCGCACCGGCCAGGGCGTGGGCGGACTCGATGGCCGGGATGATGCCCTCGGTGCGGCAGAGCAGCCGGAACGCATCCATGGCCTCGCTGTCGGTGATGGGCTCGTAGCTGACGCGTCCGATGTCCGCGAGGTAGGAGTGCTCCGGGCCGACGCCGGGGTAATCCAGCCCCGCCGAGATGGAGTGCGATTCGACGGTCTGGCCGTCGTCGTCCTGCATCAGGTAGGAGCGGGCGCCGTGCAGCACGCCGGGCTTGCCGAGCGTGATGGTGGCGGCGTGGCGGCCGGTTTCGACGCCTTCGCCGCCGGCCTCGAAGCCGTAGATCTTGACCGAGGGATCGTCCAGGAAGCCGTGGAAGATGCCGATGGCGTTCGAGCCGCCGCCGATGCAGGCGCAGACGGCGTCGGGCAGGCGGCCGGTCTGCTCCAGGATCTGGGCGCGGGCTTCCTCGCCGATGACCTCGTGGAAGTACCGGACCATGGCCGGGAACGGGTGCGCGCCGGCGGCGGTGCCCAGCAGGTAGTGGGTGGTGTCCACGTTGGCGACCCAGTCGCGGAGCGCCTCGTTGATGGCGTCCTTGAGGGTCTGGGAACCGTTGGTTACCGGGATGACGGTGGCCCCGAGGAGCTCCATCCGGGCCACGTTGAGGGCCTGCCGGCGGCAGTCCTCGGCGCCCATGTAGACGACGCATTCCAGGCCCATCAGGGCCGCGGCGGTGGCGCTGGCGACGCCGTGCTGGCCGGCGCCGGTCTCGGCGATGACGCGGGTCTTGCCCATGCGCTTGGCGATCAGTGCCTGGCCCAGCACGTTGTTGATCTTGTGCGAGCCGGTGTGGTTGAGGTCCTCGCGCTTGAGGAAGATCCGCACGCCGCCGGCGTGCTCGGCGAAGCGCTTGGCCTCGGTCAGCAGCGAGGGCCGGCCGGAGTAGTTCTTGTTCAGCTCCGCGATCTGCGCGGTGAACTCGGGGTCCGCCTTGGCTTTCTCGAAGGTGTCCTCAAGCTCATCCAGGGCCGCGATGAGCGACTCGGGCATCCATCGGCCGCCGTAGGAGCCGAAATAGGGCCCGGGGGCGTGCCGCAGGGATTCTCCACCCTGCAGGAACGCGTCCACGGCGCTTTCGTCTGAGCTGGCTGCTGGCGCATCGACCATCAGTCTCACCATCCTGTTCCACTGTTATCTAGATCTGGGTGCTGCACGGGGTGGCGCTGCGGGCATCCGGCCAGGCCGTGCCCGGCCGGCGCCCGGGTCAGGAACGTGCGGCGATTGCTTCGGCTCCGGCGGCCATGAATTCAGCGATCCGCTCCCGCGGGGTTGCGTCGCTGACCAGGGCTTCGCCGACGAGGACCGCGTTGGCGCCGTTCGCGGCGTAGTGCCGGACGTCGTCGACGCCGCGGACGCCCGATTCCGCGATGACGAGCGCGCCGGCGGGGATGCCGCCGGCGAGTTCGGCGAAGACGGAACGGTCGACGTCGAGGGTCTTGAGGTTGCGTACGTTGACGCCGATGATCCGCGCGTCCGCGGCAACGGCCCGCCCGATTTCCTCGGCCGTGTGTGTCTCGACGAGGACGTCCATCCCGAGTTCGCGGCTGAGGGCGCTGAACTCGCGCAGCTGTGCGTCGGACAGGGACGCCACGATCAGCAGGATCAGGTCAGCCCCGTGTGCCCGGGCCTCCCAGATCTGGTACTCGTCGATCATGAAGTCCTTGCGGAGCAACGGGGTGTCCACGGCTGCCCGGACGGCGTCGAAATCGGCGAGCGAGCCGTTGAAGCGGCGCTGTTCGGTCAGGACGCTGATCGCGGCGGCGCCGCCGGCGGCATACTGCGCGGCGAGGGAGGCGGGGTCCGCAATGCTGGCGAGATCGCCCTTGGAGGGGCTGCGGCGCTTGATTTCGGCGATGACCTTCAGCTGCCGGCGGGTGCCGGAGGGTCCGCCCAGGGCGGTCCAGGCGTCGCGTGCCGGCGCGGCCGCGGCGGCGCGTTCCTTCAGCTCCGCCAGCGTGATGAGGCGCTGACGGGCCTCCATATCCTCCCTGACCCCGGCGTTGATGTCATCGAGAACGCTCACCCTTAGTGGCCGGAGTTCTTCAGCTTGCTGCCGCCCACACCGTAACCGGCCTTGCGCATGACCAGGCCGATGACCAGGCCCACCAGCATCACAACGCCACCCGCGATGAAGATCGGGGTGTTGGCGATGACATAGGCGATGGACATGATGAGGGCGCCGACGAGCATGACCATAACGGTGGTCCAGGCTGCCGGGCTGTTGCCGTGGCCGGTCGGTTCGCGGTGATCGATCTCGTCGTAGGAGTAGCCGGTTCCGGCAGCGGGCTTGGGGGCGGAAACAGGTGCGTTGCTCATTGAAATCTCCTCAGGGTGAATACTGCTTACATTCTGCCATTTTTTAGCAGTGTTGTTGGCCGAGTTGCCGGCCGCGTCGCAGGCGGCGCCCGCGGCATCGGCTCAGGTGGGGTCGTCACCGCGTGACAAACGGTCCCAGCTGTCGATCTCGTCCGCGGGCCCGGCCGGTGCCGCGGAACCGCCGGCGGCCGGACCCGTTGCTGCGGTGTCGTACTTCGTGCGCGACTTCCAGTAGCGGCCCGCCGGGATGATCAGCAGGGCGCTGAGCCCCAGCAGGGTGCCGGCGGCAACGGCGAGGGCCGGGAACACTGTGACGTCCACCTGTACGTCGCTGCCCGTGATCCCGGTGGCGGCGGCGATGGAGCCCTGGGCGGCGGCCAGCGGGTCAGCGATGACGATCGCGGCGGCGCTGACGATGCCGGCGGCGGCGAGCAGGATGAGCACCGTGATGATCCAGCGGGCGATCCGGCCGGCGATGGACGCGGCGAGTCCGCCGGCCAGGGCCACCAGCGCCAGGGCCGTCACCGTGGTCGCGGCTTTGCTGCCCTGCACCTGCAGGCCGCCCTGGCTGTCGACAGCCTGGCCGAGCTGTGCCGGGTCGAGGTGGACCGTGAGCCAGGTCTGCGTAGTGGTGCCGAAGACAGCCAGCGCCAGGGCCGCGATGGCCAGCACGAGGGTGGATTTCCGGGCCCAGCGGGGAACGACAGGGCTGGTGCTCCTGACCGTAGAGCCGCTCATGCCTGCGTCCCGGCGTCGGAAATGGAATCCGCCGTGATGTTGCGCAGCGACCGGGCCGTGTGCACGGCACGCATCGGGGCGGCGGCCTTGTTGACGGTTTCGAGGGCTTCGGATGCATTCACGGAGTCGGCCACAATGCCGCCGCCGGCCTGCACGTAGGCGCGGCCATCCCGCAGCAGGGCCGAGCGGATCGCGATGGCCATGTCCATGTCACCGGCGAAGTCGAGGTAGCCCACCACACCCCCGTAGATCCCGCGGCGGTGCGGTTCCAGCTCATCGAGCAGTCGCAGCGCACGGGGTTTGGGGGCGCCGGAGAGCGTACCGGCCGGAAAGGTCGCCTTCAGCACGTCGTAGGCCTTGGCGGCGGGCGCCAGCTTGCCGACCACGGTGGAGACCAGGTGCATGATGTGGCTGAAGCGCTCGACCTCCATGAACTGGGTGACGTCGACGGAGCCGGCCACGCAGACCTTGGACAGGTCGTTGCGGGAGAGATCCACCAGCATCAGGTGTTCGGCGCGTTCCTTTTCATCCGCGAGGAGCTCCTCGGCCAGGGCCTTGTCCGCCTCCACAGTTCTGCCGCGCGGCCGGGAGCCGGCGATGGGGTGGGTGATGACTTCCTCGCCGGTCACGGTCACGAGCGCTTCCGGGGAGGACCCGACGATCGAGTACGGCCGGCCGTTGGCGTCCTCGAGGCTGAAGATGTACATGTACGGGCTGGGATTGGTGTTCCGGAGCACCCGGTAGACATCCAGCGGGTCCGCGCCGCATTCCATTTCGAAGCGGCGCGAGATGACCACCTGGAAGACTTCGCCGTCGACGATCGCTTCCTTGCTGCGGTCCAGGGCGGCGAGGTAGTCCGCCTCATTCCAGCGTTCCTGCACGCTGGAGGCGAAGTCCAGGGCGGCGGGGTCCAGCACGGAGACCGGCTGCTTGACGGGGGTGCTGACCTGCGCCAGCAGGGCCTTGACCCGGGCGACGGCGTCATGCCAGGCCTCGTCGACCCGCTCGGTGCTGTTGTCGAAGTTGATCGCGTTGGCAATCAGCAGCACGGTGCCGTCCATGTTGTCGTGCACCGCCATGTCGGTGACGAGGTTCAGCGCCATTTCGGGCAGCTCGAGATCGTCCTCGGGCGGGCTGGTGAGCTTCTCCCAGTGCCGGACGGTTTCCCAGCCGAGGAAGCCGACCAGTCCGGAGGTGAACGGCGGCAGGCCTTCGAAACGGTCGGTGCGGAGGGCCTCGACCGTGTCACGGATGGCGTCCACGGGGCTGCCGCCCAGCGGAACGCCGACGGGCGGTTCGCCGAGCCAGTGCGCCTGGCCGTCCTTGGTGGTCAGCGTGGCCCGTGAACGGGCGCCGATGAAGGAGTAGCGGGACCAGGAGCCGCCGACCGCCGCGGATTCCATCAGGAACGTGCCGGGCTGGCCCTGGGCCAGCTTGCGGTACAGCCCGATCGGGGTTTCGGCGTCAGCCAGCACCTTCAGCCGGACGGGGATGACACGGCTGTGGCCTGCGAGTTCACGGAACTCCGCCAGGCCCGGGCTGATGATTCCAAGGTCCTGCATGGCTGTGGTTTCCGCCTGTTCTTTTAGTGGTCCTGAAGGTTGAGTGTCTGGGCTGGCGCCGCGGTGCGGCTGTCCGGCGCGGCTGCCTTGTGCGGCTCTGCTGTGCGGCTCTGCGCCACCGTCAGCTGCTTGGGTCAGCCGGCGTGGCCGGTGACGACGTCGAGTCCGCGGCCCTCAAAGCAGGTCCGGGTCCCGGTGTGGCAGGCCGCGCCGATCTGGTCCACGCGGACCAGCAGCGCGTCGCCGTCGCAGTCCATCGCGAGGGATTTGACCCACTGCACGTGGCCGGAGGTGTCCCCCTTGCGCCAGTACTCCTGGCGGGACCGGGAGTAGAACGTCACCCGTCCGCTGGTCATGGTCCGGTGCAGGGCCTCATCGTCCATCCAGCCCAGCATGAGCACCTCGTTGGTGTCGTACTGCTGCACGATCGCTGCGACCAGGCCGGCACTGTCGCGCTTCAGGGCTTCAGCGAGACCCGCCGGGAGCGGGCCTGCGGGCGCGGCCGGTCCGGGAACGGCGGTGCTGACGGGCTCCCCATTGACAGTGGTTCCATCAATGGGGTTTCCATTATTAAGGGCGGGGGCGGGCTGCTCAGACATCAGCTCAAGTCTAGTGCCTTGGCGCGGAGCTCCGCCCAGTGGCCCGGCGGCCCGCTTAACATCCGCGTCACCACGGCACGGATCACTTCCATGGGGCCAAAACGACGACGGCGGTTCAGGTGCACACGCGCCGTCGTCTCGTGCTAGTTTCACAAGTGATGCATTTCGTCGATCCGTCCCGAGAAGTTCTGGCCGAAACCTTACTGGCGGCCGGTCCTGACTCCCCCACGCTCTGTCAGGGCTGGCGTACCAGGGACCTTGCCGCCCACCTGTACCTGCGCGAGCGGAAAGCCGCCGTCGGACTCGGCCTGCTGATCAAGCGCCTGGCCAAGGCCTCGGACCAGGCCACGGCCACCCTGGCGGGCAAGCTCACGACGCCCGAGGAGTACAACAAGCTGGTCAATGCCTTCCGCGCCGGCCCCTCCGCGTTCTCGCCGATGAAGATCAAGGCCCTGGACGAAAGCGCCAACCTGACCGAGTACTTCGTCCATACCGAGGACGTCCGCCGCGCCGTGGACCGCTGGGCGCCCCGCGCCCTCGATGAGGAGTATTCGGACGCCCTCTGGGATGACCTGGTGAAGCGCGCGGCCATCCTCTACCGCGGCGTGGACCTCGGAATTGTGCTGGTGCGCCCCTCCGGCCCCCGGCACGTCGCCAAGCGCGCCCCGGTGTCCGTGGCGATCGTCGGGGAACCGGGAGAACTCCTGATGCACGCGCACGGGCGCACCCGCCATGCGCTGGTGACCTTCGAAGGCCAGCCGGACGCCGTCGCGCTCCTGCAGTCCGCCGAAGTCGGGCTCTGAGCCACCCCTCCCCCCACACAACAAAGCAACGCGGGGTCACTTACCGCCCATAATCCCCTCCGGGATGGGCGGTAAGTGACCCCGCGTTGCTTTAGGCGGTGGCGGGGACTAGCGGACTTCGAAGCCGGCGGCCCGGATGGCGGCCTTGACCTGGGTGATCATGTCCAGCGGGCCGAAGTGGAAGACGGACGCGGCGAGAACCGCGTCGGCTCCGGCCGCCACGGCCGGCGGGAAGTGCTCCGGTTTGCCGGCACCGCCGGACGCGATGAGCGGGACCTTGACCGCGGCCCGTGCGAGCCGGATCAGTTCCAGGTCGAAGCCGTCCTTGGTGCCGTCGGCGTCGATGGAGTTCAGCAGGATTTCCCCCACACCGCGGTCGGCCGCTTCACGGGCCCAGGCGATGGCGTCGATACCGGTCCCCTGGCGCCCGCCGTGGGTGGTGACCTCGAAGCCGGAGGCGGTGGGCTGCGAACCGGGGCGGGTGCGCCGCGCATCGAGGGACAGCACCAGGACCTGGGACCCGAAGTGCCGGGTGATCTCGTCGATGACGTCGGCACGGGCGACGGCGGCGGTGTTGATCGCTGCCTTGTCCGCGCCGTAGCGCAGGAGCTTGTCCACTTCGGCCACGCCGCGGACCCCGCCGCCGACGGTCAGCGGGATGAAGACTTCCTCGGCGGTGCGCCGGACGACGTCGAAGGTGGTCTCCCGGTTGCCCGAGGACGCCGTGACGTCAAGGAAGGTCAGCTCGTCGGCGCCGCCGTTGTCGTAGCGGTGCGCCAGTTCCACCGGGTCGCCGGCGTCGCGCAGGCCCTCGAAGTTGATGCCCTTGACGACGCGGCCGGCGTCAACGTCCAGGCACGGGATGACGCGGACGGCTACAGCCATGACTTCTCCTGGTATTCGCTCACAAACGGTTTATTCGCGCCGGGTCAGATGCGGCAGGCGTGGATCGTGCTGACCAGGATGGCGCGGGCGCCGAGATCGTACAGCTCGTCCATGATGCGGTTGGTCTGCTTCTTCGGCACCATCGAGCGGACCGCAACCCAGTCCGAATCGCGCAGCGGCGAGACCGTGGGAGATTCCAGGCCGGGTGTGAGGGCCGCGGCTTCCTCCACGAGTTCCTTGCGGATGTCGTAGTCCATCATGACGTACTGCCGCGCCACGAGGACGCCCTGGAGCCGGCGGATCAGCACCTCGGCGGCCGGGTTCTGCTCGCGCTTGCGGCCGATCAGGACGGCTTCCGAGTGCAGGATGGGCAGGCCAAAGATCTCCATGCCGGCGGCCTTGAGCGTGTTGCCCGTTTCGACGACGTCGGCGATCGCGTCCGCGACACCGAGGCGCACGGAGGATTCGACGGCGCCGTCGAGGCGGACGACCTTGGCCGTGATGCCCCGTTCGGCGAGATAGCCGCGGAGCAGACCGTCGTAGCTGGTGGCGAGGCGCTTGCCTTCGAGCTGTTCGACCGTGGCGAAGTCGCCGACCGGCCCGGCAAAGCGGAAAGTGGAGGCGGCGAAGCCCAGCGGGAGCAGTTCCTCGGCTTCAACCTCAGCGTCGAGGAGCAGGTCGCGGCCGGTGATGCCGACGTCGAGCGTGCCCTGGCCGACGTAGACGGCAATGTCGCGGGGGCGGAGGAAAAAGAACTCAATGTCGTTGTCCGGGTCCACCATGACCAGCTCGCGGGTGTCGCGGCGCTGGCGGTAGCCGGCCTCGGCGAGCATGGCGGACGCGGCTTCGGACAGGGATCCCTTGTTCGGGACGGCAACTCTCAGCATTGGGGAGGTCTTTCTTGGTCGGGACGAAGTCCGTTAAGGAACAGTCCGTCCAGGGTCAGTCAGTTCAGGCACAGGGGGCCACGCTGGACACCGGATTCGCAGCGCAGGGCCCGGCGTTTCCCGGCGCGGACGTGGCTAGAGATGCTTGTAGACGTCTTCCAGGCTGAGTCCTTTGGCGAGCATCAGAACCTGCAGGTGATAAAGCAGCTGCGAGATTTCTTCGGCGGCGGCTTCATCGGATTCATACTCGGCAGCCATCCAGACCTCGGCTGCTTCCTCCACGACTTTCTTGCCGATGCCGTGGACTCCGGAATCCAGTTCGGCGACGGTGCGGGAGCCCTCCGGACGGACGGCTGCCTTCTCACTCAGTTCTGCGAACAGCGATTCGAAATTCTTCACACCCTCCAGCCTACTTGCTCGCGGGCGGAGGGCGCCTGCCGGGCCCCTGCATGACGCCGGGGATGTGAGCGATTACACAGTGGGCGCAGGTCCGGCCGCACCCGGTGGGGGTGCGGCCGGTCCACGCGCCTGCCGGCTTAGCTGAAGTGCTTGAGCGTTACCGCGGTGGCGAGGGCAGCGGTGACGGCCTCGTGGCCCTTGTCCTCGGTGGATCCCGGCAGTCCGGCCCGGTCGATGCCCTGCTGTTCCGTGTCGCAGGTCAGCACGCCGAAGCCGACCGGGACGCCGGTGCGCACCGAAACCTCGGTCAGGCCCAGCGTGGCCGCCTCGCAGACGTACTCAAAGTGCGGGGTTCCGCCGCGGATCACGACGCCGAGCGCCACGACGGCGTCAAAGTGCGGTGCCAGCCGGGCGGCGGCGACGGGGAGCTCGAAGGTACCGGGGACGCGGAGCACGGTCGGTTCGCTGATGCCGGCATCCTTCGCCGCGCGCAGGGCGCCGTCCAGCAGCCCGTCCATGATCTGGGTGTGCCAGCTCGCGGCCACGATGGCCAGCTTCAGCCGGGAAGTTTCCTCCGGTTTGAAAGTGCTGAGGTCAATCTGTGGTGCGCCGTGTCCGCTCATCTGGAAATCCTTGTTCTGCTCAGTCGTGGTGTGCGTGTCTAAACGTCGGGGCGGCCCCGCCGGGGGCCGGCCGAAAAGCCTGTCAGTCCTGGTCGTGCTCGAAGCCGCGCGGACCGGCAACCGGTGCGGCCGGCTCCATGTCAAGGAGCAGCCTGTGGTCCATCCGGTCCTTCTTGGTCTGCAGGTACCGGATGTTCTGTTCGCGGGAGGGAACCTCGGTGGGCACCATCTCCACGACGCTGACGCCGGCCTGGGCCAGCCGGTCCTGTTTGTCCGGGTTGTTGCTCAGCAGGCGGACCTCGTGCAGGCCCATGTCCGCGAGGATCTGGGCCGCGGCCTTGTAGCAGCGGGCATCCACGGGAAGGCCCAGCTGTTCGTTGGCCTCCACAGTGTCGTAGCCGGCTTCCTGCAGGGCGTAGGCCTTCATTTTGTTCGCCAGGCCGATCCCCCGGCCCTCCTGGCCGCGCAGGTACAGCAGGGTCCCGCCAAACTCGTTGATCATCTCGAGGGCAAAGGCCAGCTGTTCCCCGCAGTCGCAGCGGTAGGAGCCGAACACGTCTCCGGTGAGGCACTCCGAATGCAGCCGGACCAGCGGGGCCATCCCGTCGACCGGCGGCAGCGGGGAGCTGACCGCCAGATGCTCGGCGCCGGTGGCCAGGTCGGTCCAGGCCTGCGCCACAAAATCACCGAACGCGGTGGGCAGCTGGACGACCGGGCCGGCGCTGACCGGATGCAGCTGGCGTCCGGCTTCGCGCTGTTCTTGTGCTTCCGACGTCGTCATCGTTTCTCCTCCATCAAACCGGGTCTGTCGGGCGGCCGGCAGGCTGCCCGGCCTCAAGGTAAGTCACCAGGTCCGCAATCGAGACCAGCGGGCAGCCGTGTTCGAGGGCGAAGCCCCGAAGTCCGTCCAGCCTCATCATTTCGCCGTTGTCGTACACCACTTCTGCGATCACACCCACGGGCTCGAGTCCGGCCAGCCGGCACAGTTCCACGGCCGCTTCGGTGTGTCCGGGACGTTCCCGCACTCCCCCCTTAACGGCCCTGAGCGGAAAAACATGCCCGGGACGGGTCAGCGCCGCCGGCTCACTTCCGGGATCGGCCAGGATCCGGGCGGTCAGGGCCCGGTCCGTGGCAGAGATTCCGGTGCTGATGCCCACCGCGGCGTCGCAGGACACCGTGTAGGCGGTGCCCTTGGCATCTTCGTTGATGTGGACCATCGGCGGCAGCCCGAGGGCGTCGGCCCGGCCGGCGTCGAGCGGTACGCAGACCACACCGGAGCTGTACCGGATGGTCCATCCCATCAGGGCCGGCGTGGCGTGCTGCGCGGCGAAGATGATGTCTCCTTCGTTTTCGCGGTCCTCGTCGTCGACCACCAGGACAGGGCGTCCGGCGGCCATGGCGAGGATGGCGTCCTCGATCAGGTCCAGGCCGGACGGCGGGATAACCGGCGCGGGTGCACGCTTCGCGGGCCGGGCAGCGTCCGCGGGCTCAGTGAGAAGGTGCCGCGGGGCAGTGATGTCCTTGACGGTGTTCACGCTGTTGCCCCTTCCGCGCGTACTGCTGCTCCCCCGGCTGCCGCACCCGAAAAGGCGAGCAGACGCTCAGTGTACTTCGCCAGGACGTCAACTTCGAGGTTCACGTGGCTGCCCCGGGTTTTCGCGCCCAGTCCGGTGTCCGCCAGTGTAGTGGGGATCAGCCCCACCTCGAACCACGGCGCCGTTTCGGCGGCAGCGCTCACGGCGGTCACCGTCAGCGAGACGCCGTCGACGGCGATGGACCCCTTCTCGGCGATGTAGCGCGCCAGCCCGGCGGGAACGCCGAAGCGGAGCCGGTCCCAGTTGCCCAGCGCCTCGCGCTCCAGCAGCTGCCCGACGCCGTCGACGTGGCCCTGGACGACGTGCCCGTCGAGCCGGCCACCCGCCGGAACGCAGCGTTCCAGGTTGACGGGGTCCCCGGCGGCCAGTTCACCGATGGTGCTGCGCGTCAGGGTTTCGCCCATCACGTCAACACTGAACTCCTGGCCGTCGATTTCCGTGGCCGTGAGGCAGACGCCGTTGACGGCGATGGAACCGCCGAGGTCGAGTCCCTCGGTGCTGCCAGGTGCGTGGAGCCGGACGGTGGCGCTGATGTCGCCGTTGCGGTCAACGGACAACACCTTCCCCTGCTCGGCAATAATTCCGGTGAACATCAGTTGCCTCCTGCGGCGGTGTCCGCGCCTGTGCGGAGCGGGGTTGAATCGGCTGAAGTTTTGGCAGCGGCCGGCACGGGTGCCAGCGCGCTGTTTGTTGGGGCGCTGTTTGTTGGAGCGCTGTTTGTTGAGGCGCTGTGCGTCCGGGAGCTGTTCGTCAGGGCGGGGCGCAGGTGCAGCCGCAGGTCGCGGCCGAGCTGCTGGACCGCCCCGCCGGATGCGGGATCCCATTCCCACTGCTGGGCGTCGGCCAGGGTGGTGATGCCGAGGTCCTCCAGCGCCGGGGTTCCGGAGCCGAGGAGCGTCGGGGCCAGGTAGACGATCAGTTCGTCCACGAGCCCGGCGGCGAGGAAGGCACTCAGGATCCGGGAGCCGCCTTCCACCATGAGGTGGCGGACTCCGGCGGAGAACAGCTCGTCCAGCGCGTTCCCCGGATCCCGTGTGGGCAGGTGGAGGACCTTTCCGTCGTCGCCGTTGACGGCTGCGCCCTCGGGAATCCCCCGGTAGCCCATCACAACGCGCAGCGGCTGGCGGCCGGCCGGTTCGCCGTCGGCACCGCGGGCGGTGAGGCGCGGGTTGTCGACCAGCACCGTCTGCGTTCCGACCAGGATCGCGTCGATCCGGCCGCGCAGGGCGTGGTTGTCGGCGAGCGATTCCGGGCTGGAAATCCACTGGCTGGTGCCGTCGCTGGCGGCGATGCGGCTGTCGAGGGTTTGCGCGATGTGCAGGGTGACGAAGGGGCGTGTGGCTGCCACGGCGCCGAACCAGCGCCGGTTCAGCTCAAGGGCGGTCTCGGCGCGGAGTCCGGCGCGGACGCGGACTCCCGCGGCGCGCAGGGTGGCCGCGCCGCCGGCGGCGGGGTCGTGCGGATCGTCGAGCGCGTAGACGACGTCCGCGATGCCGGCCCTGATGATCGCCTGGGCGCAGGGACCCGTGCGTCCGCAGTGGTTGCACGGCTCCAGCGTGACCACCATCGTGGTTCCGCTAAGGTCCAGGCCGGCGGCCGTCGCCTGGTCGATCGCGTCGGCTTCCGCGTGGGCCGTGCCGGCTCCGCGGTGGTAGCCCGTGACTAACCGGCTTCCGTCAGCGTTGATCACGACGGCGCCGACCAGCGGGTTCGCGCCCCGGGGCCCCTGCCGGGCTGCTGCGAGGGCGGCATCCATGGCGGCGACCTCGGCCGCGCTGAATCCGGCAACGGCCACGGCCGCGGCGACGTCCGCGGTCGCGTTTGTGGGGTGTTTGACGCTCATCACCCTGCCACCGGGCTTTCGAAGACCGGAGTGGTGGTGAAGAGCCATCGCAGAGAGTGCATGTGTGGGTGTCGTTCCTTCCCTCAAAAACCGCGATGGCTCCGGGGGTATACGACAGCAAACTCCCGCAGCGCCACGAGGGCGCCGCAGTAACAGCTGTACGTGCTTCTCTCATCCAGACTTTAACTGTCGGTACCGGAGTTCCACCGGTTCAACCGTCTGCCAACTGCCTTCCCGAGGGAAGCGCCGGCGCGCGGGTCGCGGACTATAACCGCCGGTTCGGACTTACACCGACCCCGGAGCACGTATGTGTCTAGCTATTCTGGCACAACCGCCGGGCAGCTTTGGCTATTCCCGGCGGCGGGATGTTACGGCCTGCGTCATCTTCGCCCGCCGTGCGGTCCGCCGGCGGTGCGGTCAGCGGCGCCCGGCGGCGCGGAGCCGCTCGATGGCCTCGGCAGGATCATCGGCACCGTAGACGGCGGAACCGGCGACGAAGACGTTGGCCCCGGCGTCCGCGGCACGCCAGATGGTGTCCTCGGTGATGCCGCCGTCGACCTGCAGCGCCACGTCCAGCCCCGACGCGTCGATCGCCGCCCGGGCCCGGCGGATCTTCGGCAGCGTGAGGTCCAGAAATTCCTGGCCGCCAAATCCCGGTTCCACGGTCATGATCAGCAGCAAGTCGATCTCACCGAGCAGGTCCAGGAAAGGTTCCACACCGCTGCCCGGCCGGAGCGCCAGCCCAGCCTTGGCCCCGCGGGCCCGCAGCTCCCGCGCCAGCTTGATCGGCGCAATCGATGCCTCGGCGTGGAATGTCACGGAGGCGATTCCCGCGTCGGCGTACGCCGGAGCCCAGCGGTCCGCGTGCTCGATCATCAGGTGGACATCCAACGGCACCGGGCTGATCTCCTGCAGGCGCGCCACCACCGGCAACCCCAGCGAGAGGTTGGGTACAAAGTGGTTGTCCATGACATCCACGTGCACCGCATCCGCGGTTCTGATTTTGCGCAGTTCGGCTTCAAGGTTGGCGAAGTCGGCGGAGAGAATGCTCGGGTTGATACAGCACTTGGCCATGTGGAATTCCTTGTCGTTCTGCTGAGATGTCCTATGGAAGGCGCGGGCTCCCGTGCCCAGTATCCCCTGTTGATCAGGCCTTTTTGTGGATGAGCGCCAGGAACATGGCGTCCGTCCGGTGCACATGCGGCCAGAGCTGGGCGGTCAGCTCGTGACCGGCGTCGAGGTGGCCCGTGAGGCTGACGCTGTCCAGCACCGCACCGGCGTCGAGCAGTTCAAGGTCGTTCCGTTTGCGCAGCACATCGCTCACGACGGCGGTTGTTTCCGCCGGGTGCGGTGAGCATGTCACGTAAGCGACGACGCCCCCGGGCTTCACGGCGGCCAGCGCGGACTTCAGCAGCTCGCGCTGCAGCGGGCCGAGGTCTGTCAGGTCCTTGGGCGTCCGGCGCCAGCGGGATTCCGGTCGGCGGCGCAGGGCGCCGAGTCCGGTACAGGGCGCGTCGACGAGCACCCGGTCAAAGGTCTCCGGCATTTCCGTGCCGACGTCGCGTCCGTCGCCGGTCCGCACATGCCAGACCTCGTGCGGCACGGCGGCGAGGGCCTGGCGGACCAGTTTGGCGCGGTGCGGTGCCGGTTCGTTGGCCAACAGGGTGGCGCCCCGTTCCCGGGCGAGGGCGCCGAGCAGGGCCGCCTTGCCGCCGGGGCCGGCGCACATGTCCAGCCATCGTTCCGCTGCCGGTTCCGTGCCTGCCGGTTCCGTGCCTGCCGGTTCCGTGCCTGCCGGTTCCGTGCCGGGGCCCTGGCTGCCTGCCGTCCCGATGCCGCCAAGGTCGACGGCGGCCATGGCGCGGGCGACGAGCTGGGAGCCGACGTCCTGGACACGGGTGGTGCCTTCGCGGACGGAGGCCAGCCGGCCGAGGTCTCCGCCGCTTGAGAGCGCCGAGCCTTCGACGAGTTCACCGGGCGTGGCACCTCCTTCGAGGGCCTCGTCCAGGCTGCCGATCCCCGGCAATGCGACGAGGTTAACCACCGGTGCGGCGTTATCCGCCTCGAGGAGGTCGCTGATTTCGCTGACCGGCCGCCCGTGGGCCACCAGGGACTGCCGGAGGGCCCGCACAATCCATTCCGGGTGGGCGTAGCGGATGGCGGCTATTTTGGTTTCGTCCGTCTCATCGCTGAGCAGCAGGTCCAGCCACTCCTCCAGCGTGCGGGCGGATACCTTGCGCAGCACCGCGTTGATGAGCGCCGACGGCCCGGCGCCAATGACGGCGCGGGCCAGGCCTACGGTCTGGTCCAGGGCCGCGTGGGCGGGGACGCGCATGGCCAGCAACTGGTGGGCCCCGATCCGGAGCGCATCGAGGATGGCAGGATCCAGCTGGTCCAGCGGCCGGTCCACACAGCGGGCCAGGATCGCGTCATAGGTGCCCTGGCCGCGCAGTGCCCCGTAACTCAGCTCCGTGGCGAAGCCGGCGTCGCGCTTGTCCAGCCCATGGTGCCGGATCCGGGCGGGCAGTACGAGATTGGCGTAGGCGTCCTCGGCGGCGACCGCGCGCAGGACCTCGAAGGCCACGAGCCGGGCGGGATCCGCCCGGCGGGTGCGCTGGGACGGCGCGTTCTCGGTGAAGCCGCGCTGCGGTCCCCGGTTGCGTTCCCGTCCCTGGGCGTTCCGCTGGCTCCCGTCCCGGCCTCGGCCGCTCTGGCCTGCCTGGCCGCTTTGGCCGGCGCCGCGCTGGCCGCCAGATCCGCCGCGCTGGGGGCCGTTGCCGCGCCCGCTGCCGCTCGTCCCGGACTCGCTCATTCGAATACCACGCTTTCAAGTGTTGCCTGTCCGCGCGCCCAGTCGGCGGCGGTCATCATTTTCTTCCCCGAGGGCTGGACCCGGGTGAGTTCGACCGGGTGTGAGCCGGTCCCCACGAGCACGCTCTTGCCCGCCAGGGACAGTTGTCCCGGTTTCAGCGCAGGGTCGTCTGGACGCAGAATCACCGGTTCCAGCTTGATCCGCTGGCCGTCGAGGGTGGTCCACGCGCCGGGTTCGGGGGTGACCCCGCGGGCCCGCCGTCCGATCGCGAGGGCGGGCTGCTGCCAGTCCAGCCGGCCGTCCTCGAGCGTGAGTTTGGGGGCGAGGCTGACCTCGCCCTGCTGCGGCACAGCGGCGGCCTGGCCGGCGTCGACGGCTGAGAGCGTCTGGGTCAGCAGCACGGCCCCGCTGTGGGACAGCCGCTCAAGCAGCGCCCCGGCGGTGTCGTCGGGCCGCACGGCTTCGGTCAGGGTGCCGAACACCGGTCCGGTGTCCAGCCCTTCCTCCAGCAGGAAGGTGACGGCCCCGGTGACGTCATCGCCGGCGATGAGGGACCGCTGGACGGGCGCCGCGCCGCGCCAGGCCGGCAGCAGGGAGAAGTGCAGGTTGATCCAGCCATGCCGGGGGATGTCCAGGGCCGGCCGCGGAATGAGCCCGCCATAGGCCACGATGGCGGCAGCGTCAGGGGCGGCAGCCGCGATCTGCTCGGTCACCGCGGCGTCGACCTTGGCGGCATGAATGATCGTGAGGCCCAGTTCCGCGGCACGGGCAGCAACGGGCGACGGCGTGAGCACGCGCTTGCGTCCCAGCGGCGCGTCCGGGCGGGTGAGGACGGCGACGACGTCGAACCCTGCCTCGACGAGGGCGTCGAGGGACGGCACGGCCACGGCCGGTGTCCCGGCGAAGAGAACCCTCACTGGGAGTTACCGAAGGAGCCGAAGCTGCCCGAACCGGCAGTGCCCGAACCTGCAGTGCCGGAACCGAAGCTGGTGCCGACCGTCCTGGCGCGCTTCGCCGTCGTCTGTTCGGTGATGGCGTCGTAGCTGGCGTTCCGGATGGCGCGCAGCGCGGTCTTCCGGTCTTCACCTTCGAGCCGGTCCGTGAAGAGGATGCCGTCGAGGTGGTCGGTTTCGTGCTGGAAGGCCCGCGCCAGCATGCCTTCGCCCTCCACCGTGACGGGCTGGCCGTGCAGGTCGACGCCGGTGACGCGGGTGTGCCGGTGCCGTCGGACGGGGAAGCCGAGGCCGGGGATGGAAAGGCAACCCTCGACCTCGTCGGGCTGGAAGTCGTCACTGTTCGCCAGCACGGGGTTGATGATGTGTCCCTCGACGCCGTCGATGCGGTAGGTGAATACGCGCTGGCTCACACCGACCTGCGGTGCGGCCAGGCCGGCGCCGTCCACGTCCTCCATGGTTTCGGTCATATCGGCGACAAGCTTCGCCAGCTCAGGCCCGAATTCCGTCACGGGATCGGCAACTGTGCGCAGCACAGGATCCCCGATGATGCGGATATTCAAAATGGCCATGTGCACTATGTCCTTACAGTGGGCAGCGACGGGATCCAGTCCAGTTTAGTTGCACACCGGGACCCGACCAGGACGGGTTCGCGGAATCGGCATGGATCGGGTGGATCGTCACCCACAATGGTGCGGCGGCGCCGGGTGGCGGGTGGCGCCGGGTTGTTGCGGGTCCGGTGAGGGCGTGCCGGCATGGCAAGGGGGTCAGGGAGAATCCGCGGCGGCAGGTCTATGGCCGCAGATCTATGGCCTCTGTCCCGCAGCTATTAATGTCAGAGCCCTTCGATAGGTTGGGTTTATGGAAGCCGTCGGGGATTTCTTTTCTTTCCAGGACACGGACCGGGTCGCTGAACCGGCCGGGCAGTCCGGGGTGGATGGCGCCCTCGCCATGCTCCGGGAAACGGCTCTGACAGCGGTGGAGGACGCGGCGTTGCGGGGTTTCCAGGCGGCGGCGGATTTCGCCGGCACGGTGGAGGAGCTCTCGCGGATCGTGGACTATTTGCAGCTCGTGGCGGCCGGGGCCGTGGACCGGACCCGGACGCAGGCCGCGGTCTCCGCCCCGAAGGCCGGCACCTCGTGGACCACGGGCTGGCGGGAAACCACCGGCTCCGGCGCTGGGACTGGGACTGGGACTGGGGCTGGGGCTGGGGCTGGGGCTGATGGCCCGGTGGTTGTTGTGGATGACGGGTACCGGAACACCACGGAGTTCCTGCGGGCGCGGCTGCGGATCAGCGCCGCCGAGGCCCGGCGCCGGCTCGCCCTGGCCGGGACTCTGCTGCCGCGGCAGGGATTCACCGGCGAACCACTGCCACCGGTCCACGGGGAACTCGGGTCCGCCGTCGCCGCCGGGGAGGTCGCCTCCCGGGCCGGGACCATCATTACCCTGGCGCTGGAGAGTGTCCGGCACGTCTGCGACGGGGAGGCAGCTGCCCGGATGGAGCACGCCCTGACCCGCACCGCCGTCGAGAACGACCCGGATTTCCTGGCCCGTGTGGCCCGGAGCTGGACTGACGCGCTGGATCAGGACGGCGCCGAGCCCTCCGAGGAACTCCTGCGCCAGCTTCAGGGCGCCTTCATCCGCAAACCCCGCCACGGACTCCAGCACCTGGAGATCTTCGCGACCGCCGAACAGTTCGAACACCTCCTCACCGTCATGAACACCGCCACCAACCCCCGCACGACGGTCCCGGAGACACCGGGAACCACGGCTGGCGGTGACGCAGCCGAAAGCGCGGCTGCCGGTGCGGGGTCCGCGGGGTCCGCGGGCGGGCCTGCCACGGCGGCGGCCACCCACTCCGCCGGAGCCGCCACCGAAGCCAGCCCCTGGGCCGGCGCCGGCACAAACAGCGGGCATGCTGGCGTGGACGTGCCGCTGGACCTGCGCTCACGCCCGCAAAAACTCCTCGATGGCCTCGTCGGCGCCGCCAAGGCCGCCCTCGCCGCCGGCACCCTCCCGGCCGCCGGAGGACTTCGGCCCCAGGTCATGGTCACCATCGACTACCGGGACCTCCTCGCCCGGCTCGGACACGGCGACGGGGACCTGCAGACCAGCGCCGGCGGGCCCTTCCACCCCGGCCAGGCGATGGCGCAGACCGGAAACCTGCTCTTCACCGGCCCCGTCACCGCCGCCACGGTCCGGAAGATCGCCTGCGACGCGGACAT
>NZ_JBVAYY010000024.1:0-30766 GCF_055412885.1 Pseudarthrobacter leeuwenhoeki | reverse complement strand
TCAGGTCGAGGGCCAGTGGCTCCCAAGCACACCACCACTGGCTCTCTTCCGCACGATCGGTGGCTCTGAAACGCAAGATTGGGTGGCTCTCAAGGCATCAAATACTCACCCATGCCGCTAAACGGATTCTTTGGACTCCGGGAGCCGCAACACTCACCGAGAGGCTGACCAGCGAAAACAACTCTCACCTGTGCGGCCAGATCATTTAAAATGGCGGCGTATTGGCGCCGTGCTTCGAGGCGACTCGGACTGGTAGTACCGCCGGGCATAGTCTGTGCGTGATAGTCATTGCGGGTCACGTACAGAGGAGCAACGATGCATGCACTGGTGGTCTACGAGTCACTTTGGGGCAACACTGAGAAGGTCGCGCGCGCAGTTGCCGACAAACTAGGCGCCGTTGGCACGGTCGAAGTCGTGGACTCGGATGCCGCACCCACCACTGTGGACGGCTACGACCTCCTCGTGGTCGGTGGGCCCACTCACGCTTTCTCGATGACGCGAGCCGCGACGCGAGCCGAAGCAGTTAAGTCGCGATCGGCCCCGCATGCGCCGGCCCGAGGCATCCGTGAGTGGCTCAACGAACTCGAGCGGCCTGCTGCTGCTATCCCCGCCGTCGCGTTCGATACTCGCGTGGACAAGCCGCGAATGCCAGGCTCCGCAGCCAAAGCAGCAAAGCACGAGCTGCGGTCGCTGGGATTCGGAACGACCGTGAAGCAGGAAACGTTCCGTGTCCATGGCTACGAAGGTCCACTCCTCGATGGAGAGTTAGAACGCGCTAGCGCATGGGCGGACGAGGTAATCGCCGCCCTCGGCCTCGGCTCGTGAGATGACCGCTAAGTCCCTCGGTGCCCAGCTTTCACTGCTGCGGGTCGCGCAATATGCGTTTTGCGTGCATACGCGATTGCCGCTACTAGGCTGGCCACCACCACGACGGCGACCATTACCATCGGGATGAATCCCACTATTTCCCCGGTCGCGACGACCAGCAGCATCGCGGCAATGATGCTGGATCCCATCAACACCGAAAAAACTAGTGCCGGTACGGTCAACGAAAGCCCCGCTATGTTCCCCCTCAGAGTGAGCACACCGATGACGATCATGCCCGGCAGGACTACCGAGAGGTCAATGACATGGATGGGGCTCACTATCAGCCCCGCTGCCGTAAGGCTCGGCGGCACCTGACCGGTCACAGTGGCTGGAACCAGCTCGCTCAACCACAACAGAGCAAAAAGTGCACCGGTTCCGATGAGCACCCATGCTGCGAACCGTCGGGCCAGACCACTCGGGTAGACGGATGTTCGTTCCCTGGCCGAGAGCGCAATAACCAGGGTGAAGAACACGAGCCCCAAGATCGCGACATAGACGAGAAAAAGACGGCCGAAATGCACAGCGAAGGCATAGACAATGTAGGCATACAGGAGATAAAGCAGGGTACCCATCCACCACTGTGCTGCCCGAAACGAGCCGGCACGCATCCGGACCGCGCTTACGATGAGAACGACGACCGCGAAAAGGTTGCCAATGTCTTGCCCTCGCGCCTGCAAGACCCAATCCTCAGTTTCTTTCTGGTACGGCCAAGAAGCGATCAACCCAAGAACGCTTGCGACCGTGACGATCGCAGCGATGACGAGGGAGACGCCGACGAGCAAACCTCTGCGACGTAGGGCAACGGGCTCTGATCCGAACGGGTTGGGGTCCATGGCGCAGAGTCTACTAAACGGGATCGATTGGCACCGACACACACTCTGCGAAGGCAGGGCTTAAGAAGCGAAGGTAGTCTCGTAGAAGCGGCCCATGCACATCATCTCGTCGACGCCAGGCACAAGACCGGTAGCGCTGTCATCCTGATCGACCGGGCCCGCGCCAGCGGCTGGGCCAGCCGACACCGACACTAAATCGAGCTAAGAAACAGACAGCGAACCACTCGAAAAAAGCCCCAGCGGCAAAGAGCCGCGTAGTTACTGCCAGACTCGCAGAACGAGACCGGACTAGGAAGAGGATCACCGTGAGAAAGCTTCAGCGAGCAAACCCCACCTGGCATGCCGTTATTTGGATCGTGGCATACGTGGTTCTGATATCCATCGGCGACCTGCTATCCGAGCAGGTCGGGATACCTAACTCAATCACTGCCCCGCTGCTCTTACTTCTCAGCATTCTACTGATCTGGTACGTGAGTCGGAACGGCTGGAATCGGTACTACGGGCTTCGTGCGTTGCGTGGCGACGACTTCCGGCGCACCCTGCTCTACATCCCGCTGCTCATCATCGCCCTGCTTCAATTCGCCCAAGGGTTCAGGGACGACCTGGACCTCGCCGCAGTGCTACTCATCATCGTCCTGATGGCGTGCGTCGGGTTCATCGAGGAGCTGGTGTTCAGAGGTTTCCTGTTCCGAGGCATTCTGAAGCGGAGCAACCTAACTCGCGCCATCGTGATCTCCGGCGTCACCTTCGGGATCGGTCACATCGTAAACTTGCTCCGGGGCTACTCCGGTGTGGAGCAGATCGCCCAGATCTTATTTGCCGTGGTGATGGGCATCGTACTCGCTCTGATCTTCGCCATTACCGGCACGATCGTCCCGCTCATCGTTTTTCACGTCCTGTTCAACATCAGTGGCAGCGTCACCGTCACTGATTCTCAAGCTGAATGGGTGATGCTCGCCGGGACCACCGTAATCAGCGCAGGCTATGCCGTGTACCTTGTTGTGGTGCTTCGCCGTCGTGGTGCCAGCCCGGAGATGGCACTGTCATCGACTGACTCCTCCGACGGTGCCGCCCCCGAACAGGCGAGCACCCGGTGAAGGGAAGCGGATGGAGTGCGCGTCACGCTCGGCGTCGCCGCACCCCGCTGCTCCGGACTCTTCTGCACGAACTTCCGAACTCGTCCCACCGCGAGCGACCGGGACCTGACCGAGCGACAGAGGAGACGAATGACTGACCAGACCCCGTTGCGGGATGGCGCCGAACTCCCGTACAACTACCGCGAGAGCCAGACCGTCGATTTCAAGAAGGACAGAAACTTTGCGATCGCGATTCAAGCGATCTTTGTCGTGATTGCCGTGGTCGCCGTGATGATCCCGCTGTTGTTCCCCGTTCCCCTCGGCACCGAGTGGAGTCCTTTCTCACCATCCCGGTGACGCTCCTCGCCGCCCTCGTCTATATGGCGGTGCACGAAGCAACCCACGGGATCATGCTCCAGCTGCTCACCAAAGTGAAGCCTGCGTATCGACTGCGGTTTCCCTTCCTAACGACCGGCAATCGTGCCTACCTCACACGACGAAGCGCAGCGATCGTTGCACTTGCACCCGCTGGGTTGTGGGGCGTGGTGCTGTCATCGGCGCTCCTGGCAGTCCCAGCGGACTTTCGGTTGACCGCACATCGTCCTGGCCTTGAATTTCACCGGATCGTCCGGCGACTTCGTGGAGACGTTCGTGGTCGCGCGACTGCCACGGAATGCCATGGTGAAGGACGACGGAAACAAGATTCGCGTCTTCCTGCCCCGGCCCCTCTGATCGGGGAAGTCGATCCAGGACAAGTCACCCGTTGGCCCAGTGAGCAGTTCACACTCCCAAGAACCCGGGGCAAGGAGCAGACAGTTTGGGCGTCGACGCGACGCGAACCGCCGTCCCGCTGCGCGTTCCCGTTGAGCGTTCCCCTTGCCGCCAGAATTACTTCCTTCACTTGGAGAGGACTTTCGCGCCATCGGGTCGCAGCTCTCCAGACGGTGAGACGTGGCGGTATAGCGTCTGCCGGGTGATGCCGAGTTCCTTGCAGAGCTCGCCCACCTTGGTTTCCTTCTGCCCCATGGCGGCCATGGCCAGACGCACCTTGGCGGCGGTCATTTTGAACGGCCGTCCACCACTTCGGCCTCGGGCGCGCGCCGCGGCAAGCCCGGCCACGGTGCGTTCGGAGATGAGTGCTCGTTCGAACTCGGCGAGGGCCGCGAAGATGCCGAAGACGAGCTTGCCTGATGCTGTCGTGGTGTCGATAGCTGCGCCCTCGCCGGTGAGGACCTTCAAGCCGACGCCTCTGTCGGTGAGGTCGTGGACGGTGTTGACGAGGTGGCGCAGATCTCGGCCAAGCCGATCGAGCTTCCAGACAAGGAGCGTGTCGCCTTTTCGGAGCGCTTTCAGACACGCCGCCAAGTGCGGGCGATCGTCTTTCTTACCGGACGACTGGTCCTCATAGAGGTGAGCAGCTTTGACCCCGGCAGATAAGAGCGCGTCCCGTTGCAAATCGGTGCTCTGCGACCCGTCGGCCTTCGATACTCGCATATAGCCGACAAGCATGCCTGTATCCCCTGTCATATATTCGTTCGTTTAAGTGACAGTGCGATTCCGGTTCCGGCTGGAACCGGAAAATGTCACTTAACCCGTTATTTATTCTAAGTCATGCAAAGGGTTGCTGATCTCTTGTTTGTGACAGGAAGTCGAGGGGTTTCTGAAGCCCGCAAAGGTATCCCGGAGCCGGCGAACGGATTCTTCGCCTCGGCATCTGCGCAGTCTGCCGCACGGCCTGATGCCCGGCCGCATCGGACCTGGCCGGCAGGCCAAGCTCAACGGCCGGCGGCCCATCATCGGCCATGCCGGCCACCCACGCTGCAGGCGCCCCAGAGCCTGGGTCGAAGATAGTGCACACGAGTTCAATACAGAATGCCTGTTGTGCAGGCGGGTTCGAACACAGAACTGTTCGAACCCGCCTGCACAACCCCCGTACTTACGCGGAAGCGCGTGCAGACGACTTCGAAAAACGACATTTTGGAGGGCTCCCGGTCTTCCATCTCGACACAGGCACAAAGGGTCGTTTTTGACTGACTCGAATGGGCCTCCTTCACTGGTGTAGGTGGCCGCTACTTCTAGTGCGCCTTCCGCTAGGGTGTCGGATATGGGTCCGGCAGCCGTGCGAAATGTACAGACAGTAGCGCCGCCTCTCCTGGTCCGGGCTGTCTCCACCGGTGCCCTGCTGGGTACGTTTATCAGCGCGGGCACCTCAGTGTTTTCGACCGTTCAGGCAGCCCTGTATCCGGAGCAGTTTGGGCTCTGGGGCATGAATGGCGGCCAGATATTCTTCATCGCCATACTTGGGCTCGTTATCGGAGCAGTTGCCGGGCTGGCAGCGGGTGCCGGTTCGGTAGCGGCGCTTTGGATTGACGCGAATACGTCCTTATCAGTTGTACTGCCACGCGCGCTCACCGCTGGATTGGGAGCAGCCGCGGTGACGGCCGTTTACACCGTCATCGCCTTCCATGCACTCGGAGCAACTGGGTTGGCGCTGGCAGGATTCGGAGCCGGCTTCGCCACAGTCTCCGGGTTGCTGGCAGCATTTCATACTCGACGGCTTATCCGCCGACACCATTCCCTCGGCCAAAAGCAGGCCCACTGAATGTTCCTTCATAGACATTGTTCTGCCTTATTCTTCGTTAGGGTGAGTGCTATGTGCACGGCAGTAGGCGGTGACTCACCGGGTACTGCCGTCGCATCGTGCTGGGGGCGCGCCGCCTTCGCGCGCCTTCGGACATTGGACAACCGTGAACAAGACTATTCCCGCCCTCGCCACGGCTATCGCTGGTCTGCTGCTCACCGGATGCGCATCATCCGCTCCCCAGACAGCACCCACCACCGCTACACCGGCCCAACCGGCAGCCAGCCAGACGGCTGCAGCTCCTGAGTCCATTCCCAGCACCACCAATGAGCCGGACAAGACCGCGGACTTCACGACAGCCAATGCGAACGCGCCCTGGGTGAGCCAGATCAAGTCTGTGACCGAAACCGAGCCGGGCAGGATCCGCGTCGACACCAGTGTCGTTGACCCGCGCGGTGCAAACGGCAGCGAGGCGGCCGTGACCGCGATCGCCATCTGCGAGTCCACAGTTGCTCTTCTCGGGCCAAGCTACGTCTCGGTACTAGAGGATGACGGAACCAACTTCGTCCTGTTCGGACACCCATCGGTACCCAAGGGTGCCTGCACCGAGGTCTGACCGTTTGCCAAAACCCGCCGGCCTGCTGCCGCACTCATGAGGATGAGAGGCCACAGATTCAATTGCTGTTGACCCATCCCCTTTACGGACATGTGGTGGGCCGTGCAGACGACAGCGCCATAAAGGCGCCGATTTCCAGCAAAACAAGTCAAAACTCATCAACGTCAGGTTGTCGACCCAGTGATATTCGATAAGGGTCGTTTTTGACCGTTGCTCCTGGGGTGTCGAGCTCATGCACTAAGGCATGGGCCGCGCTGGCACGATTTCTATCAAAAGCGGCAACGGATTTGCACAACCTGTTGCGCCACGATATTCTCAAACCAACATGACCGGTTCCGCCTACTTCGGTAGGTCCAGGGCCGGTCTTCACTTTTGTCGGGGGGCCGATTGTCTACAGCTGTGAAAGAGTTTAGGACCTACGAGGAACAGGTTGGTTTGCTCCTTTCCCGCGGTCTGGTCATCGAAGACCAAGACACCGCGATCGCGCAGCTGCAGGATGTCAACTACTACCGCCTCAGCGGCTACTGGTACCCCTTCCGTAAACTGGCAACGAATGGCTCACGGGAAGACGACTTCTTCCCAGGGACACGGCTCGCCGACGTCCTGAGCCTGTATAACTTTGACGCCAGGCTCAGAACGGCAACCTTCGATGCCCTCGCGCCAGTCGAGTTGAGCATTCGGGCGCGACTCGGACACGAGTTGGGGGAGCTCGATGAATGCGCTCACCTGAATCCGACGGTCCTGAGCGTCCGAGCAAGCACCGAGGACTACGGACGCTGGTATAAGAAGTACACCCAAGGACTCGAGCACTCCCACGAAGACTTCGTGTCCCATCACCAGGACAACTACAACGGACGATTGCCGGTGTGGGCGGCAGTAGAAATCCTGGACCTGGGCTCTCTCAGATACCTCTTCGGATTCGCACCCCGGCCAGTACAGGACAAGGTAGCGGATCACTTTGGTCTTCGAGCTCCGCAGCTGGAGTCCTGGATGCGCGCCCTTGAAATAGTCCGCAACGCCTGCGCTCACCACGGTCGCCTATACAACCGCGTCTACACAAAAGCTCCAAAGCTCCCCACTGTGGGCAAATACCCTGCTCTCGACAAGGCCGGGCCGTTCATGACACGCACATTTGGTCAGCTGACCCTGATCCAGCACATGCGGGACGCCCAAGGAACCGGGATGTCACGGATGCTTTCCGCGGTCCTCGCCAGCTACCCGTCCGTGAAACTCGTGCCCAAATCCCACGTCGGCCTGCCATCTGACTGGGACGATTCGCCCCTTTGGGCAAGATGAGCCCGGTGTCCCTGGCCGATTAGCGCGCAGCACAGATTGGCGACGACCAGTCGGGAGCGGAAGTACGCACCTGAACGTGCGAAGGACGATCGGCCTTAGGGCGCAGGTGCGACACAAAGCGACCACAGAACACCGCCATGAAGCGATCAAATCCACAGCCATGAGCGCACCGATTCCGAGCAAAACAGGTCAAAACTCATCAACGTCAGGTTTTCGACCATGCGATATTCGATAAGGGTCGTTTTTGACCGAGCGTCTCTGCCCCGACATTGACTGCCGGCAGTCCTTCGTCGCGAGCATCAGGACGAACCCACTTGGTGATGTACAGTCCGGGCTATGGAACCAATGGTCAGGGAGAATGCCCGCGTCAGCACCGCGGACGGCGACCTCGACGCCCTGATTCACTACCGACCTTCAGCCCTCCCCCAGCCGGGACTGGTCCTGGTGGATGGCTCCGGGGAAGGCACAGCCGATGGCTGGGGTGGTGCCGTTGATCTGCTCGTCTCGTGCGGCACTGTGGTTCTCACACACGACAAACCCGGCTGCGGGGATTCCCCTGGTGACTGGAAGACCCAATCCCTATCTGCTCGGGCGGATGAATCCCTTGCGGCGGCGACGCTGCTGAGGTCCCACCCGGCGGTAGCGGGCTCGGGGTGCGGCTTGTACGGAGTGAGCCAGGGCGGGTGGGTGGCGCTGATTGCAGCGGCCCTCGATGTCCGGATCCATTTCGTCATCTCCAACTCCGGGCCTGGTGTCTCGCCGGCGTTCCAGGACCGCTTCCGAATCCTGAACGACCTCCGACAGGACGGCCAGGATGACACAGCCCTAACGGAAGCCGGGCAATGGCTCAATGACCGTGCAGACCGGCTACTTTCCGGGCAGGCTCCCGAGGACATCCTGACCCGTCAAGAAACCTTTAGCGGCAGAACCTGGTACAAAATCGCGACGCGCTACTTCGACACTATTGAGATGCTGGGATTTCTCCGGCTGGTTCTCGACTTTGACCCCGCAGAGATCCTGCCCAAGGTCCAGTGCCCTGTGCTGGCACTGCTGGGAGCATCCGATGCGCTGGTTCCAGTCCCCGAAAGCCTGGCAGCCTTCTCGTCCCTTCTCCGGCCACTGCCAGGCAATCCCCACGGCATAGCCGTGTTCCCTGGCGCCGGACACGGCCTGTTCACAGAAGACCCCGATCCGGCCAAAGACAGGGCGTCGCAGCTGGCACCGGGGTTCCTCCCTATGGTCCATGCCTTCATTCACAAAAACACGTCCGCCGCTGTCGCCGACAACAGCAACTAACTGGCGCCCAGCGGGGTGCCGATCATGTTGATCCTCATGCCGTCTCTTGAGAGACAAGTCTTTGTCCCAGAGACGCCTGGAATCGGATCAAGTACCCGTCGGGATCTGCCACCAGAAACTGTGTGACGCCGGCTTCTTGCTCGCCGGTTCGGTACCACTTGGTCTCCGGTTCCATGAAGAGCGGCCAGCCGCCGGCGTCCAGGGCTTTGACGAGAGGCTCGATCGACGGAACCGAAACCTGAAAGTTGACCCCGCGCCCGAGCGGACGTTCAAGAGTCCCGGTGATCCAATTTCGACCTATTCCAGCCTGCTCCAGCATGACGTGTGCCGAGCCTGTGGCGATATAGGCGAATCCCTCATTCATCCGGTGATAGAGCACGGCGAACCCGCATAGCCCGCACCAGAAATCTAGGCTCTTGTCGAGATTCGTGATGAGAAGTTCCGGCACCAGGCCGGGGTCGGGTGCTTCGGTTGCTGTGGTCATGCCCTGTTGCTCGCGGAATGGTGCTCGCGCCAGACCGTGGCGTGCGCGAGGATATGCGAGATGACGTCGGTTTTCGCATCCGCGTAGTCATTCATATCGGACCATCGCTGTCGTGCCAGCAACTTCTTGGTATCGGCATACAGGGTGCGGTCGGTTTCATCGACCCGAAGCCAATCGCGAAGGTCTCTGTACTTCGGGACGGCGTCGTTCCCGGGGTTGAATACATGGACGTGAACGTCTTTTGCCGGAGTCCTGAGCATGCGGTGGCCTGCCTCGCGAACTCGCAGAACAAAACCGGCTTCTTCGAGAGCCGGAATATATGTTGACTCGTCCTCAACGTCCATGACGGTCAGGAGGACGTCGATGATGGGCTTGGCCGCCAAGCCTGGAACCGCGGTAGAGCCAATATGTTCCACGCATACCGCCTTCTCGCCTGTAGCATCCCGGATGGTTTGTGCGAGTGCTTCGAAGCGTTGGGCCCAGGAAGGGTCGTAGTCCACGATGACGATGGCGCGTTCTTCGCGGCCGCCGATCAAGACGGCGTCCAGGCGCGCATCTGCTTCAGATTTCATTGGTCAATCCTCGCATTGCGCGTCAGCTGCCCCTCGCCCGCGAGCCCGAAAGCGACAACCTATCTAGGTCCCGTTTCGCCCCACATCAGTCAAAACTCATCAGCCAGCGGTCTTGCGTTACGCAAATTTCGATAACGGTCGTATTTGACGTTGTGTCTGCGTAGTCCGACATGGCTCAGGAGCAGAATTCGTCGAATACTTGGACTCTCCGTGCCCGCAGAGAGGTTGCGTCCATGTTGGAGAGCATTTTGGGGATCTCGACGAAGTCGAGGGCCGAATCAGGTGGTTGTCTGGATACGACCTGACGACAGAGACCAGGTGCGGCCCTCAGCCCCACCTGCCAGTCGAAGGGCTCGCCCGTCGATATGATGTTCACGCAAGACGCGCCCCACTTCCGGCGCAACAACGCCGGGCGAACGGGGTATTACGAGCATGACGACACAGACCGCGAACAGGACCTCAAGCCTCAACGCGGCCAAGGCAGCGAAGAACGATGAGTTTTATACGCAGTGGGCCGACATCGAGCGCGAGATAAACGCCTACCTCGAGTTCGACCCCGACGTCTTCCGCGACAAGATCGTGCTCCTGCCGTGCGACGACCCAGAGTGGAGCAACTTCGCGAAGTTCTTTGCCCTGCACTTCGTCGACTTCGGGCTGAAGAAGCTCATCTCGACCTCCTACGCCCCTGACAGTAACCCGACACTATTCTCCTACGAGCCCACGCTCTTCGAGCTGGACGACCCAAAATTCGACGCGACCAAGTCGCACGCCAATGGCAAGAAGTTCGTCCTCAAGCGCAACGACATCAACGGCGACGGCGTCATCAACATCGACGACCTGCAGTGGGAGTACCTCGACGGCGATGGAGACTTCCGCAGCGCCGAAGTGACCACGCTGCGCGACGAGGCAGACATCATCATCACCAACCCGCCGTTCAGCCTGTTCCGCGCCTTCGTCGGCTGGCTCGTCGAAGGCGACAAGACCTTCTCGATCATCGGGAACAGCAACGCCACAACTTATATGGAGATCTTTCCTCTGATCCAGCAGAACCGACTCTGGAAGGGCGCGACGGCCAACAGCACAGACATGGTGTTCGGCGTACCCAAGGGAGCGACGATCAGGGAGTCAGATCGCCTCAAGGCCGAGCGGCTCGGCTACCCGTCGACAGACGAGCACGACTTCACAAGGCTCGGCAACGCGTGTTGGTTCACCAACATCGACCACGGCCGTCGGCACGAACCGCTGCAGCTGATGACGATCGATGACAACATCAGATTCTCCAAGCACAAGGACGTCCGCGGGGTCGGATACCAGCGGTACTACAACTTCCCCGAGGCCCTCGAAATCGCGTGGATCGACTCGATACCCAGCGACTTTGACGGGATCATGGGAGTGCCGATCACCTTCCTGGACAAGTACAACCCCGACCAGTTCGAGATCCTCGCGCACGGCGACGACATGGACGGGCTGCGCCGGATCGGTGTCCGGACCCTGGGCGACGAGTTCGTCAAGACCTACTACGCGCAGGGCGGCACCGGAGGCAACAGTGCGGGGCACCGACGTCTCGGGCTGACTGAACCGACCTACCACACGGCCTACAAGCGAATCATCATCCGTCATCGGAAGGCCGCCTCGTGAAAACCGAGCTCAAGCACTACACCGTCGAGAAAGTCCTCGAAGGCTTCGTTTACAACGAACTTGAGGGCAAGGGTTTGTTCGGCCTGTCGGGCCGGCTTGTCATCCAGCCGGAGTATCAGCGCAACTACATCTACAACGACGGCAAGCGCGACGTCGCGGTCATCGACTCATTGCTCAAGGGGTACCCACTCGGGCTGATCTACTTCAACGTCGAGGGCCAGACGCTCGAAATTCTCGACGGGCAGCAGCGCATCACCAGCATCGGCCGGTTCATCACCGGAAAATTCGCCATCAAGGTCGACGGCAGAGAGCAAACATTCACTTCGTTGACCAAGGACCAGCAGCGCACGATCCTGGATACTCAGCTCGACATCTACGAGTGCGACGGCACCGAGGACGAGATCAAGCAATGGTTCCAGACCATCAACATCGTTGGCGTACCCCTCAACAAGCAGGAGCTGCTCAATGCGATCTACTCCGGACCGTTCGTCACAGCGGCGAAAGCCGAGTACAGCAACTCGAACAACGCGAACATGCAGAAGTGGTCCTCCTATATCAATGGCGACCCGAAACGGCAGGAGATCCTCGCGGTCGCGCTGGACTGGGTCGCCTCGGCCCAGGGTATGAGCATTGACGCCCACCTTGCACAGCACCGCCAGGACGCCCGCATCAATGGTCTGAAAACGTACTTCATGTCGGTGATCGACTGGGTCGGCAGCGTCTTCACCCGACCGCCGGACAAAGAGATGCGCGGCCTCGAGTGGGGTCGGTTGTACGAGCTCCACCACTCGAACGCATACAACGCTGTTCAGATCAACGCCGATGTTGACGAGCTCCGTGGTGACCCGGCAGTGCAGAGTAGCAAGGGAATCTACGAGTACCTGCTGGGCGGCAAGAAGCACGCACAGCTGCTTTCGATCAGGTTGTTCGACGACAAGACGAAGCGGGTCGCCTACGAGCGGCAGACGCTGAAAGCCAGGTCCGATGGCGTATCCAACTGCCCGGTGTGCGCGACCGGCGACAACGCCAACAAGACCCGCATCTACAAACAGAACGAGATGGACGCCGACCACGTGACTGCGTGGTCGAACGGCGGTGCAACCGATCTCAACAATTGCGAAATGCTGTGTGTCTTGCACAACCGCGCCAAGGGGAACAGATAGTCACGCCCCAGCCGTTCCCACACCTCAGACTCGATGGGGCAACAGGAACGAGCGTGGCCCCAGCTCTCCTGACGTTTCCCACACGGCCGGTCTCAGTCGTTGGTTTACGGGTTTTCTAGCGGGAACTTGCGGCGATTACGGGTAGCAGCCAGCGCGAGAATGGAGCGCGCCCGCTTCTGCAGGACGCGCGGCATGCCCCTCAAATCAATGATCGCGTGACCTACCACGTCGCCTTGGGCAGTGTATGTGGCGCTATCGTCTATTGCTCGTGCCAAGGATGTCTGAACGTCGCCAACACTGACGGCGTACGAGCCAGCACTCAGATGGTTCTTAGTAAAATGCTCGTACGCGTCCTGAGCTGAAACGGCGGAAGCCATCGAAGTGGATACTTCGTACCGTGCTTTGGGGGTACCAACCAGAGCCTCAGGAGATATCACCTCGTCAAAAGCGACATTGTTCACGACGCCTGCACTCACGTTATTTGGGTGCACCTGGCGCCAGAGTATCTCGTTCTGGTCCTCTAAAAGGATCTCCAGGGAGCGCAAATCCGGGCGTTTAATCTCTTCCAGCAGGTCGTCTGAGACCGCAGCAGCCGCGCTATCCACGTACGTACCCCTTGACCTGTAGGACTGCTGCCTCTGCGTCAATTGTCTCGAAGGGCACTAGCGGCCCACCAGGGACATTTTCGACTTCGTATGGTTGGTCCGGTTCGATGTATATGGTCGTTCGGCTATCACCGCTGTCCCAAACCAGGTTCGTCCCTCCATCGACGGAAGCGAATATGGTCGGTTGCGGGAGGGATAGACCTACTGCCAGATGGAGGAGTTGGTCGGTTCGTTCCAAGCTTTCCGCGGTTACTGCGGAGGCCCCTGGCATCCACTCGTCAGCATAGGTCGAAAGTTCCACGAATCGATCAGCCCAATGGATGGGATCCACGTCGATCACCTCCACCTTGTGCGTTAGGAGAATCTTACGCACGCGCTGCATATAGTCAACGTCCACGGTGGCTTCAAGCCGGCAATACGGGTGCGTCGAGGACTTCCCCAACGCAGCATGGAGGTCGTCCCACATTGATGGGTTTTGAAATTTCGCATCGAGCTTCTGTCCCCCCAATTTTGCGAAAACAAAACTAGAGGATTTTCTCGCCAATGAATCGACTTGACCAACGAGGAGGACTCGCTTCTCACTAGACGTATCGAACGCCGTCCAGAATTCATTCCGGAGCTGCCGCGTGTAGCGACGTTCTTTCCAGACGCCGTGCTCGTCCTTTCGCAAGAACTCAGCGGCTTCCTCCGTTTGGAGGGTTTTCCCGAACCGGCGAAGTTGGTCAACGCATTCACGGGGGAACTCTTCCGGCAGTTCGGCCTGGTCGACTATCCCCCAAAAGGCCTTCTCTACCAAGTCTCGGCTCTGATCGTAGGGATCGCCGGTCAGGACGCTGCTGGTGCCGTCCCTATCAATAAGCGGGATTGCGCTCCCCTTAGCAAAGCGTTCGACCCGCAATATTGGTTCAGAGGGGTAGTCTCTAGCTCTTTTGACGCCTTTTTGACGCCGCCAAAGTACACGCGCGACTTCCATAATCAGATCGTTGAGGTATGTCATCTCGCTCATTGCGGCCATCGGCATGCCGACGCTGCCCTCGAAGCGGCCGCCCCTGAACCTCATGTGGAAGTAACTCGTCTCAAAGTCCGCTTGGGTCTCGGCCGGGAGGGCGGAGATAGGGGAATCCGAGAAGGTCATGCCGTGAATACTAATTGCGTTTCGAACCATCTTCCGAATCCTCGCCGCCCTTCCCCGGTTCTGATCCCCAGAGAGTGGTATCGAGGGTTTGATTCAGACTCCGAATACTCCATGAGCATCACCAAACGGAAGGCCGACGCTGGAGCGTCGGCCTTCCTGCTTTCCCTCTGCAAAGGAAATATGTGGTTCAGCGTAGCTGAACGGTGTGTGGTGCTGCCGCGGTCCGGGTACCTCGTTGTTCCTGGTCCCGCGGGTGGTGGTTGGCCGGCCGCGTGGTCGCGTTGATGGCGGTCCGTCGCTGGTGAGTGGCTGCTGTGGTTCGCCCTGGGCGGCGGACCGCCCGGCGTGCGGCAGGTTCTGTGACCTGCGAATGGAAGGGCCGGGCGGCTGTATTGGGGGATCAGCCGCCCGGCCCATCTCAAATTATTCGGTATCGGCAGTGTGCTTGTCGAGGATGATGATCTGTTCCACGGCGCTTGCCGTGTAACCCCAGATGGTGAGCTGGTTCAGGTAGTGGAAGTGCCGCTTCTCGGCGGACCGCCAGGAGTCTTTCTGGATGGTCTTTTCATACCCGGCGCAGATCAGGGCGATGAGGGAGAACTCGGGCCGGGCGGTGGTTTTGGCGGTGTGGTCCCGCAACGGGTTCCAGCCCCACCGGTCGGTGTCCTCCCCGGTCTTGGCCCCGATCATTTCGGTGGCGACCTTGCCGTCGTAGCCGCTGGCGGTTTCGGGGTCGTGGGTGATGGCGTGGACGGTGAAGTACTGCCAGCCCTTCGGCGCGGTCTTCCGCGAGAGCAGGGTCTTCACGAACTCGCGCCTGACCTTCGTTGCGCTCTCCATCTCGCGGTTATTGGCTATCAGGGTCTTCCGTTCGGCTTTCTGTTCCTCGGTCATCGGGCCTTTCTGGGCCTGCGTGCCGCCGTCGTAGCGTTCGTACTTCGGGGTGAAGCCCAGGTCCTTCCAGCCGGTGATGACGGGGTTGGCGTTGTGCTGGCCCCGGTAGTCGGTGCTGATCAGGTAGGCGTTGGCGTCCTCGTCGGTGGCCGGTTCCCCGTCTGCCCGCTTCGCGGCCGAGACGTACAGGTTCTCTTCGTTGGAGTGGTGCCCGGCGTCCTCGACGATGGTCTTGCCCTGGGCTTCCAGTTCCTCGATGAGTGCGGCGAGGGCGGCGGCGCGGTCGCGGCGGTCCCGGAGCATCTGCGCGACGTGCAGGAGCTGATCGGGTTCGTCTGCGATCACGGACTCTAACTCATCCGTGGCATCCTGGTTCCCTTCAAATTCGGCCATGATGAGCGCTTCATCGATGGTGTATCCCTTGCCCAGGGCGGCGGATCCGGCGGTTGAGGACTTGGCTTTCAGCGCCCCTTCCACGGTGGTCTTGGTGCGCCCGGTCTTCTTGGCAATCGCGGCGGCTGAGACACCGATCAGGGACAGCTGGTGGTAGGCGTCGGCCTCGTCCGCTTCGGTCAGTTCGGCGCGCTGGATGTTCTCCACCACTTGGGTCACGATGCGTTCGGCTTCCTCGGGGGACTCGATGATCATCACCGGGATACTGGCGCGCCCGGCTTCGACAGCCGCGCGGGTGCGGCGCTGTCCCATCAGGACGTGCACCACGCCGTCGTCCTTGCGGTGGGCGATGACGGGTTCCATCACGCCGTGCTCTTTGATGCTGGCAATGAAATCGGCGGTCAGGGCGGCGTCTTTGCGGACGTTGATGTCCACGGTCAGGGTGGCCGGGTCGAGCATTTCGAGGGTGGGTGTGGTGTTCATGGTTTTGCTCCTTTTGCAGAGGATTCCGGTGGGTGGGGCGGCTCAGGTGACCGGCCAGCTTCCCCGCTCCCCCCGTTGTTTTTTGGTTGCTGGCAAGCTCGCTTGCTCGGCGGCCGACGGAGCCCTGTCTACCCGCAGGGCAAGGGGCAGGAAATTCCTGGAGGAAATCAGCGACGCAGGAGCGCCGGAGGGAACTTCCTGCACCGCAGGCCCCGACGAAGGAGGGGCTAGACGGGGTGGAGCGGACGCCTAGAATCCGAAGGACAACAACCAAAAGACGTCGTAGACAAGACAGGGCCAGGGCGGGCCGGAGCCCTGCGACGGACAGCACTGGACCCCAACAGCCGGCCGCGCCAGCGGACGCCCAAAGGGGTGCGAGCCCTGCGAGCATGCCCTTCCTGAGTAGGGTGAGGGCATGACTGAGCCGGCTGCGCGTGATAGCCACCCTGGCCGTGCGGGGCGCGGTGCTGGGTTGGATTCTCCGCGGGTCCTCCGGGTCCTGGCCGTGGTTTTCACAGTTGCCGCAGCAGGCGCACTGGCGCTGGTGGTCCTCGATCTCGTCATCGCCCGGCCGGCGGCCGGCGATGTCTTCATTACCGTCCTGAATGCCCTGGCGGCATTCGTGTTGTGGCGCCGGGTGTTGGCACAAACCCGGGCATGAGGAAAGGCCGGCACCGAGGTGCCGGCCTTTCCGGGTTTTCCCTCTGCAAAGGAAAATTGGGTGGGCAGCGTCTCGCTGCCTGGTCGTTAGAGGTTGTGGTGTTCCTGGGCCCAGCCGATGTTCGCGGGCCCGGTTGGTTCGCCGGCGGTGAGCAGACGAATTTCGATGACGTCCTCAGCCAGGCTGGGCTCGGCCGCAGGCTTGTCGTCGTCGGTCAGGATGTATTCGGTTCCCATGCTCACGCTTCCCTGGTCGGTGCAGTGTTCCTGGGATTCACTGTAGCCGTGGTTTCTACACGCCAGCTGGGTTCCGAGCTGCGCCCGCGTGAGCGTCCGGCGGCCGGCGGAGCGCAGCGGGGGAGGCCGCCCCGCCACCGACAAAAAGACCGGGCCGGATCTCATGGTGATCCCGGCCCGGCCCTGTCCGTTTAGTTGTTGTGCCGCTGGTAGGAGGTCTCCGGGTCGCGGGCGACATCTGCGACTGAGCCGCGGTTGATCAGTTCCAGCAGCAGCCCTGCCAGCCGGAACCCGGGTGCGTCCGTGTCCGCGTGCTTGAGGTACCGGGCCGCCTGGGTGCCGTTGCCTTTGAGCCATTCCAGCCACCCCATCAGAGTCAGCATCGGTGCGCGCTGGCCTGCCGGGACTGCCTTCATCAGCTCGAACGCGATGGTCTGGGCCCGGTCCACCCGGTTCCAGTCCGGGCGTCCGGCGAAGGTTCCGAGGATGACGTCCGCGAAGTTGCCGTTCTGGGTGGTGATGGTCTCGCGGAACAGGAAGTCCCGGACCATTTTGTGCTGGAACGCTCCCGCGATGCTCCGGGCCACGTCGCGGTCGGGGGTCCCGGTGCTGTCCAGCACGGCCGCCCACACGGTGCATGCTTCCTCAATGTCCGCTTCGCTGCCTTCGGGTGCTTGTACCGGCATGGCCCAGGTACCCAGCAGGGCGGGGTTGTAGACGTCGATGTCCTTGGCGCTGCCGAAGAAGGTAAACGTGGCGTTGGCTTGGCTGTCGCTGATCTGCTCCAGCGGGTGCTCCTGGTCCGTGCCGAACTCCGTCCAGTGAGTGGAGGTCACGAGCCAGACGTTCCGCACGGGCATCCGGGCTGCGGCCAGCTCGGACACCAGCGCGGCGACGTGCGCGGCGTATGGGTAGCTGTCCTGGTTCTCGTCGGTGTAGACGACGACGTAGGACGCCGTTGCCTTGTCATCGTTGGCGGCGTGGCTGGTCAGCGTCTGCGCGTAGTTGCCCGGCTCGACGTGTTCGGGGGCGTCCACCCGCAGCGTCGCGCCGAGGGCGCCGGCTTGGGCGGTGAGGATCACGAACGCTTCCGAAGGCGTGATCCCCAGCAGATGCGGGATGGTCGCCAGCAGGTCAGCGGGACCGGAGAGGTTGAGCTTTTCAATCATGGTGTTGCTCCTTTTGCAGAGGATTCCGGTGGGTGGGGCGGCTCAGGTGACCGGCCAGCTTCCCCTCTCCCCCCGTTGTTTTTTGGTTGCTGGCAAGCTCGCTTGCTCGGCGGCCGACAGAGCCCTGTCTACCCGCAGGGCAAGGGGCAGGAAATTCCTGGAGGAAATCAGCGACGCAGGAGCGCCGTCGAAGAATTCGCGGGCCGCAGGCCCCGGTGGAGCTTGCGGAACCGGGGCTGGACGGGGTGGAGCGGACGCCTAGAATCCGCAGGAATCTCAATGATGTTGTCAACTGATATTGGCAGTGCTGCTCGGGTGTCCCGGCCGGTTGGCGGCCGGGGCACCTGAGCGCTTCTAGTCAGTCCATCCGGGGTAGGGCTTGCGGTCCTGGTCGGGGAGTTCGGCGGCTGTGCCGGGGAGGTTGTCCGGGCCGTGGGACTGGCCGGAGGCCCATTGGAAAAACACCTCTACGGTGATCGCTTCAAAGCACGCGTCCTGGGACCGGAACCAGTAGGTCGCGGTGTCACCCTCGACGTAGGTGCCGTAGCCGAACAGTTCCCCGGTCCTGTCACGGGTGCGGGCGACGGCGAAGATGATGTAGGGCCAGGATCCGGCGTCCCAGCCCTCACTGCCCCAGTTCGGCAGCACCGACCAGGCGGTGCCCTCGAGCGTGTCCATCCAGTCGTACCCATCCCCTGCCCGGTCATCGGCAGGAAGGACCGGGGCGGTCACCGGTTCGGCGGTGTCCGCCGTGAGGTGGCGGGTGGCTGTTACTTGGCTCATGAGGTGATGCTCCGTTTCACTCGGGCGGGGCGGGTACCGGAACAACCGGCTATCCCTCTCCCCCACCATGTTTTTTGCCTGCTGGCGGAGCATCGCGTAGCTGTGCCCGACGGAGCCGGGGCAACCCGAAGGGCAAGCAGCGGATGGGTGGGGGGAGGAAATAAGCGCAGCGCCGACCCAAGGCATCCGGTGCGCCGCCGTCCGGAGGACGGTTGCGCCGGTGGAGCGGGCACGTAGGATCCAACGGACAGCAGCAAAAAAGAACTAAGGAAATGCTTGTGCTGTCCGAGCGCAGCGAGGCCCGATTGCGGGCTTTGTATCATCTGTACCCCGCCCGGGGAAGAGCGCCTCATCAGAAAAGGAGGACTTGACGGTCCTCGCAGGTGATGGGAGTGTGCGGCGTTCGTCCAATGATTCTCCATGAGCTGGACGAGGGGTATTCTGGGCGGGAGGTATCCCGCGGTGGTGGCTGGATCCGTCTCCTCGTCTCATCCGTGGAGGATGAGGTGCCGGGCTAACGCCGCAGCGGCAACCCAATGTGAATTCACTGTTCGGGCCCGGAGTCCTGTCCCCCTGACGACTCAGTCTCGTCAATTCACGGCCCTGCATCTGTCGGTTGAGCGGCCGCGGGTCCGATGAAGAAAGGGTGGCCGCCGTGCGGGCGCAGTCGTAGCCTTATGGGAGACCGCGGGAATGCTTGTCCTGCGACCAAGCAACGGCTTGAAACCCCGCACTTCAGCGAAGTTCGGGAGGAGGGTGTGGGTTTGATGGATAAAAACCAGCAGAAATCGACTCAAATTGCATTCCTGCTCGCAGACCTCGAAGTCCATGAAGCGTGGTTGGCGTACTTCGTGTACGGGGGCAACCAGGACCTGTTGGTCATCGATGCATATTTGAACGGACTGATTCTGCTGCCGGTCCAGGACAGCGATCTGCTGGCTTTGGTCCTCAATGAGCGCCTGAGCGATCTCCACTTGCCGCACCTTGCCTCCTACAGCGGCTAAGGATGCATCACGCCGCCTTCAGCCGCGCAGCAACGGGAGTGTAGGTGGTGCCGTCGCGGAGCATGGCCCAGAGGACGTTGAGTCGTCGTCTGGCGAGGGAGAGCATGGCCTGGATGTGGGTTTCCCTTCGCCGCGTTTGCGGTCCTAGTGCCTCCGTGGGGCCGGGCAGCTTTCCAGCGCCGAGAGCCCGGAGAGGTAGAAGACCCGCCGCAGCCTGCGGTCGTAGTGCCTCCGTGGGGCCGGTGATGGTTTCCGGTGATCCGCCGGAGTACCTAAGTGCGGGGGCAAGTCCGGCGACACGGCGCTCAGCTCCGGAAGTGACGGGACTGGACGGGACGGGTCTGGACGGCCAATGAGGATAACCCCGTCAGCCGCGAGGACTGACGGGGTCATCCTCAGCGTCCCGCTGCGCCTTCGGCTAGACGCAGCGAGATACTAAGCAATCTTAGTATTTGTTATGGTGGTGTCTAGTGGCAAAACCCGGGAGGGATGGCTTCGGAGAGATCCCCGCTATGGCAGTGGGATGACGAGGACACCCGTATTTTCCCTCGATACTTCTCAGCATGCGGGCGCCTTGGTTATCTCGCCGTTGGAACCCAACTCTCCCGGCTTGCCGCATAGCCGAACGCCAAGTCTCGGGGGGGGCTTTAGTTACCGTTCCAGTAGGATGCTTGAATGTCCAATCACCCGAATGATGTGCCCGTCGAACTTCAGTCGGTTCTGGTGGACGCCGGAAATGCCGTCGAGTTTCTCTCCGGCCTCTCGAAGCTTGCTGCGGCCGCCGTTTCAGAAGTTGCCGGTGACGTCGTTGAGTGTGCCGTCACGGTCAAAATTCGTCGTAAGCCCTCAACGGCTGCGGCCAGCAGCGAGCGTGCCCTCGAGCTGGACCAGTTGGAACAGGCGTTCGGGGACGGCCCCTGCATAACTGCGCTCCGGGAGATGTCCCCGGTATTTCTCAATGACGTTACTTCGGATCTCCGGTGGCCGGGGCTGAACCGGCAATTCGCAGAAAGAGGCGTGTACAGCTCATTGGGCGTGCCGCTGGAGATCAGCGGCGGCGCCACCGCAGCACTGAACTTCTTCGCATCCAACCCGGCTGTATTCACCCCGGACGTGTACGCCAAAGCCGCCGGCTTCGCCGCCGCCGCGCACAACACACTTCAACTCTCCGTCCGTATTGACACTGCGCTGGGACGGGCCGAAGACCTCCAGGAAACCATGAACAGCCGTACCGCCATCGACGTGGCCTGCGGGGTCATCATGGCGCAAAACAAATGCTCCCAAACCGAGGCAATGGAAATCCTGCTCAAGGTCTCCAGCCACCGTAACCAAAAACTGCGTGACGTAGCCACAGCACTCATCGAACGACTCTCCGTCGGAACTGTCCGGACTCACTTCGAATCATAAAAGCACCAACCGATCCTAACGAGGTGGCCCCGACGGATCGAGCCTTCGAAACAGTCGCCGACCTCAAGAATCACTCGGCGTAAAACAGCCCGGTGCAGCCCCACAGGGCGTGGCGCAACCCTGGGGCTGAGTCGTCTTGCATGGCCTGTGTTCGAGGTATAGGGAGGACGCCAAGTGCAACGAGGAGAAAAAGCCGCCGCAAAACCCAGCTACGAACTACGGGAATCAGCGGCTCTGAAATCGGCAACTCCGCAGCAGCTATCAGGCAGCCACACTCATGACCTGGGCGGGGACGGGCGTGTAGGTGGTGCCGTCGCGGAGCATGGCCCAGAGGACGTTGAGGCGGCGTCTGGCGAGGGAGAGCATGGCCTGGATGTGGGTTTTACCTTCAGCGCGTTTTCGGTCGTAGTAGGCCCGGGGGGCGGGGCAGCTCTTCAAGGCCGAGAGCCCGGAGAGGTAGAAGACCCGCAGGAGCCTGCGGTCGTAGCGGCGGGGGCGGTGGTGGTTGCCGGTGATCCTGCCGGAGTCCCGGGGTGCGGGGGCGAGTCCGGCGACGCCGGCGAACCGGTCCGCGGTTTCAAAGACGGTGAGGTCTCCACCGGTGGCGCCGAGGAACTCCGCGGCGAGGACAGGTCCGAAGCCTGGCATGCTGAGCAGGGACGGGGTGTGCCGGTGTTCGGTGACTTTCTCGCTGATCAGCGCATCGAGCTCGGCGAGTTCCTTGTTCAGGGTGGTGATTTCCCGTGCGAGGGCCGCGGCGATCTGTTCTCCGAGGTGCTGGGCCGGGACGGTCGTGTGCTGGGACTTCGCGGCGTCGACGGCGGCCGGGGCGACCGCGGCGGAGGAGCGGGCGCCGTGTTTCTTCAGCCAGGCGTGCAGCCGCGTCTGGCCGGTGCGGCGGATCCCGTCCGGGGTGCGGTGTTTGGTGAGCAGTCGAAGGCGCGCTCCAGGGCGGGGAAGTATTCGAGCAGCTGGGCCTGCAGGCGGTTGATCGCCCGGACCCGGTCCGCGGATTATCGGCCCGCCGGGCGGTGAGGATCCGCAAGCCGGTACTGATCTCATCCCCCGCCCGCAGGGGCTGGAGGTCTTTGCGCATCCTGGCCTGGTCGGCGATCACGGCGGCGTCTTTCGCATCTGTTTTGCCTTCCCCGCGGTAAAGCTTGGAGGCGTGGTGGACGATCCGGCCGGGGATGTAGAGGATGTTCTGGCCGTGGGCGACGAGGATGGCGATCAGAAGCGCCGGGCCCCCGTGGTTCAGGTCCGTTGCCCAGGTGACCTCGTCCCCGTCGCCCAGTTTCAGTACGTTGGCGATGAGGTCCAGCAGGGCTGGTTCGTCGTTGGGGATTTTCTGCGAGAGCAGCCGGTTTCCGTCGGCGTCGATCACGACGCAGTGATGATGGGCTTTGCCGGCATCGATACCGGCCCACAATTTCGCCAAAACAGCCTCCATTTTCTTGGTTATGTGTACCCGGCAGATAACCGCGCCGTCTTGTCCTTATCCGGCGATTCATGTCGCGTCTCTCAATCAGCGGTCGGGTCATCGCGGGGCGGCGGGCGGCCAATCCTTCGGGGCCGTCACGACCTGAATCGTCCGGCCACAGCAACAAAGCCATACCCGCCTCCCCCGGGTAGCCACGACCCTACAACGGCCACGGAACCACCCGTCAAAACCATAAGGACAGCAACCAAAAAACGTCGTAGACACGGGCCAGGGCGGGCCGGAGCCCTGCGACGGACAGCACTGGACCCAACAGCCGGCCGCGCCAGCGGACGCCCGGAAGCAGTGTCCTTGGTCCCGTGGTGCCCCCGTACTGTCTGGGCAGGCCGTGGCAGGATTGGGTCCATTATGGACAGGCGGTTGCGGCGCGCTCCTGACGCGGAATGGGTGCTGATGTATCGGCTCGGGCTGAGCCGGAAACGCATCGCTGAGCTCGTGCGCGTTCATCCCGCCGTCGTCGGGTACCACCTGGTTATCGCCCGCCGCCAGGATCCCGGACTCGAGGCCGAACACCACGCCACCGCAGCTGCCAAGCCCGGCCCCTCCCCCACGGATCTTGCCCGGATGGAAGAGTTCATCATTTGGGTCTCTGCCGAAGGCCGGCTCCCTGAAGGCCATTCGCCCGACCGGGACGAAAGATCGATGGCGCGGTGGCTGTCCGGGCGCCGGCGAGACGCAGCCGAAGGCACCCTTGACCCGGCATACTGTGACGGACTCGCACGGGTTCCGGCATGGGCCGGGAACCACAGGGCAGCTGCGGACGAAGCCAGGTGGCACGACCGCCTGGCCGAGCTCGTGGAGTTCCGGTAGGAAGGCCACGACTGGCCACGCCACCACGACTATGACTTAGAACGGGAACACACCCTCGGGGTATGGATCCACGCCCAGCGGTACAAACGGCGCCGCGGCGACCTCGCCCCCGTGAAGGTCAAGCTCCTGGACAATGCCGTTCCGGGATGGCAGACCGGGAGAACCCGCGGCCGCCCTCCCCGCCGGTAAACGGGACATCGCCCCGTCCCCGCCAACCAGCAGTCGTGACGTCAGGACTGCTAGTAGACTCAGTTCGGCTCTCCAGTCCCCCCAGCTTGGAGAGCCGGGAGCCTCCGCGTTTGAGTCCTGGACTCGCGCGGAGGCTTTTCTCATCCGCCAGTAGAAGAAGCCCGGGCTGCTGCCAGGTGGCGATCAAACCGGACGCGACCCCGGAGAGGTGACGTCGATGACAGGGCCGGGGCCCCTCAGGCGGCCGGCACGACGCCCCGGACTGCCCCGGTCGGGCGGCCGGGCAGCGGCGCGACGCGTTCAGGAACCGGGTGTGGAGTCAGGTGAGGACGTCCGGCAGCGGGTTCCAGCTCGGCGAGCGGGAGTTCGCGGTGGATAAGGTAATCGCACGCTACGGGGCCGGTCATCCTCATATCCGGGCACAGTCGTCCACGGTGTTCAATGCGGACATTGGCTGCGCGTAAACCGGCTCTGAACGCCCTGCCACCCACGGGTGCAACCCCTTCGAGCCCGCACCAGCTCAGGTACAAGCCGTACAGTTCGTCCATGCTGAGGCCGTCCCCGCCAGGATCTGCGGCCACGCATTCAGTGAGGAAATCTTCCAGTGGTGTCATCGTCATCGTGGCCTCCTGCATCCTGGCGGCATTGCCGCTCAAATGAAACAACATCAGCGTGAATGTGAAGCATGACCAGCCCAGAAACGCACGTAAAACACTAAGAATCTAGGAGCACTCTTTTCCCCTGTCAACCAGATTTTCCGCAGCGAGCCCGGTGGACCATGAGCGCCTTGGCTGTCACGCGGCGTGGGGCGCGCCGGCCGTCGACGAGCCTGAAGCAGAGCCGCAGCGAGGGTCCCGCCAGGTTGTGCCCACTGGGGGCAGGCGGAGCCCTCCGCACAGCTCAGGCTGTCCCCATTGGCGTACAACCTGTCCCCTCTTTGATCCTCTGAACCTTCGATAGTTCCTTTGTCGGGGCCACGATGTAGGGTTAAGAAAATCGAACATATATTCGAATAAAAGGTGAGTTGTGGGCGTTGTTGTGGGTCCCCGTGTGATAGATGCGGGCGCATCGTTGTTGTCGGTGCTGATCTCCCCGGTCCCCGTCGCGGCCGGGTATCCCTCGCCGGCGCAGGACTACTTTGATGGCCGGATCGACCTGAACGAGCACCTGATCAAAGACATCACCAGCACCTATGTCGTGCGGGTGTCCGGGGACTCGATGGAAGGCGCCGGCATCAGCGACGGCGACGAGCTGATCGTCAACCGTGCCCTGGAACCGGTGGACGGGTCCGTGGTCGTTGCGGTCCTGGACGGGGAGCTGACCATCAAACGGCTGCGGATCACCGGAACCGGGGTGGTGCTGCAGGCGGAGAACCCGTCCTACCCGGACATCCGGGTGCCCTCGTTATCGGATCTGGTCGTCTGGGGCGTCGCCACCCGGTGCCTTCACCATGTTTAAGTGGCGCTATTGCGTTAAACGGGAACTTTGCCGGCGCGGGGCGAGCGATGTCTAAGCCCGCTGTGATGCGGCATCTGCCGCAGATCGCGCATGTGGATGTGAACTGTTTCTATGCCTCGGCCGAGCGGGCGTTTAACCCGTCTTTGGAGGGCCGGCCTGTCGTCGTCTTGTCCAATAACGATGGCTGTGCCGTCACCCGTTCCCCTGAGGCCAAGGCCCTGGGCATTCCCATGGGTGAGCCGTGGTTCAAACTCGCCCCGCGGGCCAAGGAATGGGGACTCGTTGCCCTGTCGAGTAACTACGAGCTCTACGGCGACATCAGCGCCCGCGTGATGGAACTCCTCGGCCGGTACTCGGCCTGGCTGGAGGTCTACAGCATCGACGAGGCGTTCCTCGGCGTCAAAGGAACCCCGGACGAACTCCTGGCCCTGGGCCGGGACATGAAAGCCGCCGTGCGGCGGAACGTAGGCGTTCCGGTCTGCGTGGGAATCGGACCGACGAAGACCCTGGCGAAACTGGCGAACAAATGGGCCAAGAACAACCCGGCCTTCGACGGGGTCTGCCACTGGGACTCTGTGCCCGCCGCCGAGAGGGAAGGGCTGATGCGCCGCCTGTCGGTGATTGAGATCTGGGGTGTCGCCACCCGGTTGACCAAACGACTCAACGCCCTGGGAATCCACTCCATCCTTGATCTGTCCCGGGCTGATCCGGTGATGATCAGGGACCGCTTCTCCGTGGTCATGATGCGCACCGTCCTGGAACTGCAGGGAACCCCCTGCATCCCGATGGAAGAAGAACGCATCGGCCGGGACCAGCTCATCTTCTCCCGCTCCTTCGCCACCCCCATCACCACCGCCGCCGAAATCCGGCAGGTCATGAGCGTCTACGGCCAGCAGGCCTCCGCGCGGCTGGCCAAACACGGGCTCCAGGCCAAAGTCCTCACCGCGTTCGCCGGCACCTCACACTTCAACCCCAAAAACACCTCCTACCCCTCCGTCTGTGTGCCACTGCCGATGCCCACCGCCGACCCCGTCCTGCTCACCAAAGCCGCCCACGCACTCCTCCCCCGCATCTGCGAGGGCATCCGATACGCCCGGGCCGGGATCATGGTCACCGACCTGCGCCCCAGCGGCAACCAGGCGCCCTTGGCGTTGTTTGAGAACCCGCACGAGGAACGCCACGTCGGAACACTCCTGGAAGACATCACCCGCCGGTACGGACGCGGATCCATCGGCCTGGGCCACGGAGGCATCCGCGGCGGGCCGGACTGGACCATGAAACGGGACATGCTCTCCCCCCGCTACACCACCCACTGGGACGAACTCCCCCTCGTCAAAGCCGCCTAAACCCAACTTCGCCCGCACGACAGCACCACGAAAGAACGCACCCCCATGACCACCACCATCGAAGCCCCGACCCGAACCAACGACCTTCAGGTCCGGACCGACGCGGCAGGCAAGCCCCTCGCCATCCGCCACGACGGCCGGATCTGGCTTGTCGATCCCGACACCGACTCCCAGCACTGGTTCGGACGTGACGCCTGGTGGGACACCCGGCGCACGGCAGCCGTCGGCAGCGGCGACCTCGTCAGCATCGAATTCTGGCGCGTCCAGGTCCGCCCCGGCGCCCATTCCACCCTCCGGACCGTCACTCTCCGCCGGGAACCGCTGTCCACGCACTGGCTCCTGGAAAACAGCAGCGACGCCGACGAAACAACTGAAGAAGAGTGAACGGCCAACCCATCAGCGATCAAACGTGGGCAGAGATCCGCTCAGAATTCACGCTGCCCTCCCTGGAGCTGGTACGCCGTCGACTCTCCGAGCTCATGGACGACCCCGAACCCGTCATGCGGCAGCTCGTCCGCGTCTTCATCGACGACGGGACCTTCTGCCCGGGTTTCCAGTTCCTCCCCGGCGGGCAGCTCCACCCGACGGTCACAGGCCTCTTTCGGAGGGCAATGGAACTGCACATCCCGCACAACTACTTCACCGCCTGGATAATCACTCCGTCCAAGGACCTGGGCGGATCCCGCCCCGTCGACCACCTGAAAGTCGGCCCCTCTCCCCTGCTGCCCGCGCTGGAAACCTACCGCTGGCGCTAGTACTGGCTCTTGACCGCGCCGGCGGGGTGCGTAGCGTTGGCCCATGGGACTCATCTACGACAACCCGGACCTCGCAACCCTCACACTGACGCGCCTCGCAGCCGAAGAATCCGAAGGACCCGGCGGTATGGAAGGGCGCATGCTCGAATATCTGGACGGCCTGGAACGGCGCAACGGCACCGCCTACCTGGAGCTTGTGGCCATCACCCTCGCCCGGATCCACTTCAAATCCATGGACGACCTTGCCCGGGCCACCGGGACATACGCCGCGGACCCCGTACTGCGTGCTCAGCGCGTGCTCCTACATGCGTCCGGCAGCCAGGTCTGGGTCAGCGTCGAAGTCCGCGCCGCTGGTTTCCTGCACGGTTAACGAGGGAACGGGCTCTTTCTTTGATACCTGCAAGGAGCGCCACGCTCCTCCCCCGGCCGCTACCAGCAGCAGCCCACCGATCCACCACCACTTCCTTGCCGCCGACCGCCCAGTCCCAACCGAAACGGGTTCCGTGGCAGCGGCAGTGACTTTCGGTCCGAGGTGTTTTAGTCGTTCCTGGACCCGCGGAGTGAGTGTCTCCACGCTGCCCGCAAGCTCGTCAGCCAGCCGGCGCAAAACCGCCTGGAGGCGCGGTGAGGCAGTTTCAATGCCGGTATCCAGCCCGGCCACCGCTCTTTGCAGAGCAGCCTGCACTCCAGGCGTCGCCCATTCCCTGCCCTTAACCAAATGGGCCATGAGGTTCTCGGAAAGATGGTGGACCTGCTCAGTTTCAGTCATAGGTTCTGCCGTGCGCATCGGTGCCTCCTGTGTGCGATGGATGCCCATAGCCTACGACTGGCAGCACCCCTCGAAACAGGCCGCAGCGAAACCGTTCCACAACCTTGGAACCGGGACACCCCTGGTGGGACACTCCCCCACGGGGTAAGCCATGCACCACGCGCCATACTCACCCTCGGACACCCGATTTCGTATGATGTGACACCTCCCGACGACGTTCCGTTTCCTTGCTTACGGGACAGTACGGCCGCCGCGACAAGCCTGGGAACGCGGTGGTTGGCGATTAGCGCAACTGGCAGCTTACTTCGTGGATCCCGGGCCAAACCGGATCGGGGGCCGACCCCCCAATGGCGAGAATCCCTGAGTCGGCCCCCCACTGAAAGGTATACGAGCCCGCAGCAATCGGCCGGTATCCGTCGTCGGCGGTCCATTCGCTCACCCGCCAGCCAATTCCGACGGCACTCACGGCGAAGACTTCTCCGCCGCCGGACATTAGGAACGACGTCTCCCGAACGGCGGCCCGGCAACCGCCCGGACCCTGCGGCTCCAGCACTTGGTAGGTGGCGTCGAACCCTAGGTCGCCAAGCGCTCCGAGTAGACCACCCGCTCCAGCCACGAGCACCATAAGGCGCAGGGCCCACGTGCCTGGACCGCTGCGCCCCTGTGTTCCTGTGCCGGGGCCGGACCGCCGGCGCTTGGCGGCCCGGATGATCACAAGCACGACGGAGGCGATGAGCAGGACGATGCTTACCGCCCAGCCACGGACTACCTGCCCGGATACGACGAGTACCAAACCACCGCAGCCGGCAAGGAATACAACGAAGGCGAGCAGCACACAGAAGTCAGCGGCCCGAGCGAGACGTGACCCCACCAACTGGCCAGGGTGCTGCTCGTCGGTTTTCACCAGCGCAGTCTACCTTCGGCTCCGATCACCCCGGATTCACGGCGCCCCCGCAAGGCCTGGACATGAAGGCCCAGATTCCACGAGGGCCCCTGCTCTTTCCGGCCGGCATCACCGCCTACCGGCTCGACCTTTTCCACATGCGCCAACTTTGTACCTTGATTGAACCGGGACAACTTGGCGGGACGCTCCCCCGCTACCCGTGTCCTTGGTGTGCCGCTTAACTTGGCCGTCAGTTAAGTTGGCCCAAAAGTCCCGTCCTATCACCCGTCACAGGCGCAACTTTTCGTACGGTGCACTAATGGATGTTGGCCGGGCGCCAGCGAGCAATGTAGAGCTGTGATCAGGGGGCAGGCTCTATGAGTTCCGGGCCGTTGTTGCGTACGCTGTTGACCCGGTCGGTGACCCCCCGGGGCGTTAGGACCGGTTCAGGAATGGCATCGAGCATCGCCTGCACCTTTTCCCTGTCCGTCGTGGCCGGGTCCAGCCACTGGGCATACATGCTCGGGGGAATGATGACGGGAGCCCGGTCATGGACGTGGCCGAGAGAATCATGCGCTGTCGTCGTCAGGACGGTGCAGCTGAGCAGCCACCGGTGGGGGTCATCCTTGGGAAGGGACGGGTCCGGCCAGAACTCGTACAGCCCGGCGAAGGCCAGCAAGTCATCGTTTTCGGAGTAGAGGTAGTTCGGGATTTTCTTCCCGTCCTCGGTTTTCTGCCACTCGTAATAACCTTCCGCCGGGACAAGGGCCCGGCGTTTGAAGGCGGCCCTGCGGAACGAGGGCTTGTCCAGGATCGATTCGCTGCGGGCGTTGATCAGCCTCGAACCGATCTTAATGTCCTTGGCCCAGGACGGAACCAGACCCCAGCGGGCAATCAATAGCCGCCGGTCCACGGAGTCCTCGTCCAGCCGCTCCGCGATGATGGGGACGTCCTGGGTCGGAGCGACGTTCCAGCTGGGCGGCGGCGGGTTGCCTTCGACCTCCTTGGCTTCGAAGTGGCTGAGGAGATCCCCGGTGGCTTTGGACATCACGTATCTGCCGCACATGGATTCATTGTGCCCCGCGTCGCAGTTAATGGAAGGCGAAACCGGGTGCGGCAAGACACGCCGCAACGCGGTTGGACGATCCGCGGATCAGCTATTACAGTCTTGCGGTATCGAATGCTGACAGACGGACACCACGTCCGGGAAGGGGGCGCTCATCACCGCTGGCCAACACCACCAAACCCACTGTTTCATCCGCGAAAGCCCCTCCGTCGAGGGGCTTTCCTATGTGCCGGGAGTCCCGCGGCCGGGGCGGCGTTCACGGGCCGCCTGATCATGGGTCCCGGCGCGCCCCCGGCGACCCTCATGGAGCTGGCTGCAGTCCGCTGACAGCAGCGGGTTGTTTCGGACGTTCGCGGCCGGTCTCCTGCATGCCCGGCGTGGTCCATGACGCCTCAACTGTTTCGGGAGACGGGGTCCCTGAGGCAGTCGACTGGGCCGGCGAAATCAAGCCGGGCCCGGAGGCTCAAGGGAGAGCCGACCGGTGCAAGCGCCGCGGCGCGCTCGGGATACCCAATGGCCGATTGCTGGGCCGCATATCGCCGTAGGAAACCTGCTGCTGGGGCCGGCATTTTCCGGTGATAGCGTGACGACCATGCACTTCGTTCGCGCTGCCAAGAGCGGTCTGGCCTCATCCGGGCACAACGCCTCGACGACAGCCCGAGGAACCACGGCTTTCCTGTCGAAGGCGCTTAAGGTGTTCGCGCCGCGCCACCCGGCCCAGGTGATCGTGCTGGGCTTCGCCGCTGCCGTCGCCGTCGGGACCGGGCTGCTGCTGCTCCCGGTGGCCAAGGCAGGCGGAG
>NZ_JBVAYY010000023.1:0-31684 GCF_055412885.1 Pseudarthrobacter leeuwenhoeki | reverse complement strand
TCAATACAATAAATTGGTATCAACAAACTTGGCACACTATTGAGTTCTCAAACAACAGACACACCCGGCACCACCACAACCTCAGCCGTGGATCGCTCCGGAGCAACTTCGTAATCTTACCGGGCCGCTTCGCCCTTGTCAAACCGACTCCCTGATTCAGCACCGCCGTGAGGCGTCTGTGTCTGGGGGGCCGTTCAACTCCGGGGAGCAGCGCGGAAATAAACTCTACCACCACTTTGCCCCGCTGGCAAAGGACGCCCCGGACGGGCTGCAGCGGGGCACCAAAAAGCCCGGAATCACGGGGATTCCGGGCTCTTCGACGATGTTCGGCCGCGCCGCGGCCGGGGCATCTGTCCTGCGTCAGCTCACCGGTTTGAAGTACGCGGCACCCAGCGGCGGCAGCGTGACAGTGAGGGTGGCCGGCTGGCCGTCGGTGGCGATGTCCGGCGCGGTGAGGGTGCCAACGTTCAGGACACCTGAACCTCCGTACGCGGCGGCGTCGGTGTTCAACGCTTCCTGCCACTCCCCCGCCGCGGGGACACCCAGGCGGAAGTCCGTGTGCGGAGACCCCGAAAAGTTGAAGGCGCACACCATCGGGTTGCCGGCGGCGTCCCGGCGGATGAAGGTCAGGACATTGCGGTTGGAGTCCCCGCCGTTGATCCACTGGAACCCGGCGGGGTCGTTGTCCCGCTCGTAGAGTGCCGGGGTGGAGCTGTACAGCTCATTGAGGTCCTTGGTGAGGAGCTGGATCCCGCGGTGCGCCGGAGTTTCCGCCAGCCACCAGTCCAGGCCGTACTGTTCGGACCATTCGGTTTCCTGGCCGAACTCCGTGCCCATGAAGATCAGCTGCTTGCCCGGGTGGGCCCACTGGTATCCCAGGAAGGCACGCAGATTCGCCAGCTGCTGCCAGCGGTCGCCCGGCATCTTCCGCAGCATCGAGCCCTTGCCGTGCACAACCTCGTCATGGCTGATCGGCAGCAGGAAGTTTTCCGTGTAGGCATAGACCATCGAGAAGGTGATGGTGCCGTGGTGCCACCGGCGGTTGAACGGATCCTCGGCCATGTACTTGAGCGAGTCGTGCATCCAGCCCATGTTCCACTTGATCCCGAAGCCCAGGCCGCCCTGGCTCGTCGGCGCCGTGACACCCGGGAACGCGGTGGATTCCTCGGCGATCATGACCGCACCGGGGTGTGTCTTGTAGACCGTGGCATTGACCTCCTGCAGGAAGGCGATGGCCTCAAGGTTTTCCCGTCCGCCGAAGCGGTTGGGCTGCCACTGCCCCTCCTCGCGGGAGTAGTCGAGATAGAGCATCGAAGCGACGGCGTCCACCCGCAGGCCGTCGATGTGGAATTCCTCGAGCCAGTAGAGCGCGTTCGCGACCAGGAAGTTGCGCACTTCGCTGCGTCCGTAGTCGAAGATGAGCGTTCCCCAGTCCGGGTGCTCGCCCAGGTTCGGGTCGGAATGCTCGTACAGCGCTTCGCCGTCGAACCGGGCCAGCGCCCACTCATCCTTGGGGAAGTGCGCCGGCACCCAGTCCAGCAGCACACCGATGCCTGCTTGGTGCAGTTCATCCACGAGGTGCCGGAATTCGTCGGGGTGGCCGAAGCGCGACGTCGGGGCGAAGTAGGACGTGACCTGGTAGCCCCAGGAGCCGCCGAACGGGTGCTCTGCCACCGGCATGAGCTCCACATGCGAGAAGCCAAGCCACTTGACGTATTCGACCAGCTCCTTCGCCAGTTCCCGGTAGCTGAGCCCGACCCGCCAGGAGCCGAGGTGCACTTCGTAGACACTCATCGGCGAGTTGTGCGGATCCCGTGCGGCGCGCGCTTCCATCCACTCCGCATCCTTGAAGGCGTAGGAGGGCTCCACAACACGCGACGCTGTCAGCGGCGGAACCTCCGTGCCAAAGGCCATCGGGTCCGCCTTCTCCACCCAGTAACCCTGGTTGGTCCGGATCTCGAATTTGTAGCACGCCCCTGCCAAAACGCCGGGGATAAACACTTCCCAGACCCCGGAGGAGCCGAGGGACCGCATCGAGTGCTGCCGGCCGTCCCAGCCGTTGAAATCGCCCGTGACCCGTACTGCCTGCGCATTGGGCGCCCACACGGCGAAGGACACGCCGTCGACGTCGCCCAGGGCGGACTTGTAGTGCTGGACGTGCGCGCCGAGCACATCCCAGAGGCGCTCGTGGCGGCCTTCGCCGATCAGGTGCAGGTCGAGTTCGCCAATGGTGGGCAGGTACCGGTACGGGTCGTCGGCCGGCTCCGGAGCCTTGCCCTCGTAGCTCACTTCCAGCCGGTAGTCGGGCACGTGGCCCGTCTCCAGCGGCTCCAGCACGGCAACCCACACCCCGCCGGACTCGTGCGTCATCGGGAAGGTGCCGGTTGCGGTCACAACGGAGACGGCTTCGGCGAGGTGCTTGACCGTGCGGATGGTGACGTGGCCGTGGTCATCCAGGTGCGCGCCCAGGACCGAGTGCGGCGCGTGGTGTTCGCCGGCGGCGACCCTCGCCAGGGTGTCCGCATCCACCGGCAGTGGACTTCCGGGACGATCGATACGTGCTGAACCTGTCATTTTGATACCTTCCGCTGCGGCTTCGGCAGGAACGCCGGAGCCTGTACTCCCGAGGAGTCGACGTGATGCGTGGACCGGAATGGAGAGCCAGTCGGGCCTGTTCCGTAGTTCGTAGATGACTTCGTAAAGGGCTTTGTCGAGCCACAGGGCGACGAAGAGCGGGGAATCGCGGTCGATGCTGCCGGGGATAACTTCGGCGTACCCGGCCAGGAAGGCCTCGGCACAGTCGTCCACCCAGGTCTCCGGGACGTCCGCCTCCGGGTGCTCGCGGACGGCCGCTCCAGCGGCGTAGTCGAAGGACCGCAGCATTCCGACGACGTCACGCAGCGGCACGTCCGGGAAATTGCGCTCCGAGATCGGCCGGAGGGGTTCTCCCTCGAAATCGAGAATAGCCCAGCGCGGCGCTTTCCCGGCGCCGCCCGGAACCTGAAGGATCTGGCCCAGGTGGAGGTCACCGTGGATCCGCTGCAGGGGCCCGGCGCCGCTGCCCTCGAGGCGCTCCAGGAGCCGGTCCAGCGCCTCACCGTACGGGCCCACCGCGGCCCCGGCCTGCGCCCAGGACTGCCGCACCCGCTGGGCTACGCCGGGCGCAATGTCACCGCCCGGGACCGATTCCGAAGCGACGCCCAGTGCCTGGGCCAGCCGGCGGTGCACCGTGGCAGTCGCGGCGCCCAGGGCGCGGGCTTCGGCGGTGAAATCCCGGCCCTCATTCGCCGCACTGACGGCCAGTCGCCAGGCATCCAGGCCGCCGGCGAGGAACTCGTGCGCCACGGCCAGTTCGCAGCGCGCGGCGCGGGCGTCCTGCGCCCCGGCGGGTGCCTCTGCCCACTCCCCGGTCACCCAGCCGAGAGTGGCCGGCACCTCAACGGTGCGCTCTGCTGTCAGGGCGGCGCCGATTTCCACCTCCGGGTTCTGGCCCTCGGAGAGCACACGGAAGAACTTCAGGATCGCGGCCGACCCGCCGTCGTCGACGATCACGGAAGTGTTGGACTGCTCCCCGGAGAGGACTGAGACGACGCCGGTGGCGAGGGGCAGGACGTAGCCGGACTCCACGAGGTGGCCGGTGGCGTTTCCGGCCGGGGTGGTCCCGCCGTGGCGCATGAGTTCCAGCCACGCCGCGATGAACTCGGCGTCGTGGACGCCGTCGTAAATCCACAGGGCGCCGGGAGCTCCGGCGTCGGAAAGCTGCCCGATCAGCGCCGAGTCCGCCCCCGGCAGTGGCGCGCGGCGGATGCTGAGCGGGACCTGCACGACGTCGGTCCGCGAGCCGTCCGGCGTCGGGTAGCTCACCGCCAGCAGCAGCACCTCAAGTTCTGCGCTGGCTGAAGCGCCGTCCGGACCGCCGGCAAGGCGCAGCCCCCCGGCCTGCTCGAAACTGAACGCAGCGCTCTTGACCGGGAACCAGCGCTGGCGCGGCAGCCAGCCGCCGAGAAGTCCGCTCAGGGCCGGTGTAAGGGTGGGTCGGGACATCTCAGCCTTCGATTGAAAGGATCGGCATGGCCTGGGTGTGGGGCGATGTCGGGTTGGAGGCAGCAGACCGGATCCGCAGCCAGAAGAAGTCGTGGCTGCCCAGGGTCAGCGTCAGGGTTCCGTCGTCGGAGATCCCCGGGAACGCCTGGCCGCCGAACACGTCCCGGAGGCCGCGTCCCGCGAACCTCGGCACCCGCAGCGTGGTGGCCACCGGATGCTGGGACAGGTTGAAGGCGCACAGGATGGTTTCGCCGTCCTCGCCGGCTGCATTGCCTTCCGGCAGTTCGCGGAGGTAGGCAAGGACGACGTCGTGGTCCGCCTCGACATGCTCAAACCCGCCCAGCCCGAAGGCGGGGTGGTTCTTCCGGACGCTGAGGATCTGGCGCGTCCAGCGCAGCAGCGAACCCGAGTGGGCTGCCTCGGCCTCGACGTTGGCCATGCTGTAGTTGTAGACCAGCGACTGGATCACCGGAAGGTACAGCTTGCCGGGGTCCGCGCTGGAGAACCCGGCGTTGCGGTCCGGGTTCCATTGCATCGGGGTGCGGACGGCGTCGCGGTCCTCGAGCCAGATGTTGTCCCCCATGCCGATCTCGTCCCCGTAGTACAGGAACGGGCTGCCGGGCAGGGACAGCAGCAGGGCGTTGATCAGCTCGATCTCCGAGCGGGAATTGTCCAGCAGCGGCGCAAGCCGGCGGCGGATCCCGATGTTGGCGCGCATGCGCGGGTCCGGTGCGTACCAGCCGAGCATGGCCGCGCGCTCGTCGGCGGTGACCATTTCCAGCGTCAGCTCGTCGTGGTTCCGCAGGAAAGTGCCCCACTGGGCGCCTTCGGGAATCGCCGGGGTGTCCTTCATCGTTTCGATGATGGGCGCAGCCTTCTGGTCCCGCAGCGCGTAGTACAGGCGCGGCATGATCGGGAAGTGGAAGGCCATGTGGCATTCCGGTTCCGCTTCGGTGCCGAAGTACTCAACCACTTCAGCCGGCGGCTGGTTGGCCTCGGCGATGATCACGCGGCCCGGGTAGCTTTCGTCGACCATCTTGCGCAGCTTGCGCAGGAACTCGTGGGTCTGCGGCAGGTTCTCGCAGTTGGTGCCTTCCTCCTCGAAGAGGTAGGGGATGGCGTCCGCGCGGAAGCCGTCAATGCCCTGGTCCAGCCAGAAGCGCACGACGTCGAAGAGGGCGTCGATGACCTTGGGGTTCTCGAAGTTGAGGTCCGGCTGGTGGCTGAAGAAGCGGTGCCAGAAGAACTGGCGCCGGATCGGGTCGAAGGTCCAGTTGGATTCCTCGGTGTCCACGAAGATGATGCGGGCGTCTTCGTACTTCTCGTCCGTGTCGCTCCAGACGTAGAAGTCGCCGAACGGTCCGTCGGGATCCTTGCGGGATTCCTGGAACCAGGGGTGCTGGTCGGAGGTGTGGTTCAGCGGGAGGTCAATGATCACCCGCACGCCGCGGGCGTGGGCTTCCGCGACGAGGCGCTTGAAATCGCTGATGGTGCCGAATTCGTCGAGCACGGAGTTGTAATCCGAGATGTCGTAGCCGCCGTCACGGAGCGGGGACTGGAAGAAGGGCGGGAGCCACAGGCAGTCGACGCCGAGCCACTGGAGGTAGTCCAGCTTCTCGATCAGCCCGTGGAAGTCGCCGGATCCGTCGCCGTTTCCGTCGGCAAAGCCCCGGACCAGCACTTCGTAGAAGACCGCCTTGCGGTACCAGTGCGGATCGTGTTGGAGGCCCGGCGCGTTCAACTCATAGGATCCCTTCGAGCTGTAGTGCTGGTTGGGGTTTGACGGGCTGAAACTCACTGGTGATGCCTCCGGATGCTAAGAATGTGCGCCGGCTCGACATGGGCGTCCAGCCGAACGTAGTTGTACTCCCCCCATTCCCAGCTCTCGCCGGTCACAAGATCATCCACCATGAACCGGCCATTGTGAGTCAGGTCGTCCGCGTCGAGCTCCAGCGCCGCCAGATCCAGCGTGACGGTGCTCTCGCGGATGCCGTGCGGATCCACGTTGACGACGATGATCAGTGTGTCCTTGGTGCCGTCGGGGAGGGTTTTGTGCTTCGAGTAGACGACGGTGGCGTTGTCCGTGCTCTCGTGCACTGTCAGGTTCTGCAGGTCCCCCAGGGCGGGGTGGGCGCGCCGGATCGCGTTGAGCCGGCTCAGGTACGGGGCCAGCGTCCGGCCGGATTCGGCCGCCGCGTCCCAGTCCCGGGCCTTGTATTCGAACTTCTCGTTGTCGATGTACTCCTCGGCACCGGGACGGGCCACGTGCTCGTAGAGTTCGAAGCCGGCGTAGACGCCCCAGATGGGACTCGCGGTGGCAGCCAGCGCAGCCCGGATCTTGAACGCGGGCGGACCGCCGTACTGCAGGAACTCGGTCAGGATGTCCGGGGTGTTGACGAAGAAGTTCGGCCGGAAGTAGGCAGGGGACTTGTGGCTGACCTCCTGGAAATATTCCTCCAGCTCCTCCTTGGTGTTCCGCCAGGTGAAGTACGTGTAGGACTGCTGGAAGCCGGCACGGCCCAGCGCGTGCATCATGGCCGGGCGCGTGAAGGCCTCGGCGAGGAAGACGACGTCGGGGTGCTTCTTGTTGACCTTCTCGATCAGCCATTCCCAGAACCACACCGGCTTGGTGTGCGGGTTGTCGACCCGGAAGATCTTGACGCCGTGGCTCACCCAGAGGAACACAATGCGCAGGATCTCATTGGACAGGCCCGCGGGATCGTTGTCGAAGTTGAGCGGGAAAATGTCCTGGTACTTTTTCGGCGGGTTCTCGGCGTAGGCAATGCTGCCGTCCACGCGGGTGGTGAACCACTCGGGGTGGCTCTCGACCCAGGGGTGGTCCGGTGCGGCCTGCAGGGCAAGGTCCAGGGCCACTTCCAGCCCCAGCTCTCCGGCCCGCGCCACGAAGGCATCGAAGTCTTCAAAGGTGCCCAAATCCGGGTGGATGGCGTCGTGGCCGCCCTCCTTGGCCCCGATGGCCCAGGGGGAGCCGGGATCGTGCGGTCCGGCGAGCAGGGTGTTGTTCGGGCCCTTGCGGTGCTGGATGCCGATCGGGTGGATCGGCGGCATGTAGATGATGTCGAAGCCCATGGCAGCGACGGCGTCGAGGCGCTGGGCGGCGGTGCGGAAGGTTCCGGAGGTCCACTCGCCCGTTTCGTGGTTGCGGACGGCGCCCTCGGACCGGGGGAAGAACTCGTACCAGGCGCCCCTGCCGGCGAGCTCCCGCTCCACCAGCAGGGGGTACTTCTCGGAAACGGTGACCTGCTCGCGGACCGGCTGGCGTTCGATGACGTCGGCGACCTCGGCGCTGAATCCGGCGGCGAGGCGTTCCTCGGCGGTCTTGCTGGTGTCGTTGAGCCCGACGACGGCCATCCGCAGGGTCCGCCGGTCCCCGGACGGGCGGGCGGAATCCTCGGACGCTGCGGCGAGCAGTGCGGCGCCTTCTGCGAGCATCAGCTCGACGTCGATCCCGGCTTCGACCTTCACCTCGGCGTTGTGGTGCCACGTGCCATAGCTGTCATGCCAGGCCTCGATCACAAAGGACCAGTTGCCGGTGCCGGACGGGGTCAGGAGCCCTTCCCAGCGGTCGGTTCCCATACCGCGCGGGCCCCGGGGCGTGGCGAGGCGGACGCGCTGGCGTTCCTTCCCCTGGGGATCGAGCAGGACGGCGCTGACGCCGAGCCGGTCGTGGCCCTCACGGAAGGCGGTGGCACCCACCACCAGGGTCTCCCCCACAGCGGCTTTGGCAGGAAATTTCCCGCCTTCGACTGCAGGCTGCACTGCGGTGATCGGAAAACGGCCAAAGCGAAGGCCCTCCGTCATCAGGGCCTTCGGATTTTGCTTGGACACGGCACTGGTTCGCGGGTTAGTCGTCACAGCCTCGACGTTATCGACAAATCGGCAAGATTGCTAAGCCTGCTCACTTTTTCCGGCGTTTCCCGGGGGGCGGAACGTCATTTATGCGAAAGAAACTTAAACCGGTTCCGAGCCTCCAACTTGTCGGTTAGTGTTTCGCAGGTGAAGGCAATCCGCAGATTTACCGTCCGAACCGTTCTTCCCGAGCCGATCCGGCCGCTGGCCCGGCTGGCCAAAAACCTACGGTGGTCCTGGCACAGGCCCACCCGGGAGCTTTTCGAGGGCCTTAACCCGAAGATCTGGGCCGAGAGCGACCACGATCCCGTGACCTTCCTCGGCCTGGTCAGCCGGGAGGAGCTGCAGCACCTCGCCGCGGACCTGGACGTGGTGCGCCGGGTCCAAGCGGCTGCCGGGGACCTCGACCGGTACCTCGAGGAGCCCCGGTGGTACCAGAGCCTCGGCGACGGCGCGCCGGCGTGCATCGCCTACTTCTCCCCGGAGTTCGGCATCACCGAAGTGCTGCCGCAGTACTCCGGCGGCCTCGGCATCCTCGCCGGCGACCACCTGAAGGCAGCCTCGGACCTGGGTGTGCCGCTGGTCGGCGTTGGCCTGCTGTACCAGGCCGGCTACTTCAAGCAGTCGCTGTCCCGTGACGCGTGGCAGCAGGAAACCTATCCGGTCCTGGATCCGGACGGGCTGCCGCTGACGCTGCTGCGCGAGTCCTCTGCCGACGGCAACGGCAAGCCCATCCAGATTTCCCTTCCGCTGCCCGCCGGCCGGCGGCTGCTGGCACACATCTGGCGGGCCGACGTCGGGCGGGTTCCGCTGCTGCTGCTGGACTCCAACGTCCCGGGCAACGACGAGGCCGCACGCGGGATCACCGACCGCCTGTACGGCGGCGGCGGCGACCACCGCCTCCAGCAGGAACTCCTGCTCGGCATGGGCGGGGTGAAGGCGCTGCGTGTCTTCCAGAAACTTACCGGCAGCCCCGCGCCGGAGGTCTTCCACACCAACGAAGGCCACGCAGGCTTCCTGGGCGTGGAGCGGATCCAGGAAATGATGTCCGCCGCGGAGCCGCTGAGCTGGGAAGAGGCGCTGGCCGCCGGCCGCGCCTCCACCGTGTTCACGACCCACACCCCCGTCCCGGCCGGCATTGACCGCTTCGAGGTCTCGCAGATCCAGCACTTCTTCGACGCCGGGCTGGCCCCGGACGTGCCGGTGGCCAAGATCCTGAACCTCGGCCGCGAGGACTACACGGACGGCAATCCGTTCGTGTTCAACATGGCCGTGATGGGCCTGCGCCTGGCCCAGCGTGCCAACGGCGTGGCCAAGCTGCACGGTGAGGTATCCCGCGGAATGTTCTCGGCGCTGTGGCCGGGATTCGACCACTCGGAGGTGCCCATCACCTCGGTCACCAACGGTGTGCACGTGCCCACCTGGGTGGACCCGCGCGTCACGGCACTGGCGCGGGAGCAGTTCGGCGCCGACGCGGAAGAGCAGGGCCGCTGGGACCTCGCGTACAACGTCAGCGACGAGGACCTCTGGGCCCTCCGCCGGGAGATGCGGGTGTCCCTCGTGGAGGACGTACGGCGCCGGCTCCGGGCCTCCTGGAAGAAGCGCGGGGCAGCCGATGCTGAGCTCGCGTGGACGGATGCCGTGCTGGATCCGGACGTCCTGACCATCGGCTTCGCCCGGCGTGTGCCGACCTACAAGCGGCTCACCCTGATGCTGCGCGAACCCGAGCGGCTCAAGGCCCTGCTGCTGCACAAGACCCACCCGATCCAGCTGGTCATTGCGGGCAAGTCGCACCCGGCCGATGACGCGGGCAAGAAGATGATCCAGGACCTCGTCCGGTTCACCGACGACCCGGCGGTCCGGCACCGGATCGTGTTCCTGCCGAACTACGACATCGCCATGGCCCGGACCCTGTTCCCGGGGTGCGATGTGTGGTTGAACAATCCGCTGCGCCCGCTCGAGGCGTGCGGCACCTCCGGCATGAAGGCCGCCCTGAACGGCTCGCTCAACCTCTCGGTCCTGGACGGCTGGTGGGATGAGATGTTCGACGGCGAGAACGGCTGGGCGATTCCGACCGCCAACAACGACGCCTCCCCTGAGGAGCGCGATGACATCGAGGCCGCTGCGCTGTATGAGCTGCTGGAGACGCAGGTGGCCCCCCGCTTCTACGGGCTGACCGTCTCTGCCGGCGCCGGCGCTGCGGGGCCTTCCCAGCCCGGGAGGCAGAGCGTCCCTACGCATTGGGTCTCGATGATCAAGCACACCATGTCCCATCTGGGTCCGGCCGTCTCCGCGGAGCGCATGCTCAAGGACTACGTCAACGTCCTGTACCGGCCGGCCGCCGTCGCCGGCCGCCGGGCCGGAGCGCACAATTTTGCCGAGGCCAAGGCTCTCGCGACCTGGATTTCCCGGCTCCGGGAATCCTGGCCGCAGATCCAGGTGGAGCACGTGGACTCGGTGGGCGTCTCGGAGGACCCGCAGATCGGCGATATCCTCCAGGTCAACGCCTACGTGGACCTGCACGAGCTCACCCCGGATGATGTTTCCGTCGAGGTCGCCTACGGCAAGGCGGGGGACAGCGACGAGCTGGCTGACGTCACGGTGGCGGAGCTCAAAGCGGCGGAAGACCTCGGCAAGGGCCGGCGCCTCTTCAGCGGAACTCTGGTGATCGACCGGTCCGGTTCCTTTGGCTACACGGTGCGCGTGCTCCCGACGCACGAGGCCCTTGCGTCCAAGGCGGAACTGGGCCTGATCGTCAACGCCTGAGACGACGACAGCCTGGGGTGTTACCAACAGCGCCGCATACCGGATGCCCGGGATGCGGCGCTGTTGTCCATGGCGGGCCTACAGGCAGACGGCGATGACAGCCAGGTTCCTGCCGGCGTAGCGTTCGGCGTCCTGCAGGATTTCGCAGATGACACCGAACGAACGGTCCGAGCGAAAGGCGGCCGGCACCTCCCAGATGAAGGTGATCGGGGACTGGCCGTCGTCGGCTACGGCATCGGCGAAGTCGTGCAGGGAGTCGTTAAGCGCGTCCAGGTTCACGCCGTAGTCCGCAGGGAAGTCCAGGGTCTCCGCGAACGTCTCGAGAACCGTCCGTTTGGTATCGGCGGCGGGAATCAGCACGGCACGCCGTCCGGCGTCCGCCACCAGGGCCTGCAGTTCCTCCATGGTCCAGGTGTCTGCGGAGTAAATCTTCATGGGTGCCTCACTTGCCTTCGATGATGAATCTGAACGAGTTGTAGTGGTCCGGTGTGTAGTACTTGTCGCCGGCTTGCCCGGCCACGATCCGTCGGGCTCCGCGGCCGGATTCACCAGGGGTCCTGACCGTGTATTCCTTGTAATAGCCGGACGATTTCCGCGGAAGAATGCGCTCGAAATTGCCGAACGTGACGCCGTCCCTGATGAAGGGATACGGGCCTCCCCGGGCGATGAGACCGAGTGTCTGGCGCGCTTCGGCGGGAAGCTCCGAGGTTTTCACTTCCGGCAGCCCCGACGGGTTGGCGGGTGCAGGCGGCGCAGCCGTTGCCGGAGCAACCGGCTGCGCGGTACTGGGCTGCGCGGTACTGGGCTGCGCGGTACCGCGCTGCGCCGGCGGGCCCGATGGGACGGCGCCCGTCGTGCCGGCGTCGGACGGCGCCGTTCCGGTTCCCGGGACACCTGCCAGCACGAACGCCAGCACCGCCAGTCCGAGCAGCAGGGCGAGCAGGGCAGTCAGCCGCTGGACCTTCATTCGTTGCTTCCTTGGGACTGGATCGAAGGCCGGGCTACGTGCGGTAGATGTTCATGGAATTGGCCTGCACGACGTCCCGCTCGCCGGAAGCGACCCGGATGCCCTGGCGCCGGTCGTGGTGCCCGGAGGTGGTCAGGCGCAGCTCGAAGAGCCGGTTGCCGGTCCCCTCCTCATTGCTGAGCACCGGCAGCGTGACCTTGATGTCCTTGGCGCCCCCGTTGACCACCACGAGCCCGTCCACGTGGCCGTCGTCGGACCCGAGCAGCAGCTGCACCACCCGGTGGCCCGGATCCTGCCAGCGCTCCCCGGCCATCGGCTCGCCGCGATCGTCGAACCAGTGGAAGTACGACTGTTTTTCGCGGGTCGGGTAATGATGCGGCTGCCCGGCCAGGAATTCCTTGCGCAGCCGGATCACCCGCTTGGTGGTGCGCAGCATCGAGTGGGATTCCGGAGTGCTGGTCCAGTCGATCCAGGCGATGGGGTTGTCCTGGCAGTAGGCGTTGTTATTGCCCTGCTGGGTGCGGGCGATCTCGTCGCCGGCGGTGATCATGGGCACGCCCTGGGAAATCATCAGCGACGCCATCAGATTGCGGCTGGACTGCGCACGCCGGGCGAGGATGTCCTCGTCCTCCGTGGGGCCCTCGAAGCCGTGGTTGTAGCTGCGGTTGTCCCCGTGGCCGTCCCGGTTCTGTTCACCGTTGGCCTCGTTGTGTTTGCGGTCATAGGACACAAGGTCGGCCAGGGTGAAGCCGTCATGGGCGGTGACGAGGTTGACCGAGGCGAGCCGGGACCGGCCGGACTGCTCAAACAGGCCCGCGGAGCCTGAGAGTGCGTCCGCGAGACGGGCCACCGAGCCGCCGTGCCCGCCGGCGTCGATCGCGGCGCGGTCAGCGAGCCAGAAGCTGCGCAAGGCGTCGCGAAAGTGGTCGTTCCAGTCCACCCAGCCGGGCGGGAAACGGCCGGTCTGCCAGCCGCCGTAGCCGATATCCCAGGGCTCGGCGATGAGCTTGGTGGCGGACAGCACCGGGTCGGCCCCGATAGCGACCAGAAACGGGTGCCGGGGATCGAACTCGTTGGCGGCGTTGCGCGCCAGCGTCACGGCAAGGTCAAAGCGGAAGCCGTCGATGTGGAACTCGCTCACCCAGTAACGCAGCGAATCCATCACCAGCTGCACCACGCGGGTCTCGCCGAAGTTCAGGGAGTTGCCGCAGCCGGTGGTGTCCACGTACCTGCCGTGGCCGTCATTGCGGTAATAGCTCATCTCGCCCAGGCCGCGGAAGCTGAGGGTCCGGCCGTCCCTGCCGCCCTCGGCCGTGTGGTTGTAGACGACGTCGAGGATGACCTCGAGACCGGCGGCGTGCAGCAGTTTGACCATGCCCTTGAACTCGTCCTGGACGGCCTTCGGGCCTGCTGCCTGCGCTGCCTCGGTGGCATAGCCGGGGTGCGGGGCGAAGAACGCGGCCGTGTTGTAGCCCCAGTAGTTCGTCATGCCGAGATTCTGCAGGTGCGGTTCGTCCACGTGGAAGTGCACCGGAAGGAGCTGGACGGCGGTGATCCCCAGTGCGATCAGGTGCTCGATCATGGCCGGGTGCGCCAGCCCTGCGTAGGTGCCCTGGAGGTGCTGGGGGACGTCGGGGTGGAGCTTGGTCTGGCCCCGGACGTGCGCCTCGTAGATGATGGTGTTGCGCCACGGAGTCTTGGGACCGCGGTCATTGCCCCAGTCAAAGTCGCTGTCCATCCGGACGCTCGTGATGAAATCCCCGCGCTCGTCCACGGCCCGGCCATGGGGGTCCAGCAGCAGCGGCTGCCCGCCGCCGGCGTCGAAATCCGTCGCGGGCATGGACAGCGGGAGCGCCTCGTGATCGGGCGTGGCCCGGAATCCGTAGCGCGAACCGGCCGGGATGCCTTCGACGAGGCCGTGGTGCACGCCGTCGGTCACGTTCGGCAGTGTCTTCAGCTGCCAGGTCCCACCGGGCGGCTGGTAGGCGATTTCCAGGGTGGCGACGCCGGGCGCGTAGACAGCCACATTCGCGAAGGCACTCCGGGGGTCGTCCGTTGCCGGCGAACCGGTGCTCGGAACGCTGATTCCCAGCGGAAACGCCCGTGAGGCGTCTACGGTGGAAGCTGTGTCTACGTAGGGCATAACCATTGCTTAGAGTTTAGCGGGGCCGAACAAATAGACCCGGTTTCTGATTTCCTGACGAAGTGCAGTTTACGCAAAAGCGGCGTTGCATACTGGAACAAGTGCCGAACCTGGAGGTAATAGTGCGGATTGCACTCGCTCAAGTCATTACCGGACGCGATCCTGCCGGAAACCTGACCCTCGTGGAGGACTACGCGGCCCGCGCCAGAGCCGGCGGAGCAGAGCTCGTGGTGTTCCCCGAGGCCACCATGCGCGCCTTCGGGAACTCGCTGCTGGACATCGCCGAGCCGCTGGACGGCCCGTGGGCATCGCGGGTGCGCAGCATCGCGGCGGAACATGGCATCGTGATCGTCGCCGGGATGTTCACCCCGGGGACAGCGGACGACGGCGCCAGGGTGCGCAACACCCTCCTGGTCACCGGCCGCGGGGTCGAGACCAGCTACGACAAGATCCACCTCTTCGACGCCTTCGGCTTCGCCGAATCGGACACCGTCGACGCCGGCACCGAGCCCGTCACCTTCGAGTTCGACGGCGTGACGTTCGGCCTGGCGACGTGCTACGACATCCGGTTCCCGGACCTTTTCACCGAGAATGCGGACCGCGGAGCCGACGTGAACATTGTCTGCGCCTCCTGGGGATCCGGCCCCGGCAAGGCCGAGCAATGGACGCTTCTGGCCCGCGCCCGCGCCCTGGATTCCACCACCCTGGTCCTTGCCTGCGGCCAGGGCGACCCGGCCAGCCAGGGAATTGAGTCCAGGGGTACGGCGCCCACCGGCGTCGGGCACTCCGTCGTCGTCTCCCCCTTGGGTGAAGTCCTCCAAGAGCTCCACGGCGACCCCGGCCTGCTGTTCGCCGACCTGGACCCCGCCACCGTCAAAGACGCCCGGACCAAACTCCCGGTCCTCGCCAACCGCCACAGGTTCTAGACCCCCGGCCGGAGGCAAAACCGGAGACAAAACCGGAGACAAACCGGGAGACAAACCGGAGACAAAAGGCGTGCGCCGCCAACAGCAACGCGGGGTCAGATCGAGCCCATCACGGGGCCCCGGATGGGCGCGTTGTGACCCCGCGTTGCTGGGGGTCGTTCCCGCGTTAAGCGACAACGCTCCCCCACGGGACGTGAGGGAGCGTTGTGGCGTTTACCGCGAAAGGTGGGGAGCGTCAGAGCCGCCGCCCCCAACCGGCGTGGACTACTTGACGGCGCGCTGGCGGGAGATCTCGTAAAGGGAGATGCCCACGGCCATGGAGGCGTTCAGCGACTCCATCGCGGAGTCGATCGGGATGGAGACGATCTGGTCGCAGTTCTCCCGGACCAGGCGGCTGAGGCCCTTGCCCTCGGAACCCACGACAATGCAGACCGGCTCGGTGGCCAGGGCGAGGTCGGGCAGCGAAACGTCGCCGTCGCCGTCGAGTCCCAGAACGTAGATGCCCATGTTCTTGAACGCCTTCAGCGTGTTGTTCAGGTTGGCCGCACGTGCCACGGGGACGCGGACGGCGGCGCCGGCGCTGGTCTTCCAGGCCGAGGCGGTGACGCCCACGGAGCGGCGCTCCGGAACGATGACGCCGTGGCCGCTGAAGGCCGAGACCGAGCGGATTATCGCGCCCAGGTTGCGCGGATCGGTGATGCCGTCCAGCGCGACGAAGAGCGGTGCGTTGGAGACGTGGCCCTTCTTCCAGCTCTCGAGGGTCTCCTCGGCAAGCTCGTAGGCGTCCTGGTATTCGTACGGCGGGATCTGCAGCACGAGGCCCTGGTGGATGGCGTCGTCGGTCATCCGGTCCAACTCGGGCTTGCCGGTTTCGAGCAGCGGGATGCCGCGCTCGGCCGCCAGTTTGAGGGACTCCTTGACGCGGTCATCCATCTCGATGCGGATGGCCACGTGCAGGGCCTTGGCCGGGATACCGGCGCGCAGTGCCTCGACGACGGAGTTGCGTCCGGTGACGACTTCCTCGGTGGCGCGGCCTTTGGGGCCGGAACGGGCGCCGGGGTTGCGCGGGGCTCCGGGGCGCTTGGCCGCGGAGCGTTCCGCGAGCTGCTTGTTCTTGTGGGCCTTGTGGTACGGGCGGTCCTCCGCCTTGGGCGTCGGCCCCTTGCCCTCAAGAGCCTTGCGGCCGTGACCGCCGGTTCCGACGGAGGGGCCCTTCTTCAGTTTGACCGACCGGCGACCGTTGTTGGCCATGAGTTCCACCCTTTTAAATACGCGATTCGTTGACAAGTCTGAACTCCAGTCTACTGACTCGAGTTAAATCCTCGACCGCAAGGTGTTCCCGGGCCCCGGCGCAGCGCCGGGTACCGGGCCGGATCAGCCGCGCTTGAGGCTCCAGTTTGCGCCGTCCGGGCCGTCCTCGACGACGACGCCGGCGGCGGCGAGAGTGTCGCGGATGGCGTCCGAGGCGGCCCAGTCCTTGCTGGCGCGGGCCTTGGCCCTGGCCGCGAGTTGCGCTTCAACGAGGACGCCCAGGGCAGCGGTGCCTTGTTCGTCCGCGGCTGGCCCCGCGGTGTCGCTGAGACCAAGGACACGCAGCATGTCGGTGACGCTGAGCAGGGCCTGCCGGGCGGCGTCGAGCTCCCCGGCGGTGAGGGCGGTATTGCCGGCGCGGACAGTTTCGTGGAGCACCGCCAGGGCCTGCGGGACGTTGAGGTCATCGTCCATCGCGGCAGCGAAGGCGTCGGGGACAAGGCCGTAGCTGGCGAAACCGTAGCTTGCCGGGGTGCCGCCGTCGGCGCCGGCAACGGTCCGGACGGCACGGCTGATGAAGCCGTCGATCCGTTCCACCGCGGCGGCGGCCTCCTGCAGTGAGGACGGCTGGTAGTCCAGCACCGAGCGGTACTGTGCCTGGCCGAGGTAGTACCGGACCACGCGCGGCGGGGCCAGCTCCAGCATCTCGGCGGGGCTGACGGTGTTGCCGATGGACTTGGACATCTTCTCGCCGGCGTAGGTGACCATGCCGTTGTGCATCCAGAAGTTGGCGAAGCCGTGGCCGGCGGCCTGCGACTGCGCCATCTCGTTCTCATGGTGCGGGAACCGGAGATCCAGCCCGCCGCCGTGGATGTCGAACTCGGCGCCGAGGTACTTGGTGACCATCGCGGAGCATTCGAGGTGCCAGCCCGGACGGCCGGGGCCCCACGGCGAGGCCCAGCTCGCCGTCGTCGGCTCCCCGTCCTTGTGGCCCTTCCAGAGCGCGAAGTCGCGGGGATCCTTCTTCCTGCTGCTGAACTGGGCTTCCACGTCCGGGGCTCCCTGCATGTCATCGACCTTCTGCCGGGTCAGCGAGCCGTACTTCGCCCAGGAGCGCACGTCGAAGTAGACATCACCCGAACCGTCCGGGGCAGGGTAGGCGTGGCCGCGGTCGATCAGCTGCTGGATCAGGGCGTGCATTTCCGGGATGTGGCCGGTGGCGCGCGGTTCGTAGGTGGGGCGGGAGACGCCCAGGGTGTCGTAGGCCTTGAGGAATTCCTGTTCATAGCGGTAGGCCAGGGCCCACCATTCCTCATCCCGGACGGCACCGGGCTCGTCCTCGAAGTCGGGGCCGAAGGACGCGGCGGACTTGGCGAGGATTTTGTCGTCGATGTCGGTGACGTTGCGGACCACGGTGACCCGGAAGTGCCGGTACTGCAGCCAGCGGGTCAGCTGGTCGAAGGCGATGGCGGAACGGATGTGCCCGACGTGCGGCATGCCCTGCACCGTGGCGCCGCAATAGTAGAGGCTCACTTTGCCCGGAACCAGGGGGACGAAGTCGCGGACTTCGGCGGATGCAGTGTCATAGAAGCGCAGGGTCACCGCTCCAGATTAGCCGATGGCGATCCGGCCCCGGCATGGCTACCGCTTCGCGGGGCCTACTTGCAGTGCTCGCCGATCCTGTTGTTCTGTTCGGTGAGCTGTTTGGTCTGCTCATCGCTTCTGGCCCCGAGCGAGGTGCCGGCCGCCTGCTTCATGATCTCCGCCATGTTCCGGATCGGTTCGCCCACCTCGGGCGCCACCTTGTCGGCAACCTCCTGGTAGTGCCTGGAGATCTGCTCCGCCTGCTGCTGCTGGTCGCCGGTGGGGACGAAGGTGTCCTGGCTGAGGAACGCGCAGCTTTCCGGGATGCTCATCTTCGGGGTCGCGGCGCACCCGGTCAGCAGGAGTCCGGGCAGCAGGACGACGGCGGGCAGCAGCTTTTTCACGGGGGTCTCCTGATGTTTCGGGAAGGGGGTCTCCCGCCAAGCCTAGGCGACGGACTCCACAGACGCCGAGCCGGTGCGGTAGACGAGGGCCGTCGCCGTGGCCGAAATACCTTCGCCGCGGCCGGTGAAGCCCAGGCCGTCGCTCGTGGTGGCCGAGACACTGACCGGGGCGCCCGCGGCCTCGGTGAGGACCCGCTGGGACTCCTCCCGACGGGGGCCGAACTTGGGCCTGTTGGCCACGAACTGCACGGCGATGTTCCCGATCTCGAAGCCCCCGGCACGGACGATCCGCGCGGCCTCGGCCAGCAGGGTCACCCCGGAGGCCCCGGCGTACTCCGGGCGGTCAGTGCCGAAATGCGTGCCGAGGTCCCCGATGCCGCAGGCGGAGAACAGTGCATCGGCGGCTGCGTGCGCGACGGGGTCGCCGTCGGAGTGGCCGGACAGTCCGCGCTCCCCCTCCCAGAACAGGCCCCCGAGCCAGAGCGGCTGGGGCGCGTCCTCGGGGGCGTAAGCGTGGACGTCGATGCCGATTCCGGTCCGCGGGATGACGGGCAGCGGTGGGTTCGGATTCCCGGACATGCTCAGCCTTCCACCCAGCGGGCGCCCAGCGGGCCTTCGAGGAGACCCTCGGCGATGATCAGGTCCAGCGGCGTGGTGATCTTCAGCGATTGGCTGGCGCCGCGCACCGCGTGGACCGGAACGCCGAGCAGTTCCACCAGCATGGCGTCGTCGGTGACGGCGGCCGCCTGGCCGGCGTCGAAGGAAGCCGCCGCCTCGTGCGCGCGCTGGAGGGTGGCGAGCTTGAAGCCCTGCGGGGTCTGCACCGCACGGAGGGTCTCCCGGGCCGCGGTGCCGGTGACGAGCTCCGGGGCGATCGAGGCGCCGTCGCCCGTGGTCGCTTCCACCGTCTTGACCGTGTCCACCACGGGCATGACCGGGATGACGGCCAGTGCGCCGGCCGCCAGGGCGTGCGCCACCCGGTGGAAGACAGCCTCCGGCGTCAGGGCGCGGGCGGCGTCGTGGACCAGGACGGCCTCGGTGGCTGGGAGGAGCACGGCCAGCGCGGCGCGGACCGACGCGGCGCGGGTGGCGCCGCCGTCGACAATCGTCACAACCGGGAGCTCCACGCCCCCGCCCGCGGCGGACGTGCGCGGGCGCCCCGCCTTGAGCTCCTGCCTGAAGGCCTCACAAAGGGCGTGGAGTTCCGTATCGCCGGAAGGGATGGCAACGCAGATCTGCTGTGCGATGCCGGCCGCGGCGACACCCCGAAGGGCATGTGTGAGGATGCTGTCCCCGCCCAGCGGAACCTTGGCTTTTGGCATGCCGTAGCCCAGGCGCTGGCCGGAGCCGGCAGCCACGACGATGACCGCGGTGACGGGGCCGGCCGGTGACGTGTTGGTCGGTGCAGAGTCCATGCGCACAACACTACGTCCCGGCGCCCCGCGCGTCCCACTGATCTGTCACTTCTGGTGCTTCTGCGTCCGTGGTGACGGACCAGAGCCGGCAGCTCAACCTGAGGGGCTGTTGAAAGCGGGCAAAAGAAACCCCGGCAGCCGTTACGCTGCCGGGGTTCAATTCTTGTCTGTTCGACTTGCTTAGGAAGCCAGGACCTCGTCGAGAACGCTTGCAGCCTTCTCTTCATCAGTCTTCTCAGCCAGCGCCAGTTCTGAAATCAGAATCTGGCGTGCCTTGGCCAGCATGCGCTTCTCCCCTGCGGAGAGACCCCGATCGTGATCGCGGCGCCACAGGTCGCGGACGACCTCTGCCACCTTGATGACGTCACCGGAAGCAAGCTTCTCCAGGTTTGCCTTGTATCGACGTGACCAGTTGGTGGGCTCTTCAGTGAACTCGGCCCGCAGCACTTCAAACACGTGCTCCAGACCTTCTTTGCCCACTACGTCCCGGACCCCAACAAGGTCAACGTTTTCTGCTGGAACTTCAATGGTCAGATCACCCTGAGCCACCTTGAGCTTGAGATACATCTTCTCTTCGCCCTTGACAGTGCGCATCTTGATTTCTTCAATTTTGGCTGCACCGTGGTGAGGGTAAACTACTGTCTCGCCGACCTCAAAAACCATGTGGACATTCCCCTTTCCCGCAGACCAGTTTATCACGGTTAAGGCATACGACTGCCATGGAACGTACCTAAGAACCGCGTGAATACGGGGAAAATGGCCGTTAACGGCACCGCCAGACCCCTTGACGAAAGCGGACATTAGTGCATTGCCCCGCCCCCGCCAAGAGCGCCCCCATCACCCGCCGGCGGCCGGCCGGCGCCCGGCCGGCCACGGAGCGACGGGATTGTGTACGGCCCGAATCATCGTTTGGCGGGGATTGCCGATAGGCTATGGATAAGAATGTTCCAAGACTCTCAAGGAGTGCGAGACGTGGGTTTCACTGCGATGAACCGGGGCCAGCGCGGCAAGCTGGCAATGGCAACGGCTGCTCTGGGCATCGGCCTGCTGTCCGTAACAGGGTGTGGCTACACCAACCCCCAGGCGACCACCGCGCAGTACGCGGCCTCCGACGGAACGCAGGCCAACGTCGGCGCGCTTCAGCTGCGCAACATGATGATCATCTCCGCCGGTGAGGACAAGCCCGGCCGTGTGATCGGCGCCGTCTACAACTCGTCCTCCGAGGACGTGACGCTGACCATCGCCGGCGCCGGCGGTTCCCAGACCGAAGTACCGGTCAAGCAGAACTCCTACACGCTGCTCAACAACTCCACCGACGAGGCCATCCTGAGCACCACCGGCGGCATCCCGGGGTCCCTGGTCGAGGTCAGCATCAGCGAGGACGGCACCAACCAGAAGACCACCTTCGGGGTTCCGGTGCTGGACTCAACGATCTCCGACTACAAGCAGTACCTGCCGGCCGGCAGCGAGCCCACCGGCTCGGCCACGCCGAGCCCGTCACCGAAGAGCAGTTCGAACCACTAGCTTCCACTCAGAAGGAGGGGCACCCGGTCCGCCGGGTGCCCCTCCTTCTCTGTATGTTCGCTGCGTTCTGCCCTGTCCGGGCGAACGGCCTGTCTGTCTCAGGGCTCGAATTTGTAGCCCAGGCCACGGACCGTGATGAGGTGCCGCGGCGCCGAGGGGTCCGGTTCGATCTTGCTGCGGAGCCGCTTGACGTGGACATCGAGGGTCTTGGTGTCCCCCACATAGTCCGAACCCCAGACCCGGTCGATCAGCTGCCCGCGGGTCAGGACCCGGCCGGAGTTCCGCAGCAGCATTTCCAGCAGCTCAAATTCCTTCAGTGGCAGGGAAACCTGCTCACTGCTGACCGTGACGACGTGCCGTTCGATATCCATCCGGACCGGACCCGCCTGCACGGTGCTGGACACCAGTTCCTCGGGCTCGCCCTGGCGGCGCAGCACGGCCCGGACGCGGGCCACCAGCTCCCGCGAAGAGTAGGGCTTGGTGACGTAGTCATCGGCACCGAGTTCCAGCCCGACGACCTTGTCGATCTCCGCGTCCTTCGCCGTCAGCATGATGACCGGCACGGACGAGCGCTGCCTCAGCTGCCGGCAGACCTCGGTGCCCGACTGGCCAGGCAGCTGCAGGTCCAGCAGCACCAGGTCGGCGCCGTTGCGGTCGAATTCGGTGATGGCGTCCAGACCGTTGTCCACCACCTCCACCTCGAATCCTTCCTTGCCCAGTAGGTAGGACAGCGGGTCGCTGAACGACTCTTCGTCCTCGACAATCAGAATCCTGCTCAAGCGGTAGCTCCTTGCTCATGGGCGCCGGCGGCGTCCCGTCGTGTTGGTCTGGGGGGCTGGGAGGCTTTGTGGGCTGCAGCCTGGGAGGCGGCCCGGTCCGCGGGCTCGCCCGCGTCGGGAACGACGTCGAGGTCCTGGCCTTCCAGTTCCGGAAGCCGGATGGTGAAGGTGGAGCCCTGCCCGGGCTTGGACCAGAGGGTCACCTCGCCGCCGTGGTTGGCGACGACGTGCTTGACGATGCTCAGGCCAAGGCCGGTACCGCCGGTATGGCGTGACCGGGCGGCGTCCACGCGGTAAAAGCGTTCGAAGACCCGTTCCTGGTCCTCGGGGCTGAGCCCCTCGCCCTGGTCCGTGACGGATACCGCCACGAGGCCGTCCTTGGCACGGATGCCGATGCCGACCCGGGTGTTTTCCGGGGAGTAGCGGATGGCGTTGTCAATAAGGTTCCGCAGTGCCGTCACCAACTGGTCCTGGTCGCCGTAGACCATCACGTCCGAGTGCCCGCCCACCACAAGGTCGATGTTCTTGCTTTCCGCCGGCAGCTGGGACCGGTCCACCGCCTCGGCGACGACCGTGTTGATGTCCACAGCCCGGCCCTGCTTGGCGACGTTGGAGCCCTGCAACCGGGAAAGTTCGATGATGTCCTGCACCAGGGCCGCCAGGCGGACAGATTCCTTGTGGGTGCGCCTGGCGAAGCGGCGCACAGCATCCGGGTCATCGGCGGAGGACTCGAGCGCCTCGGCCAGCAGCGAGATGGCACCGACCGGCGTCTTCAGTTCGTGGGAAACGTTGGCGACAAAGTCGTTGCGGACTTCCTCCGTGCGGGTCACCTCGGTCCGGTCGTCGGCGAGCAGGAGGATGTATTCCTCCGCGATCACGGCCGCCCGCACCTGCACCACGATGGTCCCCTGGCCCAGCGGGCCCCGCGGAAGTTCGAGGAGCCGTTCGAGGATGACGCCGTCGCGCCGCACTTTCGCGGTCATCTCCAGCAGCTGCTCATGGACCAGCGTATGGCCGCGCACCAGGCCGTAGGCATACGCGGCGGGACTGGCGCGGACGACGCCGTCGACCGCGTCCACCACCATAAACGCCCGGCCGACGGCGGCCAGCACCTCGGCGGCGCCTTCGGGAAGTGAGGGATCCTCGAACTCCACGTCCACGAGCTTGCGCTGCTGCTCACTGACCCGGAAGGCGAGCACGCCGAAGACGCCAAGCGACAGGCCGATCAGGCCGGCGATTACACCGATAAGCATTGGGTCCACGGCTCCAGCTTATGCTCTGCCCCGCGTCGGAAACTGTAATCTCCCGCTATTCCCACTCCGGTTCAGCTAACGTTCATCTATTGGCGCGCAACAGTTCACCGGTCGCTGGGACACTGGAGTGTTGAAGCGCCGAGAGGTGATCCGAAATGAACCTGCCACTTCGGTGGCCGGCAATGTTTGCAGGGAAAGGACGCACACGTGCGCAAGGTTTTTCAGGAAGAGCTCGCCCAAGTGGGGGAACAGCTCGTCGAAATCTCAAAGCTGGTCAGTGACGCCATTGAGAAAGCCACGACTGCCTTCGACGGCGCCGACCTTGATCTGGCCGAGGAAGTCATCGCCGCCGATGCACGGATCGACTTCCTGCAGAACAGCCTCGACGAGCAAGCCATCGACATCCTCGCCCTGCAGGGACCCGTGGCCAGCGACCTGAGGATGCTCGTGGGTTCCCTCCGGATGAGCGCCTCCATGGAGCGGATGGGCGACCTCGCCCGCCACCTCGCCCAGCTTGCCCGACTCCGCTACCCCGCCACCGTGGTGCCCGCCCAGCTGCGTGAGACCTTCCAAAGCTTCGCCGAGCATGACCTGCTGATCGCCCGGAAGCTCACGGTGCTGCTGGAGACCCGGGACCTTGAAGTGGCCCGGGACATCCTGAAGGCCAACAGCGCAGTCAACGACCTGCACCTGAGCGTCTTCCGCGCGATCGCCCGCAGCGACTGGCACGAGTCCCCCGCCACGACCGTCGACGTCGCCCTCGCCAGCCGCTACTTCGAGCGTTTCGCGGACCACGGCGTCTCCGTGGCGCAGAAGGTCACCTACCTGGTCACCGGCGCCTGGCAGCCGAACACCATCGAACACAGCTAGCACTCACCGGGTCCGGACAGCGGGTCCGGAAGTAGAACGTACGACGCCGGCCGGTCACCTTGCGAGGTGACCGGCCGGCGTCGTACGTTTCCGTGGTTGTGCGCCGGGGCGCTACTTCTTGCCCTGGTTGGCGACTGCCTGGATCGCCGTGGCCGCGGCCTCGGGGTCGAGGTAAGTGCCGCCCGGGTTCAGCGGCTTGAAGTTCTCGTCGAGTTCGTAGACCAGCGGGATGCCCGTGGGAATGTTCAGTCCGGCGATGGCTTCGTCGCTGATGCCGTCCAGGTGCTTGACGAGCGCGCGCAGCGAGTTGCCGTGGGCCGTGACGAGGACTGTTTTGCCGGCCTTGAGGTCTTCCTTGATGTCCGATTCCCAGTAGGGCAGCAGGCGGACCAGGACGTCCTTGAGGCATTCGGTGCGGGGCAGGTCGTCGCCGAGGTCCGCATAGCGCGGATCATTCACCTGCGAGAATTCGGAGTCGTCGGCCAGGGGCGGCGGCGGGGTGTCGTAGGACCGGCGCCAGGTCATGAACTGCTCTTCGCCGTATTCGGCGAGGGTCTGCGCCTTGTCCTTGCCCTGCAGGGCGCCGTAGTGGCGCTCGTTGAGCCGCCAGTCCCGCTTGACCGGGATCCAGCCGCGGTCGGCCTTCTCGAGGGTCATGTTGGCCGTGTTGATGGCCCGCTTCAGCAGCGAGGTGTACAGGACGTCCGGGAGGATGTTGTGCTCCACGAGAAGCTCGCCGCCGCGGATCGCCTCGGCCCGGCCCTGGTCGTTGAGGTCAACGTCCACCCAGCCGGTGAACAGGTTCTTGGCGTTCCATTCGCTGTGGCCGTGGCGCAGCAAAATCAGCTTATAAGTCATGGTTTTCATCCTAGCCGAGCGGCCCCGGGCAGGGCCGCGCGTTACAAAGCCCGCGCCACATGGCAACGCGGGGTCACTCCGCGCCCGTCCCGGGGTGCCGCATGGGCCGGAAGTGACCCCGAGTCGGAGGATCGCGTCGGAGGATAGGGTGGGCTGGTGGTGCAGAAGGCTGAGCGGGTGGCGTCCCCGCATACCCATGTCATGGAAAAAGGCGGCATGGAAAAACGCGGCGGAACGAAAGGCGGCCCCCGTGCGGGCAGGCCGGTGGGCAACGTTACCCGCGGCACCACCAACCCCAACCGGATGCGGCGGCTGGACCGCTGGCTGACCGGCCCGCAGGCCTGGCGGCTGCGCGCGGCGGCTGATCCTCTCGTCGTCGATCTGGGCTACGGCGCTTCCCCGGCCACCGCCGTCGAACTCTTTGAACGGCTGTCCGCGGTCCGGCCCGACGTGCGGGTGGTCGGCATCGAAATCGAGCCCGAGCGCGTCCGGCTGGCCCGGGAACTGGAACGGCCCGGGCTGAGCTTCCAGCTGGGCGGCTTCGAACTGCCGGTGGCCGGCCGGCCTGTCCTGGTACGGGCGTTCAACGTGCTGCGGCAGTACGAGGAGGCCGACGTCGCGGCCATCTGGCGGCTGGTGCAGGGTCGGCTGGCCCCGGACGGGCTGTTCATCGACGGCACCTGCGACGAGATAGGCCGCCGGGTCACGTGGGTGGCGCTGGACGCCGAGCGCCCGCTGAGCCTGAGCCTGTCCATGCGGTTCGGCAGTTTTGCGCTGCCCTCGGAAGTGGCCGAGCGGCTGCCGAAAGCCCTGATCCACCGCAACGTGCCCGGCGAGAGGATTCAAGCCTTCCTGCAGGCGATGGACCAGGCCTGGCTGGAGGCTGCGCCGCTGGCGTCCTTCGGGAACCGGCAACGCTGGACGGCCATGTGCCGTTCACTGCTCGACGCCGGCTGGCCGGTCCAGGATGGTCCGGCCCGGTGGCGGCTGGGCGAACTGACGGTCCGCTGGGACGCCGTCGCGCCGGGACGCTAGTAGTGCTGGGAGCCGGTGGTTGGGCCCACGCCGGCAGNGCCGGTGGTTGGGCCCACGCCGGCAGGGTTCCCTGAGCGAGCTTGCGAGCTGAGGGGGCCGGTGGTTGGGCCCACGCCGGCAGGGTTCCCTGAGCGAGCTTGCGAGCTGAGGGGGCCGGCGGGGATTACCAGGGGCCGTAGGGACCCGTATTGCGGTTTCCGCCGCGGCCCGCGTCCTTGACGGCGGGGCGGACGTCGGCGAGGTAGACGGACGCCGCCGTCACAGCGGCGAGTCCGAACAGTCCCAGCGGACCCAGGAGGCCTCCGCCGCCGCCCAACAGGGAGAGCAGGCCCACGGCCAGGGCGCCACCGGTGACGGCCAGCCAGAAAGTTTTGGTGCGCTTGGAGACGGCTTCGAAGACGTTCGCCTTGTGCCGCAGGCAGTCGAAGAAAGCCCATACCTCAAGGGCCAGGGCTACGAGGGCCAGGAGAAAGTAGACCCCGGTCTCGACATAGTAAATAAGCGTTCTTCCGTCCATGCCCCCAGCCTAGCCGTCCAAGCTGGCAAGGGCCTGCTCCAAATCGGCCCAAAGGTCCTCGACATTTTCGATGCCCACGCTCATCCGGACCAGATTCTCGGGCACGCTGGCCGGCTCGGCCGTGTGCCGTCGCCGCCGTTCGATCAGCGACTCCACCCCTCCCAGGGAGGTGGCCGGCAGCCACAGCTTCAGGGCCCGGATCATCCGGTCCGCGGCATCGGCACCGCTGAGGCTGCCGTTGTGGCTGCCGTCGCCGCTGTTCCCGCCGCTGGCGATCGGGGCCATTTCAATGCACAACACCGAGCCGAAGCCCTTCATCTGGCTCTTGGCCCGTTCGTGGCCGGGGTCCGAGGGCAGTCCCGGGAACCGGATGCTGCCGACCCTGGGGTGCGTGCTCAGCCGCTCGGCCAGCACCGCCGCCGACGCCTGCGAGCGCTCGACCCGCAGGGCCAGGGTGCGCAGCCCGCGCAGCGCCAGCCAGGCCTCGAACGGCCCGGCGATCCCGCCGTGGATGGTGCGGTGGTGCAGCAGCGCGCCGCGCAGACCGGCGTCGGACGTCACCAGGGCGCCCAGCACGACGTCGGAGTGGCCGGAGAGGTACTTCGTCACCGAGTGCAGGACGACGTCGGAGCCCAGCGCCAGCGGCTGCTGCACGAGGGGGGTGGAGAAGGTGTTGTCCGTGACGACGACGGCGCCCGCCGCGTGCGCGGCCGTTGTCAGGGCGCGGATGTCCGCGACGCCCAGCATCGGGTTGGTAGGGCTCTCCAGCCAGAGCATGCTGGCGGGGCGCCCGTCCGCCGGCGCAAGCTGCGCCAGGACCGCGTCGGTGTCCGCGATGTCCACCGTGCGCAATTCCAGGAAGCCCTTCCCGGCAAGTTCGGTGGCCATCACCAGTGATCCGGCATAGCTGTGGGACGGCATGACCAGCACTCCCCCGGCAGGAACCAGGGACAGCGCCGAACTGACGGCGGCGAGGCCGGACGCATAGAGCAGTCCGGGGAGCCCGGCGCCTTCCAGCTGGCCGATGGCTTCCTCGAACGGGTCCCAGGTGGGGTTGGAATACCGCCCGTAGCCGCGGTCGCCGTCGCCCAGCGGTCCGGTGCCGTAATAGGTCGAGGAGAGCACCAGCGGGGGGTTGACCGGTTCGTCGCGTTTCCGCGGCGGGCGGCCCGCCGCCACGACGACCGTTTCCGCGGAGAGGGAGGCTGCCTGCGCTTCGGAAAGACTCATGGTCACAGGGTACGTCGGCGCCCCGCAGGGCGGCCAAGGCGTTACGTCCAGGGCGTGACTGTCAGGGATTGTCGGTAGGCTGGGGCAGTGACTACCCATAACCCCGGACTGTTTATCGCCTTCGAGGGCGGCGACGGCGCCGGCAAGTCCACGCAGGCGGCTGAGCTGGCTGCGGCCCTTGAATTGCGCGGCCTCAAGGTGCTGCGGACCAGGGAGCCGGGCGGCACCCCGATCGGCGAAAAGCTGCGTTCCCTGGTCCTGGACCACGGCCACGGCCATATCGATGCGCACACCGAAGCCCTGATTTTTGCCGCCTCCCGCGCCGCCCACGCCAGCCAGGTCATCCGCCCGGCCCTGGAACGCGCCGAGGTCGTCCTCACCGACCGCTACATCGATTCCTCGGTCGCCTACCAGGGCGCCGGCCGGGATCTGGGCACCGACGCCGTCCGCAACATCAACGAGTGGGCCACCTCGGGCCTGCAGCCGGACCTCACGGTGCTGCTCGACGTTGACCCCGAGGTCGGCCGGCGCCGCCGCACCGCGGGCGACGCGGCCGAGGACCGGCTGGAATCCGAGGCCGACGAGTTCCACACCAGGATCCGGGCCGCGTTCCTCGCCCTCGCTGCGGCCCGGCCCGAAGGGTATCTCGTCCTTCCCGCCCACCTCCCGGTCGAGCAGTTGGCGGTGCGGATCCTCGCGCGGGTCGAGCAGCTGCTGGCCCTCCCCCGGGGCGTGAGCGCGTGAGCGTCTGGGACGACCTCCAGGGCCAGCCCGCCGTCGTGGCCCAACTGCGCCATGCTGCCGGGGGCGACGGCCTGACCCATGCGTGGCTTTTCACCGGCCCGCCGGGTTCCGGGCGGTCCAACGCGGCGAAGGCCTTCGCCGCCGCGTTGAACTGCGACCAGGACGATGTCAGCCTGCGCGGCTGCGGTGAATGCGCGGCGTGCCTGACCATCCTGGGTGAAACCCACTCCGACGTCGCGTTCGTGCGCACCGAGAAGGTCACCATCACCATCGACGAGGCCCGGGAGCTGGTCTCCACCGCCGGGAACCGTCCGTCCTCGGCGCGCTGGCGCATCATCGTCGTGGAGGACGCGGACCGGATGGCGGAACGCACCACCAACGTGCTGCTCAAGGCGATCGAGGAACCGACCCCCCGCACCATCTGGATGCTGTGCGCCCCCTCCCCGGCCGACGTCCTGGTCACCATCCGCTCCCGCTGCCGGTCGGTGGCGCTGCGGCTTCCGCCCGCGGCCGACGTCGCGGCCCTGCTGGTCAAGCGCGACGGCGTCGACCCGGCCGTCGCCGAACGTGCCGCCCGGGCAGCGCAAAGCCATGTCGGGATCGCCCGCCGGCTGGCACGGGATCCCGAAGCCCGCGAGCGGCGGCTGGAAACAGTGCGGTTCCCGCTGGGCCTCCGGGGCGTCACCGCCGCGGTGCTGATGGCGGAAAAACTCGTCAAGATCGCCACCGAGGAAGCCAACAGCTCCAACGACGAGCGCGACGCGGCGGAAAAAGCCGCCCTGCTCGCGACCCTCGGCGCGCCCGAGAGCGGCACGCTGCCGCCGGCCATGCGGGGGCAGGTCAAGCAGCTCGAGGACGACCAGAAGCGCCGCGCCAAGCGTTCGGTGACAGACTCCCTGGACCGCACCCTGACCGACCTGCTGTCCTTCTACCGGGATGTGCTGATCATCCAGATGGGGAACGCCGTGGAACTGGTCAACGTTGAACTCAGAAGCGAACTCGTTGAGTTCGCCCGCCAGTCCTCCCCCGAAACGACGCTTGCCCGCATGGACGCCATCAACAAGGCCCGCAAACGGATCACGACCTCCAACGTGGCCCCGCTGCTGGCCATCGAGTCCATGGCCGCAAGCCTCATCTGAGGGATCATTCCCTCCGATCCGATCCTCCAAGGAGAACCGCATGAAGTCTGCACGAGCAGTGCCCGCCCGATCCCGATCCATTGCGATCGGCATGCGGGCAGCCGGCGCCATGGCCCTGGCCGTGGTGCTCTCCTCGTGCACCCTGTTCGGTACCGGCGGCAGCGGGGCCAAAACCTCCAGCACACCAAATCCTGAGATCGCGTCCTCCGCGCCCGCCGAACTCCGCAGCTACTACACGCAGAAGGCCACTTGGGCCGCCTGCGAGACGGACTTCCAGTGCACCACGATCAAGGTTCCGCTGGACTACAGCAATCCGGACGGCGACAGCATCGAGATCGCGGCGCTTAAGCTGCCCTCGAAGGGCAACAGCAACGGCAGCCTGCTCATCAACCCGGGCGGGCCCGGCGGCTCAGGCTATGACTTCGTCAAGGACGCCGGAGCCACGCACTTCTCGGACAAGCTCCGCTCCAACTTTGACATCGTGGGATTCGACCCGCGCGGCGTAAAACGCTCCGCCCCGGTCACCTGCCTGACGGATGAGGAACGCGACGCCTCCCGCGCGAAGATCTACGATCTGGACACCGACGCCGGCCTGGCCGAAACGGTGGCGGACAACCAGGTGATCGCCGCCAAATGCGAGGAAAAGACCGGGCCGGTCCTGGGCGAGGTCGACACCGTGAGCGCCGCCAAGGACCTGGACATCCTGCGCGCTGCACTGAACGACACGAAGCTGAACTACATGGGGTTCTCCTATGGGACGTTCCTCGGTTCGACCTACGCCTCGCTGTTCCCTGACAACGTCGGCACGATGGTCCTGGACGGCGCGATGGATCCCTCCCTCAGCTACGAGGAGCTCACCAGCGGCCAGGCCAAGGCTTTTGAAAAAGCCCTCCGTGCCTACGTGGAAAACTGCCTCCAGTCCGACGGCTGCCCACTCAGCGGCGGTGTCGACGGCGGGGTTGAGCAGATCCGGGACCTGATCGCCGCCGTGGAGGCGAACCCGATGCGCGCCAAGGACGGCAGGATCGTCTCAGCGTCCACCCTGGTCACCGGCATGATCGTCCCGCTGTACAACAACGACAACTGGCCGCTGCTCACGCAGGCACTCGGCGCGGCCCTGAAGAATGATCCCTCGATGTTCCTCAGGCTGGCCGACTTCAACGCCGAACGCGAACCCGACGGCAGCTATTCGTCGAACAGCACCTTTGCTTTCAGCGCCATCAACTGCCTGGACTACCCGATGGTCACGGACACCGCGGGAATGCGTGCGGACGAGCAGCAGCTCCGGCTGGATTCGCCCACCTTCGGCAAGTATTTCGCCTACGGCGGCACCAGCTGCAAGGAGTGGCCGTACCAGAATGTCCGGACCCCGGCCCCGGTGGAATACGGGGGGTCGGCCGACATCCTGGTGATCGGCACCACCGGCGACCCGGCCACCCCGGTGGAATGGGCGGGCGAGCTGCGCAAGCAGCTCGGCAACGCCTCGCTGCTGACGTGGCAGGGCGAAGGCCACACCGCCTACGGCCGCTCCAACGACTGCGTCGGCAATGCCGTGGACGGTTATCTGGTCGACGGCAAGACCCCTGCGGACAATACCGTCTGCTGAAGCGTTCGACACTCATTTTGACCCGGGCCGGAGGACTCTACTACAGTTGTCTCTGGCATGAAGCGCCCGGGCCACCCGGACACTTCAGGCGGTCGCTTCCTTAGCTCAGTTGGTAGAGCGTCTCACTCGTAATGAGAAGGTCGCCAGTTCGATTCTGGCAGGAAGCTCTGGTCTTCATCGATCGGCCCCGGCGCAGTCGTCGGGGCCGATCTTTTTTGCCCCGCCACGGGTGACGCCTGCCCTCAAGGCGGAGGGCACGTCGCTGCCCGGATGACGTGCACGGCCGAAAGCCTGGTGTGCCGGTGAACATCCCCGGTGCTGCCATGAAGAACGGCGCATTCCGTCCTGACCGCGCCTTCAGCGCTGCGCGGAATGACGCCACCAACAGAGCGTGAGCTCCAGGAGAAGTACATGAAGAAACGCACAACCTTGTTTTCGGGGGCGGCCGCAGCGGCCGTGCTGTCCCTCACTGCATCCCTCGGCGCCGTCGCGGCCCCGGGGCCAGCCCCGGCTGCGCCCTCTGCCGCCACCGGCACCTACAAGTGCACCCTCAAGATCCGCGACGGCGTCCCGCCCTGCACGCTCCAGGCGGTGCCCGCGCCCGCCGAAGCACCCGCCCCGGCCGCAGCCGTGGCTCCCGTGCCGGCAGCCAGGCCTGTTCCGGCACCGGCAGCGCCGGCACCCGCAGCACCGGCAGCACCCTCCGCACCCGCAGCACCCCCCGCACCCGCCGCGCCCCCCGCACCCGCCGCGCCCCCC
>NZ_JBVAYY010000022.1:0-52282 GCF_055412885.1 Pseudarthrobacter leeuwenhoeki | reverse complement strand
GGCATCAACGGTTCAATCCGCTCCCATTGGGCATCGGTCAGGACGGCAGTGCGCGACATGGTTCCAGCATGCCAAAGCAGACAAGAACCAATTGGGAGACACGCCCTAGCCAGGTAGCTGGCAGCAGGGGCCGTTTTGGGCGCTCAAAGGGCCCCTTGCTGCGAGCCAGATGGGCACGCGGCACACGCCCTGTTAGGCTTCCCTCGCCCGGGCGCCGGAGCGCCGGTTTCAGCCGAGCAAGCTGTTGAAGTGGCCGAAGTCCAGGGTGGCGTAACGGGCATAGATCTCGATCACGGCCGCCTCGATGGCGTCCACGTCCAGGTGCGGGACGAGGTCGTTGACGGCGCCCGCTGTGGCCGGGTCCCAGTCCAGGCCGAGAGCGGCGTAACTGGCCTCCAGCACCGCGCGGATCGGGGCCGAGTTCTCCACCACGATGACGGAACTGAACAGCCAGCCGCCGGCCACCACCCGCTGGGCCGTGCCGATCAGCTTGAGCTGGTGCTGCGGAAAGTCCGGATCCTGGCCGTGGACGCTGAATTCCCCGGGGCAGTACTCGCCGGGGATCTCCCCCACCGCGGCGTCGACGCCGGCGCTCCGCAGGGCGCCGGCCAGCAGTTCGCCGAAAAAGGAGAAGCGCCGCTTGGCCCCGGCGATGGCGTCCGTGTCCGGTTCCAGGTGATCGATCACGAGGGTCCCCTCGTGGTACGCGGCGGCGCGTCCCCCGGCCTTGCGGACCAGCGGTTCGAAGCCCAGTTCACGGCAGGCCTGCGCGGCGGCGTCAAAACCCGGCAGGTGCGTGTCCCGCTGCCCGAAGGCCACGGTGGGCGCCGGCCGGTAGAGCCGGATCATGGGGCCCACGCCGCCGGTCTTGACCTTCCGCAGCAGCTCAAGGGCGAAGTCCAGGTCCGCGGCGGCGCCCAGGGACTCCTCCTGCCGGTAAATCGTCAGCGTCCGCGGTGCGCCAGCGGCCTCCGGCATGTTGTTATGCTCCCTTATGGTCATCTTGCAGTTCCTCGTCGTAGCCGCCGCGTTCGCCGTCATTGATTCCGTCTGGCTCAAGTCGATGAGCAAGTTCTACCGGAGCCATCTGGGGCACCTCATGGCGGACAAGCCCCATCTAGGGTACGCCGTCGTTTTCTACGTCCTGTACGTCGCGGGGATCGTTTTCTTCGCCCTTCAGCCGGCGCTCGACGGCGGCAGCTGGCTCACGGCGCTCGGTTACGGCGCCGCGCTGGGAACTTTCGCCTACGCCACCTATGACCTCACCAACGCAGCGACCCTGAAGAACTGGCCGCTCATCATCGTGCTGGCGGACATCGCCTGGGGTGCCGTGCTGACGGGCCTGGCCACCGTGGTCGGCTGGCTGGTCTTCCACTAGCGTTCAGCCGGCACGGCCCTCCCGCAGCCGCCCGGAGCCGGCCGCCGGCACCGGCTGCGGGACGGCCTGAGCCCTAGGACTTCCTGAGCGTCAGGATCTGCTCGGCGCGGCCGAACGGACCCTCGAGGTCGTGCAGGACGGTCGAGGTCAGGCCAATCCCGTCCGTGCCAAAGGAGACCTCGTTATCCAGCCCCAGCCACTCCCCTTCCGGGCGCCGGTACATGTGGATCTGCAGGTCCAGGTTGGGGAAGGCGTAGCTGCCCTTGCCCGGGGCAACGCGGGCGGCGATTCCGTTGGCCGTGTCCACCAGGCCGACCAGGCGGGCCATGTCGCTGCTGTCCTTCCGGTCCGTCAGCGGCTTTCCGGTGTGCAGCCAGACCGTGCCGGACCCGGCGCGGTGCCCGTCGGCGATCCGCATTTCCAGCGACGCAATATAGCCGCCCGGCCAGATGCTCACGGCGTCGTAGGGTTCGCAGTCCTTCGGCGCAGGGATCCTGGGATCCTCAAAGGCCGCGACGGCGCTGGTGTCGGACGTGACCATCCGCCACGCCGTGGCGCGGATCGCGGTGCGGCCGCCGGCAATCAGCTCGGCCTGCACCAGTTCGATCGTCCGGCCCGGGCGAAGGGTAGTGGTGACAACCTCGAAGTCGCCGCCAGGAATCAGGCCAAGAATCTCGTAGCTCAGGCGCGCCATCCGCATATCGTCGCGCGGCTCATGCCGGTCCAGACAGTCGGCCATAATGCCGGAGGCGGGAGCCATATGCTGCTCGTGGTCGTTCCAGGCGCCCTGGGCGTGGATGGTGGAGCGGAAACGCCCGCCGCCCAGCGCCTCGTAGTAAAAGTCGCCCTCGGCAAGCTCCGGTAGTTCAGCAGTCGTCATTGTCCGCCCTTTCGTGTGGCTGGTAATCCCAGAACACACTATCGCTTCCGATGACACTTGCGGGCCCCGGAGACAGTCATCGTCTCGGCGGGCGCTGAGTTTTCGATACTTGAGGGATCCAGCAGCGCACCGTGTCGCGGTAATGCTGGAATTCTTCGCCGAACCGGTCCTTGAGGTCCGATTCCTCGAGCGGCCCGACGACGTAGTTCCACACCACCGAACCCACGACCGCGTAGGCGGCGACGAGCCACGACTGCAGGATGAGGCCGACGGCGGCCCCCTGTAGGACGCCTGCGACCGCCATCGGATTGCGAATCCGGCGATACGGACCGGCGATGACCAGACGGCTGGGCATCGCCGATGGCAGCGGCGTGCCATCCCCCAGTGTCGACATCACTCCTGCCGACCAGAGGCCAAGGGCGCTGGCGAGCGCGAGAACCGCGACGCCGACAGAACCTGCAACGGGTGGAAACGGGAGCGACACCGCCCAGCGACGTTCGAGAACCGCTATGGCCAACGGAATCACCACCAGGAAGAACCTCCAGAAGAGGACGATCTGCCCGGATGTTGAAGCCACGTGGATGGCAGGGGTCGGGCGGATGATAGTGGGACGGAATGCGAACGGACCGCGGAGGATCCACGCAGTCGGTACGCGCCCCAGCACCGGGTCGAGATTACGCAGGGTCGCCTCGCGCACCAGGACTGTCTGGCCGAGACGATCGAGCCCGGGCACTCCGCCGCGGTGCTCGTCTGGGAGAACCAGTGGGCGGCCCCGTTCGGCGCAGCCGTCCGCAAGGCCGGTGGCCAGCTCGTGGCCAGCGGCCGGATCCCGACCCAGGCTGTCATCGCCGCCTTCGAGGCGGACGCCGAAGCAACGAAGGAAGGAGCCTGACATGCCACTCGCAGCACGACGCAGGCGCAGGACCGCCGCCGCCGCCGGCGGGGCAATTGTCGTCGCCCACGGGATCAACCGTCGCGGCGACCGCCGGGAAGACCGGCGGGACGACCGCGGCGACCTCCGCGACTAAGACCCCGGCTGACACCACGGCGCCGGCCCCTGGCACCCGCGGGTGCGCATGACCCTTCCGGGGTCATGCGCACCCCACCGACGCCCGCTCCCCCACCCTGAGAACGGCTCCCGGGACTACGTTCGAACGAAAGGTCGTTCCGATGTCAACACCCCAGGAAGATGACGGAAATTCAACTTCAGCCGAAAACCACCACGGAATGCGCCACGCTGAGATCATCGTCTTCACCAGGGACGCCGACGGACCCGGAGCCTCCGGCGTCATATACAACAACCTCGGCTTGACCGACGGCGTCTCGGGCGAGCAGTTCGACGCCCAGTTCCGGGCCCTTGACCCGGACCAGCTGAAGAGGGACTTCGGCGGAGACGTGATACTTCAACGCCGGCCGGCAGGTGCACCATCTGGTCTCCCCGACCGGCAGCGTCTACATCAGGCAAAGCGCCTCCCATCACGTCGACCCGCACAACACCGTGGACCGGCTGGCAACACTCGGGGAGCGCCTCAAGTTGCCGCAGGGGTGGGAGTACCGGACGCCGACGCTGCAGGAGGAGCTTGTCGTACGCGCCGACCGACTCCGTTTCTACAACCAAGGGGAAAGACCATGACACCTTCTGCGAAACTGCCGAGACCGGCGAGCTGATCGGCAGCATCTACAACACCATCGGCCTGAACGATCCCGACGGTTCCGGCGACACCTGCCCCCAGCCGCTGCTGGACCAGCTCGACATGCAGGGTCTCGCGGAGGAGTATGGCACCCCGCTGCCTTCAAGAACGCCCGAAGAACCGGTACACCTTGCGCTTCCCGCCTGGTGGACTGCCGCCCGTGGGCGCATTCTGGTCCTTGACCGCCTACACGGTCGAAGACCTCAACCTCATTGCAAACCCCATTGACCGGTACTCGGTCGGTGACGACGCGTCTGAGCTGCGGATGGACGGCGACGGAGGGCTGACGCTGTACCTGCAGCCGGACCCACCAGCCGGCGGGCGGAAGCCGAACTGGCTGCCGACGTCGCCCGAGAGCCCGTGGTTCGTCCTTCTCAGGATGTACCGGCCCGGGCCCGCAGCCCTCGACGGCTCCTGGCGTTGCCCGGGAATCAGCCAGGCGGACTGACCTCACCCGCACACGACCGTGGAGGCGATGGGATGATCTGGGCGTTACTGGTGTTCCTGGGGGTGCCGCTGTGGCTCTGTGCCCTCGGACTATTCACCGTCATATACCGCAACCGCGCGTTGCTCCAGCGGCGCGGCAACATCCCGGTGCGGGTACGCAGATCCGGCAAGACCCGCTGGGCGAGGGGGCACGCCGTCTGGATCTCCGACGTGTTCGCCTGGCGGGGCAGCCCCGCCGCCTGGACCGAAGGCCTGGTGCAGGTCCTTACCGCCAGCGTCGCACCCGCGGAGCCTGAGGAGCGGAAGCATCTTCACCGGCTCGGTGATGACCCCCTGATCGCGACGATGACCGTCGCCACCATGGCCTCGGAGGAACCGGCAACCCTCACGGTCGCCGTTGCCAGCCGTGACCGGGGCGCTGTCCTCGGACCGTTCCATTCAACTCCGGGCCAGAACCCGCTGGGTCGCTGACCGGCCAAGCAGGGAGAAAGGGGCACCTGACATGGAGCTCACAGTGATCGTCGCGGTCGCGGCCAGCATCTTCCTCTGGGGGCTGGTCTCCCCGCGGCTGGAGAGGGCGGACCTGACCGCTCCGATCGCTTCGAGGGCTGCCCCGCCAAAGCAACGGTGCCACTGAAACCGATTAGCGTCACTGGACCTGGATGCGCACGCTCGAGGGGGACGCAGCGATTGGTGCGGCCGTTTCAGGCCTCGACGCGCACGCCGCGCCAGAAGGCCACGTGATCCTTGATGTGCCCGGCGTCGGACTTCGGCTCGGCGTAGAACCAGGCGGCATCCTGGTTCCGCTGGCCGTCCACTACCAGGCTGTAGTAGCCGGCCTTGCCCTTCCAGGGGCAGACACTGCTGTGGCTGCTGTCCTCCAGGTAGGCGGAGTTAACCGAGGAACGCGGAAAATAGTGGTTTCCCTCCACCATCACCGTATTGTCACTCTCCGCGATGACCGCGCCGTTCCACATTGCCTTTGCCATGGTCTTGTTTCTCCTGCCGCTAGCCGGGAAGTGAATTGCGATGGACGCCCCAGGAAACGCCCGTCACTGGACCAACGACCGGGGCAGCCCATTGATTCCACCCGTCCCGCCGGACCTGCGGCCGCCGGTCCCACTCGATTCGCTGGACTGGGTAGACTCGGAAGCGGACTTTCCGAGACTATCCAACGAAGAGGTGCTCCCCTGATTCGTGTCATCAGCTACAACCTGCGAAAGCACCACGCAAGCGGTGAGCTGGTTGATCTGGCCCGCAGTTTTGAGATTGATGCCTTGTGTCTTCAGGAGTGCGACACCAACGACCTCCCGGACACGATAGGTGACCTGCACCTTGCCGACTCCACCAAGGGCAACCGGCTTGGCCTCGCCATCTACTACCGTATGGACCGGTTCACGGCGTTCGAGACGAAGACCTTCGCCCTGAAGAAGTCGATGCACGACCGTGTCCTGTCCCCCGCGCACGAGCGGCTGATCGGCACCCGGGTGATCGACAATGAGACGGACCACGACCTCGTCATCGCGTCGTTCCATGCGGCCCCCCTGACGGCGTCGAACTCGCTGCGGCGGAACCAGATCCACGCCGCTCACGCGGAACTACTCAGCATGGGCGGCGGCCTGATGTCCCTGATGGTGGGCGACTTTAACTACCCGTTCTTCACCAAGAACCTCACGGCCCAGATGAAGGATGCCGGCTACGACCTGACCCTCAGTGACCGGCGGACGTACACGCGGTACAAGGTCTTCAAGGGCCACTTCGACTTCGCAACGTCCCAGGGGCTCAACATCGAGAACGTTGAGACCCTTCCGCGCGGGGCATCGGACCACCTCCCCATCCTCATTTCGGCGGAGTACGGCCAGGACGCACCAGCAACCGGCGACTCCGCGTCCCCTGCGGCATAGCCAGTGCCCACCGTGCGCGGCGCCAGAGCACTGAAACTCCCGCCCGGCCTCAGAATGATGCGGGGCTATGAACGTCCATGGCTGAAATCCGACCTGGCCGCCGGTGCGGCGCTCAGCGCATTCCTCATTCCGGCCGGCATGGCGTACGCCGAAGCCGCCGGGCTGCCGGCCGTCACGGGCCTCTACGCGTCGATCATCCCCTTGCTCGCCTATGCGGTCTTCGGGCCATCCAGGGTCCTGATCATTGGCCCGGATTCCAGCCTGGCACCGATGATCGCCGCCGCCGTCCTGCCTCTAGCGGGCAAGGATCCGGACGAGGCGGTGGCCCTCGCCGGTCTTTTGGCGCTGCTGATCGGCGGCATGCTTCTGGCCGGCAGGGTTTTCAGATTGGGGTTCGTGACCGGGCTGCTGTCCAAACCCATCCGGGTTGGCTACCTTAACGGAATCGCCATTGTCATCATGGTGAGCCAGCTGCCCAAGCTGCTCGGTGTGTCGGGCACCGGCGGCTCACTGGTCAACATCGCCTCCGGGACCGCGCAGGCCGTGGCCCAGGGGGCCATCAATCCTTTGGCGTTTCTGTTCGGCGCCGGCACCATCGCCGTCATTGTGGTGTGCCGCTTCCTGCCCGGGAAGCTCCCCGGCGTGCTGATCGCCGTCGTGGCAGCCACGGCGCTGACGGCCATTCTGGACCTCACGGCGGCGCTCCCCACCGTGGGTGCCCTGCCCCAGGGCCTGCCGGCTCCCGCTCTCGGCGGAATCAGCCTGGAGGACGTCATCGCCCTGATCGGGCCGGCGGCCGGCATCGCCCTGATCGCCTTCGCCGATACCACGGTCCTCTCGAAGAGCTTCGCCGCCCGGAGCGGGGTCCAGGTCGACGGCAACCAGGAAATGGGTGCCCTCGGCGTGGCGAACGTGGCCAGCGGCCTCTTTGGCGGTTTTCCGATCTCCGGCAGCGCCTCACGCACGCCGATCGCCGTCGAGGCCGGCGCCAAGAGCCCCCTGAGCGGCGCCGTTGCCGCCGCCCTGGTGGCGCTGTTCATGATTCTGGCCCCCGGGGTGACGACCTACCTGCCCTCCAGCGTGCTGGCCGGGGTCGTGATGGTTGCCGCGGCGTCGATCCTCGATCTTAAGACCCTCCACCGGCTGCTCAGGATGAGCCCGATCGAGGCCGCCTTGCTGGTCGCGACCTTCCTGGGCGTCGCCTTTGTGGGTGTGCTTGAAGGCATAGTGGTCGCGATCGGCCTGTCCCTGATCGTTTTTGTGCTGCGTGCCCTGGACCCGTACCGCACCGAGCTGGGCAATGTGGGGGACGTGCCCGGTTACCACGACCTGAGCCGGCACCCCGAGGGCCAGCGCATCCCCGGCCTCGTGATCGCACGCTTCGACGCCCCGCTGTTCTTCGCCAACGGCGCCGTCTTCACCGAACACATCCGGACGCTCGTCGCCGGCGCCCCGGAGCCGGTGCGGTGGGTGATCGTGGCGTCAGAGGCCATCACCGGCCTGGACACCACCGCACTGGATGACCTCGTGGCACTCGACGACGAGCTTGCGAAGCGGAGCATCAGCCTGGTCTTCGCCGAAATGAAGGGGCCCATCAAGGACCGCCTGATCCGGTTCGGCGTGAGCAGCCGGTTCGGTCCCGACCATTTCTTCCCCACCATCCACAACGCGGTGCGGAGCTACCAGAGGACTTTCGAGCTGGAATAGCGACAGTTCCCGGCGCCTCAGCCCAGCAGCGGAATCACTTCGATCCTGCCGTCCGGACTGACCGTCACCAGCACCTGTTTTCCGGCCACCCCCTCGAGTTCGCCAGCCAGCCGGGCGGCCAGCTCGCTGGCGTCGTCCGCGGCACCAGGCCCGGCGTCGGCCCGTCTCCACACGGTCACACCCGCCCCGGTGACGTCTTCGATGGCCCGGAGCAGCGGTGCCGGATCAGTGCCGGTCACCAGGACCACGTGACCGATGGTCCGCTTCCGGACCGGCTCCGCCGCCGCGAAGACGGCACGTTCGTGGCGCCACACCGCGAAGTGGTAGCCGGCGACAAGGCCGGTGGCCACCAGCAAACCGAGCGGGGCCCGGATCCTGTCCACCACGCTGCCGCCGGAGATATCGCCCAGGAAGTATTCAAACATCCGGTAACCGATGACCAGCAGGGTGATGACGGCGACCACGGCGCTGAGGCCGAACACCACAATCAGGTAGATCCGGCGGGCGTTCTGCCAGCTCCCGGAATCACCGGCCGGGCCCGGCGTCGCCACGGAGGTCCTCTCCAGCGGCTTCCAGGTGAACCACCAGACCAGGCCGCCGACCAGGAGCGAACTGACACCGCCAAGCAGCAGGGTGCGTGCCCCGGAGCCCGCGAGTGGGGTCGCCGCCATGGCGAGGGCGGCGTTCACGATCACGCCGATCCCGGAGGCAGCGGCCACCAGGGCGACGCCGGACGTCACCAGCCGGCTCCCCTGCCGGAGGGCTTCCGAACTTCCACGGGCCAGCCCGCGGTGGTACACCCAGACCAGTGACCCGATCGCTGCGGCAGCGATCGCCGGCGCCAGCGGCTCAAGCAGCAGGTCCATCGATTCGGTGCGGTCGAAGGCGAGCCGCAACAGGACGAATACCGTGACCCCCGCCCCGCCGAGGGTCACCACCCCGGCGCCGAGGACCCCGACGGCGATGAGGCCGACGCTGGCGAGATCGCCGCGCAGCCGCCGGCCGCCGTCGTGCGTCCAGTGCCACCACCAGACCAGCCCGCCGCCCACGGCCCAGACAAGGGCTTGCAGCGCGGACACCCACCAGGGCTTGCCCACCGCCGCGGCGGCCAGCGCCCCCCGAATAGCCACATCCAGCAGGATGGACAGGGCTGAGATGGCGCCGCTGACCCCAATCACCAGCCCGATGTAGCTGCTGAGAACCGTGGGTGCGTCAGCTATGTCCAGCGGCCGCTTGCGGGGATGCCGCCACATCCACCGGTGCCAGACCCAGACGGCTGCCCAGACCAGCCCGGTGGCCAGGGACGGGCGCCACTGCAGCGACTGGCCGCCGATCAGCGTGGTCAGCGTGCTGAGCACGTTGCTCGTCGCCAGAACCAGGGAGAGCACGTAGGCGCTGGTCACATACAGGCCCCAGCCGACGGAGGCCCGTTCTGTCTCGTCGCCCAGGCGCCGCCACACCACCCACCACAGGAGTGCGGCCAGCGGTCCGCCGATCAGGGCGAAGGCCAGCGAGCGCGCCAGCCCGGCCACGTCCCCGGTGGCCAGCACGGTGTCCGCCACAAGGAGCCGCCCCAGCAGTCCGCTGAGCCCGGCAGCGGCGATCACCACAAGGGCGAAGAGCAGCACGTAAGTGATGAGGCGGCGGACGGTGCGTTGGGCTGAACCCACGGCGGAGTCAGCGCTCATCACTTCACCGCCGCGTTCCGGCACACCGTCAGTTGCCAGGGAGCTCGGTCGATCAGCCACTTGTCCCCCGTCTTGACCAGGTCAAAGTCGTCCTCGATCTGGTATTCGGCACTTCCGAACGGTCCGCCACCCTCGGAAACAGTGATCAGCACCCTGACGTCCGCCGAGTCAGGCCGCTCGGTCGTTGAGACGAGGGTGACACGGAGATTGTCCCCCATCGTTCGTCCCATGTCGGTGCTGCAGCGGTTCTTGGCGGCGTCCGTCAGGTAGGCGGCCGCGGCAGCTTCGTCCCCGGCGATGACGGCGGCGGAATACCGCTGGACCACGCCGGCGGGGGTGGCCTCGTCCACCGGCGCCGGCGCGCCACGGGTGAACACGACAATCAGTGCGATAACCACGATCACTGCAATCGCGGCAAGGATGCCGAGCAGCGTGCGGTCCGGCCGGCGCTGAGCCGAGGCCGGCTCTCCTGCGAGCGGTGCGGCCGTTTCTGCTGCCGGTTTTGGTTCGTTCGGCTCGGGTTCCTGCGACGCTGGACTCATGAGGTCAGTATGTGGCAGGCAGGGCGCACCGTCATGGTGTCTTTAGACCCCCGTCCCCGCTGACTTGAGCTTTCTCCGGCGTCGGATGCTTCTGACGATAAGTGAGCCCAGGACGAGGGCCAGGGCGGCATAGACGGCATAGTTAAGGACCCGGGAGTATTCGCCGATGAGCCGGTACTGCGCCCCGAGCAGGGCCCCCAAACCGATCAGCAGGCCGTTCCAGATGCCGCTGCCCGCGAGCGTGAACGCACTGAACGTCCCCAAGTGCATCCTCTGGGCTCCGGCAGGCAACGAGATGAGACTGCGCACGCCAGGCAGCAGCCGGCCGAAGAACACAGCAGACCGGCCGTGGCGGTCGAACCAGCCGGCCGCCCTTTCAAAGTCTTCGCGGTCCACCAGCGGGAGCCTCGACAGCCACCGGATCGACCGCTCCAGCCCCAACCGGGCTCCCAGCCAATAGAGCAGCAGCGCGCCCAGATAGGCACCCAGCGTGCTGGTGAGCAGCACCAGGGCCAGCGTCATGGTCCCCTGCTGTGTGAGGAAGCCGGCCAGCGGAAGGATGACCTCGCTGGGAAGGGGTGGGAAAACCGTCTCCGCCAGGGTGAACAGTCCCACACCCCACTCACCGAGCGCGTCGACGCCCCGGGCTGCAATACCGACCAGGCCGCCCATCCCGTCGAGCGGGGTGGCCGCCGTCATGGCTGCAGGAGCCGTTCAGGATCCTCAAACACGGTTGCTCCCTTCCCCGCCAATAGTGGCAAGCCTAGCCGAAAACCGGATGCCCGGGCGGCACGGGTCCGTCGACGCTGCCCACGGCAGGCACTACGCTCGGGAAATGGGAATAGTACGGAAAGTTCTGGGCCTCCTCGCTCTGGTGATAATCGGGCTGGTGGGGACCGTGCCGGCGGCGCAGGCCGTCACGCCGGTGGACATAGTCGTGGAGGACCGGGCCGGGGTGCTGGACCGCAACACCCTTCTGCCGGCGGTGCAGGCGGTAGATTTTTACCAGCCCACCAAGGTGGCCGTCTACACCTACAACGGTTCGACGTCGGACAACCTCAACGAGGAGGTGCTGCGTTTTGCCCGGTCCGAGCATCCGGAGTGGATCAGCGAGGACGGGCAGAAGTGGGCGAACGGGCTCTTCATCTTCGCCCTGGACCCGGTAGGCCGGCACGTCGGGACGTACATGGGTGAGGACCGCAAGGTCTCCCCCGAACAGCGCGAGGACATCCAGGAAGCCTCCAAGGAACTTTTTCGCGATGCCCAGTGGACGGACGGCACCATCGCCGGGATCAAGCGCGGCGCGGAACTGATCAACCAGCCGTGGTATCGGTCCACCGCCTTCCTTGTCGTGGCGTGGACCAGCATTGCGGCTGCTGTTGTTGGCGCCGCCACGTGGCTGATCGTGCGCTGGCGGACCCGGGTGGACACCCGCAAGGAACTGGCCCGCGGGGACGTCAGCTACGCCAACGTGAGCATGGATCTCCAGGTCACTGAGCTCAACGCCGGCACCATCCCGGATGCCTCCCGGTACGGCAGCACCGTCCTGGAGAAGCACCGCACGTTCATGGCCAAATACAACGCCGCCACCGGCCTCGCCAACCAGGTCCATGCCCTGTCGCCCCGGGACCTCAGCAGGCGGCCGACCCTGAAGCTGGCCCGCAGCTACGCCGACGCCGCCGCCGAGCTTGACGCCCTCGACGACGTTATCGCCGACACCAACGCCCTGCTCAACCGGGGCTCCGCCTGGGCGCCCGCCTGGGACCGGCAGCTGGCCCCCTTCCGCGCCGACCTGGCCGCGATCGAACAGATGCTCAGTAAGCGCAACGCCGGGGGCGACTCCGCGACGGCCGCGGCCCTGCGCTCTTTCCGCGATGAAAGCCATCGGGAGATCGAACGGTGGACCTCGAAACTCTCGGACGGAACCATCACTCCCGAGACGGCCCTTGACCGGCTGCGTGACGCGCGCACCCATCTCTCCGAGCTGCTCAAGAACCACGCCGATACCGTGATTGCCAGCTTCAGCAAAGACGAGAAGGAAGCCCGGCTCATGCACAGGGAGATGGAGAGTGCAGAGGCCGGAAGCAAGGCCAAGTACGGGCGGACCTACGAACCCAGCATCCTGGGCACCGTATACCCCTCGTACTACTTTTTCTCCGTGCCGAATTTCAACTCCGGCTTCACCAGCGGTGTGAGCAGTGTCAACAGCGCCCGGGGCGGCGGCGGCACCACCGGCTACGGCAGCAGCGGCGGAAGTTTCTCCGGCTCCGGCAGTTCATCGAGTTTCTAGCGCTGTCAGGCGCCCTTGCTGCCTTCGACGACGAAATCGCCGCCGGGGAACAGGATGGTCTCATGGCCGTCGTCAAACCTGACGTGATACGGCGGGGCCCCGTCCGCCCCCTTGACCTCCAGGATTTCCCCGTGCCGGTCCGATGACTCGACCGTCGTGCCACGGATGATGATGCGGTCTCCCTGGGCTGCTTTCATGGCATTCACCTCCCTCCACCAGCCTACGACTGTGTGTCCTTCTCGGGAACGGTCGCTTTCGTCAAAAGAGTCCGGCGGCGACTGTGCTGGTGAGCTTGTGGAAGACGCGGGCCCGGGCAGCCTCCCCGTCCCGGCCCAGCGTGTAGACGACAAAAACGTACGCCCGCTCCCCCTGCACCAGGATGCTCGCGTCGTGCAGGTTGCCGAAGAGCAGCCCGTACTTGTGGAAGACGCTCACCCCGGCAGGTGCGGCGGCCGGGATCAGTGTTTCGTAGTTGGTCTGCTGCATGTAGGACAGCAGCTGCGCGGTGTTGGCGGCGTTGAGCAGCCGGCCGCTGTACAGCTCGGACAGAATCGTTGCCATCTCTGCAGGGGTCAGGGCGTTCACGGTCCGGTCATAGGGGATGCCTATCGAGGCCGCGTAGTTGATCAGTCCCTTGTGGCCCACGGCGGCGAGGATCAACGCCCACGAATCGTTGTTGCTTTGCTGAACCATCTGCCGGATCTGCTGGCCCGCGGTGGACGCCCCCATGGGGGTCGCCAGCGAGGCCTTACCGGTTTCCACCAGATGGTAGTAGGCGGCAGCGGCGAGGACCTTCCCGGTGCTTGCGGCCACGAATTTGGTCTTCACGCCATATTCGTGCACCTGCCCGTCCGCCACATCGATCAGGGCCACACCCACCTGGTATCCGCTGTTGGCCTGGATCACAGCATTGATTTCCGCGTCCAGCGCCGGCCCGATGGCTGGATCGGGGGACGCGACGACAGCGGCTGTCGGCGTCGGGATTCCTGCCGACGGCGCTCCGCCGCCGGAGTCGGACAGCGGGTCAGCCGAACCTGCTGGGGCGGACACCGAAGAACCCGACGCCCCGGCCTCGACCGGATCCCTGGACTGGATGGTGCCGTAAACAGCCCCGGCTGTGATCAGGCCGAGGACGGTAACCAGTGCAATCAGGAACTGCGGGCGGATCCAGCCCGTGAATCCCAGCAGGCGCGGCCCGGTTCCCCGGTCTAACTTATGTGTGTGCCGGCCGCTGCTGTAATGCCGGCCGGGTCCCCAGGATTCCACCGGTCTCAACCCCGGAACATCAACGGGGGCGCGACGTCGGCTGACGCCACAGGCAGGCTCGTGGGCATGCTTTTCCTCCGAAAGTAAAGAACCGCTGCGCGGCTTCAAACATCCTGTATTCTTCTACCCGCGGGGCCTGAACGCAAATGCCCGCCCCCGGGGAGCACTGGATCAGCCGGCCAGCTGCCGTCGACGGGACCGGATTTTTACGCAGCGCCCTGTGCAGCGCAGAACCCCTTGACAGGCCGATCCTCCAGCCGGATCCCGGTTGCGGCAAGCGCGGTTCGGTTGCGGCTGAAGTGCAGCCCTCCCGACGCGGTGGTGACGCTCCCGCCCAGTTACTCCGGCCCACGCGACACTGCGCCCCCGGGATCCCGCAGCATTCCGCGGTTCTTCGGGGTGGAACCGGGGTGAGGCACCGAGTAACTGGGCTGGAGCGTCGCCACCCGGGGCCGGCCAGGACCCGGAAGTGCGCCTGCTCCGGTGGAGGGAGCCTCGCTAGGCGCTGTTCAAGACCGCCACGTCTGGATCCGGTCGGTCGCGCACGCCCAGCCGCGTGAGCGCAAGCGGGCCCAGGACGGTCCCGCTGAGGATAATACCCGCGAAGATCAGGCATGACAGCTGCCACGATCCACCCTCATACAGCGGCCCTGCGAGCAGCGACCCAGCCGCGGCGCCGAGCATCTCGGCGTTGGTCAGAAGGCTCAACCCGCGGCCCACCCGGTGCCCGTTCACCTCGGCCACAACTGCCCGCTGGATCGGCAGCAAGATGGCCCAGGAGGCACTGGTCAGTACCCAGAGTGCGGCGATCACAAGCGGACTGGGCGTGAAGGCGAGACCTGACGCCGTCAGTGCCGACGCGACCGATGCGATGACATATCCCGCACGTCGGCCACGACGTTCAACGAAGCCGTGCAAGACCCGGGGCATCACGGTGAGCACGATGCCGCCGGGCAGGTAGATCAGTGCAATCTGGTAAACCTCGAGTCCGAGCGCGTTCTGCAGGTGCAGCAGCAAAAGCAGTGACACGCCAGCCTCGGCGACTGCCGTCACCAGCGCGGCGAGCAGCAGCGGGGCGAGGCGCTTTCCATCGCCCCTGATCCCGCCCGGTGGCCGCTCCTGCGGTGGCGGCAGGAACCGCGGCACGCGGAGCAACAGGACCGCCGCGACGCTACAGACAACGGCGAGGGTCCCGAAAACCCCACCGAAGCCGATCAGCTGCAGCAGGACCATCGCTGGAATCCAGAAAACCACGATCCTAGCGCTTCGGACGACAGCAGTCCGGCCAGGGAACCGGAGTCACGGTCAAGGTCCTCGACTGCGAGCGCCCGGGCGGCGATCCAGAAGAACGCGCCGCCCACACCGCCTACACCAGCTGCGGCGAAGGCGCTTGGAAGTGATGTCGCGAGGGCGTAGCCGATGCAGCTCACCGCGTGCAGCAGGGCGCCGGCTGCCGCGACCCTCGTCCGCACCCGCGTGTCGACCAGCCAACCGGAAATTGGACGTGCGATCACCGAGATGACGAGCTCGACGGCGACAAGAGCTCCGATCGCGCTTGGCGCAAGGCCCAGCCGGGTGCCGCCCCAGAGCGGGATCAGGAAGTCGAGCAGTTCCGCCGACCCTCCGATCAGGGTCGCGGCAGTGCCGGGAATCCTACCGCTGGCGCTGGAACTGGCCTTTTGACCGAAACAGATGCGGGCGTAGCCTTGGCATATGGGACTCAGCTACGACGACCCGGACCCGGCGGACCCCGACACTGACGCGGTTCGCCCAAAAAAAGCCTGAACGATGAAACGTGCAGTAACCCGGCCGGCGAGCGTTCGCGCCATCGGCTATGCCATCACCGGCAAGGTGGCCGTCGACCGCAACCCCGGCGGTCCGATGACGGGCGTGAGCTTTGCGCAGATGCAGCAGGACTTCACAAACGGCCTCGTAACTCTTGGAACCTCCAACGACGACGGCAAGCTGGTATCCAACCACGCCTACGCATTGCTGGGCGTGAATTCCCCCAATGAAACCGTCGTGGTCGGAGATCCGGCAGGCGACCAAACGACACTGAAGTTCTCGACCTTCCAGTCCACGAACATTAACCAGTACATCGCGATACCGACCTACCCGTGAGTCCAGGCTGTTCAACGAAAGACGACGGGCAGTTTGCACGACGGCGCTGAAGCGACTATTTGGCGGGTCCCAGATCACATCGTGCGCTGTGACCCACCGCAGACTGTGGCGCGAGAGCAGGTCCGTCCGTTCGTCGGTAGGCATGATCGAGGCGCTCAGCGTGTAGCTGATTGACTGCTTCGTTCGAACCGCGTCGCGCCATGCAAAGGTGACGTTCGGACCGAAAAGCAGTGCAGATAGGTGCCTACTGATCCGCCAAAACTACAGGGATCTCTGCGGTCCTGCTGGGCCAGGTCCTCCTGCGTGATTCCGGCATCGGACTGCCCTCCCCTGCCGCGGCTGCCGGGCTCGGCGTATGCTGGAACCCCGTCCCGCAGTGAAGCGAGGGAGCCCGCCATGCGCAAGGTCATTCTGATGATGCAGGTATCCCTGGACGGATTCTTTGAGGGTCCGGAGCGGGACCTGAGCTGGCACCGGGTCGATGACGAACTGCACCGCCACTTCAACGACGAGCTCCGGACCATGGGCGCTTTCCTGGACGGCCGCGTCACCTATGAGCTGATGGCCGGCTTCTGGCCGACGGCGGACGAGGACCCCTCAACCCCTGCCCCGATGACCGAGTTCGCGGGGATCTGGCGGGACATGCCCAAAATCGTCTACTCCAGGACCCTGGCGTCGGCCGGCTGGAATACCGAGGTGGTGCGCGACGTCGTCGCCGAGGACGTCGCGAGGCTCAGGGAACAGCCCGGCGGTGACCTGGCGCTGGGCGGCGCCAATCTGTCCGCGTCGTTCAGGCGGCTCGGGCTGATCGACGAGTACCGGATCTATGTGCACCCGGTACTGATCGGACGGGGCACGCCCCTTTTCCAGGGGACGGATGCGATGACGGCGCTGCGGCTGCTGGAGAGCCGGACGTTCGGCAACGGCGTCGTGCTGCTGCGGTATGCAACGAAGCCGGACGCCGGGCGCGCAGAAGGCCGGTGATCAGCTGCCCCCAAGGCAACCGATCGACCGGCCTTCGACGTGCTGAAAGCGGTCCTGCTAGCCGGCGCGGACGAACGTCACGGGGCCGGTGGCGGTCAGCCAGGACAGCGGGTGCGTGATCGTGGAGTTGACGCCGTTCATTCCGCCGCTGATTGCCTGGCCGTTGCCGGCGTAGATGGCGACGTGGCCGGACTGGACAATGATGTCGCCGGGCTGGGGAGCAGCGACGACTTTGCCATACTTCATGAATGCCATCGGGCCAATGTCACCGACCGGGATGCCGGCGGCGTTCAGGCCCTTCTCCACTACCGCGGTGCAGTCCTGCGTGATGCCGATCTGGCCGTACGCTACGGCCAGCAGCGTGGCGTTCACTCCACCGGCTGCCGGGGCAGCGGCAGGGGCGGGTGCGGCCTGGACCTTCACGGTCGCCTTCGCGGCGGCAGCGGGGGGTGCTGCCGGCGCGGGTGCTGCCGGGGCCTTGGCTGCCGGGGCCTTCGGAGCAGCTACGGGCTTGGGTGCCTCGACCACGGGAGCCGGGGCAGTCGCAACGGCCGGGCGCTCGAACGTGATCTGGACGGCGGAATCCGCCATGACCGGCGCGGAGACCTGGCCCTGGACGTCAACGGATGCTGCCGGTGCGGAGACGAGCTCAGTCGGTGCATCGGCTGCGTTCGCAGCCAAAGCGCCGCTGAGCACCATTCCGGAAGTGGCAACGAGGACGGCTGCCTGGCGGCCGATGGTGCCGGCGGTGCGGCGTTTGCTGCGAAGGTCGGCGTTTTTGGGCGCACGAGTATTGCTAAAAGTCATTAAAGGAGCCTCTCCCAATGCCTGCGAGGTGAGCTGTCGGATTCGGATGGGAGGCACCCGGCCGCACGCTGGCCCGATCATGACGGGCCGTGCGGCTTCACCCCAAGACCCCTGGAGAACAGCGGGTCAAAATTGGTTTCCCCGTCTCTGCCGGACGTTGCTGCGAGTTATCCCCTGGCCGCGGCAGAGTTAGGCAATCGGCTGGGGAGAGCCCGTCTCGAAACAACAGGCACCTAACAACGGTAACGGACTGATCACGGAGTGTCACATCGAGGCAACGGCAGACTGTGGTGAGCGGGCTTTGACAGGCACGCCGACCGGCCCGGGCACTGGCCGGACGCTGCCCCGGGCATAGGATGATGCCATCACCGTTCACCCGAAGCGGAGGCCCGAAAATGAACAGTCCCGACCCCATCAGGCACTGCATCGCCATCTGCCAGCTGAGCACTCAGCCGCCGGAGGACTTCAGTGTCAACACCGAACTGCTCGTGCTGGAAAACGGGGAAGTCCACGTCTCCACCTGGGACGCTGAGCCTCGCGACGGTGGCTTCGACGTGCACGTCCTGAACGACCGCGTGGACGCACTCGGCTTTATGGTGGTCACCGACTGGGAGTTCTTCGACGAAAAGGCCTATGCCGTGGTGGAACGCCGGCCGGGAAGCCGGGCCGGATCCCGACCCGGCAGCAGGTCCGCGTAACCCTCCGATTCCGAATCTCCGGCGGAACTTTGACTTATTGCAGACGTCATTTGATTGCGCCACAGACATATGACGCGGGAATAAATAATAGGGGGGACTGCCACGGCAAACGCTTTGAACGGCAACACTGCCGTGCAGCGTTGCCGTCAGAGAATACGTGGGCGGACTGTTCCTGCCATCAGACCGGGCTGCTCCGTTTGTTGCTGCGCCTCTGGCGGAACCCAAAAGGGGTGCTTATCCGGGTACGGCAGTCTGCGGGAATTGGTGGTTACCCGCACTGTTGAACCCGTTATCTCGCGGACCATTTTGTTGAGATGGTAGATGAGCCGCCGACGGGAATAGAGACTGAAAAATTGACGGTAGATAGAATTCGAACGCCGCAAAGCAGCAGCCGGGTGAAGAGACAATGCCGCGCAGTATTCGCCGGGTCAGAATCCCAGGTCCGGGCGGTGTCTGGCCGTCTCGGCGAGCACGAGGGAAACCGCCCCTGCGGCGATCGCGCCGTCGTCGTCCTCGTGGTTCCGCTGCGGCGAAGACGCCAGAACGAGACGGGCGTGGCGCACGAACCGGGGCCAGTCCCCCGCGCCGGCACGGAGCACGCGCAGCGGGGACAGCAGGGCGGCACGGCGCAGCCAGCCGTCGGGATCCCGCACCCACCGGTCCAGGACACTGTCCGCGCGCACCCTGCCGACGACGTCGAGCCCCTCGAGCAGGGGACCAACGACGTCGATGGCGAGCGGATCGACGAGGGCGCCCAGCCGTGCGCTCCGCACGAAGCCCTCGATCCGGGTCAGGTCCAGGTTCGTCAGCAGGCCGACGCTGGATTGGAGCAGCACGACGCCGGCGAGTCGGCTTTCGAAGACGGGCACCTCCCACAACTCGGTGCTGAGGGCGGTGATGTCATCGTGCGTCAGCCCCGGGTGGCGGCGGAGGGCATCTCGGACCGTTCCGCGCACGGCTCCGACGGAGGCACCGTAATAACGGTGCCCGCCGCCGTAACGTGCTTCGGCGTCCACGGCGCGGCTCCACGACGACTCACGCTGAAGCGCGAAATCCATGAAATCGCCCGCATCGCTCATGGGGACATTCTCCCGCACGCAGCGGGACCCTTTCCCGAAGCGAACCAGCGACCATTCCCGACCGTCACGACAAATCGGCTAACAGCCTCAGTCCGGTCAACATATTCCCGGGCGGTGAACTGGTTAAGGTAGTGGACGTGCCGCTTTTCAGCGCTCAGCCATGAGTCTTTCTGGATGGTCTCTTTTCGTACCCTGCGCAGATGAGGGCGATCAGGGAGAACCCGGGACGGGCAGTCGCGGCGCTGTAGGGCCTTCGTCACGGGTGATGACTTTGGACTCTGTCCGGCGAAGCAGAAGAGAGCGATTCTGTTCTCTGGACGTTGGATCGTTGAACGCCGGATACGCGTTACTTGGCGCGGAGGGCAGGAGCCAGGTTAAATGGAACAGCTGATTCCGTGGTTGATATTTTGCACCGCCGTCTTAGTACTTTGTGTCATCAGGCCCCATGCAGCCCGGGTTGTTGTCGGGATCTTCTTTATTGTCATGGCCGTAGCCGTCAATGTTGTATTGAGTATTGTTGCACCGGATCAGTTCATCAAGCTCGGTACGGATGCCCCGCTGATTCCTCTTTATGGCTGGTTCTTCCAAAATGTGGTCGCACCGGCACCCCAGGTCATTGGGATCCTGGCTGCGGCAGGAGAGATCGCCGTCGGGCTGCTGATACTCAGCGGGGGCAGACGCACAAAACTGGGCCTGGCGGGCGCTATCTTGTTCTTGATTGTCGTTACACCGTTAGGAATCTGGACGCTGCCGAATCCGGTGTTTGCTGCCGGTTTGGCGTGGCTGCTGACAAAGGAATACCCGAGGAACATGTTGCATATATTCCGTTCGCCATGGCACCGAACAGCCACGGGGAGCACACTCACCTGAGGTTGGCGGAGGAGGGGCAGGCGCTGCACCGGCAGGCCCCTGGGATCTGGTCGAACGCCGGTGTCCAGGCGGAAGCGCCACACCGGCTGGACGCTGAGCGGCGCGCATGAGGGAGATCGTGGGCGTGGGCGTCCCTGCGGCACGGCGCTGATGGTCCCCTTGCCGGAAAACTTTGCCGGACCACTTGAGGAACCCTTACCCCGGGGCCCGGAGGCTGTTGGCTGGGCTCGGTGCCCCTACTGCCCGGGTGCCCGGTAGCTCGGCGTATTCTTGGCCGCGTCGTCAAGATCCTCCGGCGTCATGAGCGGTTTCAGACGCACGTTCACGGATCCCGTTGAATTGATCATGAGTGACAGCGCCGCGGCGTCTGAGGACTCCGGGACTTCGAAGACCCCCAGCACGTCGGTCTCCCCAAAAGCGTAGTAGAAAGATTCGAGCGAGCCGCCGACGGACTTGAGGGCTTCGACGAGCGCGTCACGGCGCTTCGTTCCCCCTTCGCGCATGAGGCCTTTGATGCCCTCGCCCACGTAGTTCGCTTCGAACAGATATTTGGCCATGGTCTTTCCCGTCCCGTGATGTCCAGGACTCGGGCATCCGAAGGTGTGTCCGGGACTCTTCTGAGGCCGGGTCCCGCAGTTGGTCCCCAGAGCGGGGCTATGGCCACATCGTAGGCCGTCCCCCACGCCCTTTCAACGGTTGTGGGTAGTTCCGGCCCCTAGCAGAGGGGTTCCGCCGGCGGCTCTCTTCAGGAAGCCTTCGGGCGGACAAAGAGGACAGGACAGGGCGCATGACTGATGACCTGGGTGGCCACCGACCCCAGGCGCAGACCGGAAAATCCGCCGTGCCCGCGGGCGCCAACGACGACGAGATCCGCGTCCTTGGCGGCACTGAGTATTGCTGATGCCGGCGAATCACTGTGAACGACCTCCCCGGTGGCGGCCACGCCCTTGCCTTCAGCGGTTTTCAGGGCATCCGCCTGGACCGTCGTTGCGCTTTGCTGCGGGGAATCCTCCGTCGCGATTTCGCCGGCCGCCGTTTCCAGTACCGCCGGAAACCAGGACAGCGCCGGTTTGCTCCGGGCCGTGACCAGGCGGAGCTGGTCCTTGGGCTGCCGGGCCTCGTCCATGGCCCACCTCAGCGCATTTTGCGCGTTCGGGCTCTCCACTTAACCGGAGTAGATCTGGGTAATCGGAGTACGTTTGGCTTGTGATCGCGCTGAGGTCCGGCCGTGACTACCCCGGTTCCGTGGGTGAGCTGCTGGCCTGGTTTTCGTCGGACTCGGATTGTCGGGACTATCTTGAGTGGCTGCGCTGGCCGGACGGGTTCGTGTGCGATGAATGCGGGCATTCTGGAGGCTGGCGGCTCGGCGACGGCAGGTTCATGTGTGCTGGTTGCTCGCACCGCACCTCGGTGACGCCAGGAACCGTCTTCGACCGCACCCGCACGCCGGGGATCTCCGCCCTGGGCCTGCAACGGACTCTGGAGATCGGTTCGTATCAGACCGCGTGGTCGATGCTGCATCGTCTACGGTCGGTCCTGGTCCGTCCCGGCCGAGAGCGCTTGTCAGGCGTGGTGGAGGTCGACGAGACCTTCATCGGTGGTGAGGAGGCGGGGCTCGCCGGTGGCCGCGCCAAGGCAAGAAGGCACTTGTCTGTGTGGCGGTGGAGGTGAAGTCACCAAAAGGCTTCGGCCGCTGTCGGATGGCGGTGATCGAGGATGCGACCGCCGCGACGTTGCGCCCATTCCTTGTCGATCACGTCGAGATCGGCTCGACAGTGATCACCGACGGATGGATGGGCTACGTCGGCATCAACAAGATCGGCTACGTTCACGACCGACGCCGTCAACGTGCGGCAAAGGGGCGAGGCGAGGACCCCGCGAAGCTGCTGCCCGGGGTGCATCGCGTCGCTTCGCTGGCCAAACGATGGCTGCTGAGCACTCACCAGGGAGCGGTGGACCGTGCTCACCTCGCCAGCTATCTAAACGAGTTTGTATTCCGGTTCAATCGTCGAGCTGAGCGTAACCGCGGCCTCCTGTTCCTGCGGGTTCCTGAGCTTGCAGTGGGTCACGACCCGGTCCGGTATCGACAGCTGATCAGCCAGCCGCGTCCCCGCGCGACGGCGCCGGTGCCGCCAGGTCAAACCGGCCACCCGCCCAGCCTCGACCGCCCGTACCCAGACCGGCCCTGGCGACATGACCAAGAGATGAAATCCGTTGACGAGCGCACCCGTTGCGGGGGCCGCGCCGGCGAGAGAAGATGGGGACAGTCAGTCCCGTCGGTCGGGGTCTTGTCGCGTCGAAAAGAGGGAGGGTCGCCCATGCCCGACGAGGATCGTGTCGAGGTTCCGGCGCGTGTGAGCCGGCGCGGATTCCTGAAGAGAGTGGGTCTCGGCGCAGCGACCGTCCTGGTACTGGGTGACGGGTTGGTCGCCTACCGCGCCTACGACCAGGGGGTGCTGGCCGCGGGCCGTGGCCCTGCCTTCAGGGCCCTCGAGGACTGGCAGACTTACGATGGACCGCTGCAGGCTGCGGCGGCGGCGGTGCTCGCCGCGAGTGCGCACAATACCCAGCCGTGGGTCTTCGCGGTGTCTGACGGCCGCATCGACCTGTTCGCGGACCTGCGTCGTACGACTGGGGCCAACGATGCGCTGGATCGCGAGTTCCACATCTCGTTGGGATGCGCCCTGGAGAACCTTGTGCTTGCCGCCAACGCCGTGGGCTATGCCACCGAGGTCTTGTTGGACCCGGGTGGGGAGAGCGACCTGGTGGCGAGGGTGGCGCTCGCCCGAGCGCCGAAGCGGAGTGACGAGTTGTACGACGCGATCCCCGGCCGACGTAGCAACCGGTCCGAGTACACGTCTGATCAGGTCCCGATGGAGACCTTTGCGAGCATGCTGGGGCTGGTTGACGAGTCGGTGTCGCCGGCCCGGTTGGTGTTTCTCGACGAGGACCCGGCGCGCCGCCAGTTCGGGGAGTTGCTTGTCGAGGCCACCCGGGCTCATGTCGCCGACGAGGAACAGTCCCTGTCGTCCTTTGCCTGGTGGCGCAGCAGCTGGGATGACATCCAGCGACAGAAAGACGGCCTCAACATCGACGGGGCGGGGCTGCCACCGCTCGTGCGCAGCTTGGGCAAGCTGCTGCCGGCCAGCAGCCGAGCGACTGCCGACGGGACGTTCGTCGACCGGACTGTCATCCAGTCGAGATCGGCCGCGGCCTTCGGTGTCATCACGGTCAACGACCCGTCCGTGCTTCAGGAGCGGTTGGCCGGTGGCCGGTTGGTACAGCGGCTGCACCTATGGGCGAGCGCACATGCACTCGGCTTCCAGCACATGAACCAGGTAACCGAGCGGATCGACCGCGACCAGCAACAGGCAACGAAGGGCGTCTTCGATGCCAGGCTGCAAGAGCTGGTGGGGGCGCCGTCCCTGGCTGCGTTCCGGCTCGGGTACCCCTCGCTCGCGGCGCTGCCCAGCCCCCGCCGTCCGGTGGACGAGGTGCTGAGATGAGCGGATCGCACTCCACAGTGGCGCGTGCCGGGTTCGCCGCCGCGCTTCTAGGGACGGCGGCCGGTGCTGCTGAGGTCGCCCTGGGAACCTCACCTTGGGTGGGCAACAAGAACGATCCCACTACTCTCGGGCTGGTCACCGTCTTCCTCGCACTCGTCATAGGCACTTCGGGCGGGGTCTGGCGCTGGGTGACGACCACGCTGGGCGCGGTGGGTGTCGCAGCCGCGATGTTGGTCCCCGCCTTAGTGGGCACGACCACCGCGGGGGTTGCCTGGCTTCCAGCCGGCGCGGTGGCCGCCGTGGGGGGCATCAGCGCCCTGCGCCAGGGCGCGAAGATCGGCTCGATCTCCCACCCCCTGCGCGATCAGTGGCCGTCAATCCTGCTCGGGTTCCTCGCGCTGATCTATGTCGCGCTGGGGGTCGTCGCCCGGGGTGGCACGGGTGTGCTCGCCGTGGCGGGCGGGTTGGCTGTCATTGCTACTCTGCCGTTGCGCCGCAGGTCACACGCCGCGGCCGCGCTGCTGCTGGTGGCTGGGGCGCTGCCGTTCGCGGTCGTGGCCTGGTGGAGCGTGGTGGCGCCGATAACGGGGGCCCTGATGCTGATGATCGGTCTCCCTATGGTCCTCCGGAAGATCCCCGGTGAGCCCGCCCCGCGTAGCCCCGGCGCACCCGACACTGCCCGAGTCGGGTCGTGACGCGACGATTGAGGACCGCCGGACGAATACCACCCAGGGCGGCCACACGGTGGGTCGTGGTGGCGACCCGTCCGGCCAGCGGAGCCACTCCAGATAGTCCCGACAATCCGAGTCCCACGAAAACCAGGCCAGCAGCCCACCCACGGAACCGGGGTAGTCACGGCCGGACCTCAGCGCGATCACTAGCCAAACGCACTCCGATTACCCAGATCTACTCCGGTTAAGTGGAGAGCACCAATTGCGAGTTATTGGAACTGTCGAAACCAGCCACAATCACGAACGAGCCTGTACTGGGCATTGTCTTTCCAATCCCTAACCTCGGGGGCATCCTGGAAGTTTCAGTCTCGATGACCGTGAAAGTCAGTGTCAAGGTCCGCGCAAACGCCGTGGCCGCTCCGGGGGTTACTGAACCAGACGAACGACAGGCCCTATGACAACGTGCCCGGAGCCTCTAGTCTCTTGCCATGACAGTCGGGGGCGGATATCGGCATGAGAATTCTCGCCGTCGTAGGCGGGATTGCCTGGGCGGCGCGGCCCCACGGCGTGCGGGTGGCTCATGAGGACCGACCCATCCCCGCTCCATGACAACTTCGACGCCTTTCTGGCGAGGGTGGACGCTGCCACAGCGAGCCTGAGCAGGCGGGCGGCTTCGCTGGACAAAGCGCTGGCGGCCGTCTCGTTGCTCCTGGGTCCTTATGAATCCGCCGTCAGGAACTGGGAACAACGGCGCCTCCACGTGAGCGGGCAGCTCGCCCGGCACTCCGGGTCGTCGCAGGCCTGCACCGCTCTGGGCGAACTCCACGAAGTGGCGGTCAACATGGAAGCGATGTTCCGGGACCGTGCACAGCGCATCAGGGACAAGCTGTCGGTGATGCAAGGGCGTCGCGAGGCAATCGACAAGTCGCTGCTGGAGCTGGAGCTGAGTCGTGTCAAACTGACGTCGTCCCGGATGATTGCAGAGGACCGCGAAAAACTGAGCGCGGTCTTTTCCGCACTCGCCGGGTCAACCATGGCCACCTCTGCCCTGCCCGACCGGGGCCTGTTGAGCGATCTCAAGGAAGCACGCACGGCAGTCATTATGGCGGAGGCACTCATGGAAGTGAAGGGGTACTAATCATGGACAATTCACGGCCCGAGCAGTCCCGTCAGAACACTATCGCTCTGGTCCGGTGGTCCAGGAAACCCGGCGAAAATACCCTGGTCCGGTTTGTCATGTTCAGCGTCTTCGCCTTGATCCTTTGCCTCATCCTGATGATTTTCATTGACGGCCTGAGGAATTTCTGGGCCGTTGTCTTGTTCGCCGTCGCCGTCGCGGCGTTACTGACAGGCCCCACGGTCTCGCGTCAGAGGGCCTTCATGACGGGCCTGACCAACCGGGTAAACGCCACGATCGCCGAGGTGACGGGCACCCCTGGTGACCAGCTATCGGTCAAGGAATTCCGGCGTATGGTCAAGAGCGGCGAGCCGCTGCCGCTCCTCGTCGGCGGAGTGCCCGGGCTGAACCTGAACGTGGAACGGGTTGCATCGCAGGAGGCGGAAGCCCCGGAGAAATGGTTCGCAGTCTTCACCGTGGTCCCTCCAGCGATCGGGACCGCCAGTTTCGACCGGCTGGTTGCCGCCGCAAACGACGCTCACCCCGGCACCACCAGCACCAACGGGTCCTAGGCTGCCGGCCCGGGGAACAGGCCCGTGGCATACGCGGCCTGCCCGGCGTGCTGGAGGCAATCGACAATCGTGCTGACCAGCCGCACATCGAGCGTGACGGGCGGATCCCAGCGGGTGTCGACGATGCGGTCGAAGTCCTCATCGCCGAGGCTGGACACAAACTCCACCGTCTGCCGGTGAACGGCGTCGTAGTAGTCGAGCAAGAGCTCCGGCGGTACCTTCACGGCGTCGACCTGGCTGCTCGAATGGCCGTAGCCGGTGTCGTGCTCGGACAGCGGCAGATCGAAGCGGGCGGAAAACCCCTGCGAGGTCCAGACCTGTTCCAGTCCGGCGGCGGAGGCCAGCTGTGCGTCCTCGACCCGGCTGAGGTGCCAGATCAGCCACGCAACGGAGTTACCGTTCCCCGAGGGGCGACGGAGCAAAACCTCGTCGTCGGCCCCTTCGAGAGTGGCGGCCACGGCCTCGCGGATCCTGGCGAAGGCGTCGAGCAGCAAATCGTTGGATTTCATCGGGTCCCCTTTCTGCGCATTTGCGGTGAGCCCCCATGTTTACATGGATGCAGCACCGCGAGATAGGGCGCATCCCCGGCCTTTGTGGATCCGGCGTTGGACCCTCCCCGCCGCGTTTCACGGCTTCGGCGACGGCGTGAGGACCATCGCGGATCCGCCACCGCGCCTCACCGGTTCGGCCGCTGCGACCATCCGGCCGTCGGGCAGGAACTCGATGGCGGTCGCGGCCCCGATTTCTGCTGCCGAGGTGAACGCGTCACCCGACGGCGTGAACTGATGGCCGTAGGGCGCGAGCTCCTTGCCGTGCACCGCGATGAATTCCGGCTCGGCCGTGACCTTGGCCGTGTTCCGTTGCGAGGCACGGGGTGCCGCAATGGCCTCCGAGATGCTCATTCCCAGGTCCACGCGGTTCAGGATTGTCTGCAGGACGGTTGTGATGATGGTCGATCCACCGGGCGAGCCGAGTGCGAGGAACGGCTTGCCCTCCTTAAGGACGAGGGTGGGCGCCATGGACGAGCGCGGGCGCTTGCCCGGCTCGATCCGGTTCGGGTCGCTCTCGTTGTACACGGTGGAGAAGTCGGTCAGCTCGTTGTTGAGCAGGAAGCCGCGGCCCGGGACCACAATGCCGGACCCGCCGGTCTGCTCGATCGTGAGCGTGTACTCCGCCACGTTGCCCCATTTGTCCGCGACCGTCAGGTTGGTCGTCGAGATGTTCTCGGTGTCCTTCTCATCGGCGGGCGCCGCGGCGGTAGCGGGGCACACGCCGTCGTACGCGGACACGTCACCCGGCAGGACGGGCTTGGCAGCCGCCTGCAGCGGGTCGATCTGGCAGGCCCGCTCCTTGCCAAACAGCGGGTCGGTGAGCGCCGCGGTGGGGACGTCGCCAAACGCCGGGTCTCCCACGTAGTTGCCCCGGTCCGCGAAGGCCAACGCGCTCGCCTCAAGGTAGTGATGCAACGCGCCGGGGGCGGACATCCCGGAAAGATTGAACGTGTCCAGGATGTTCAGCGCCTCGCCGGTTGTGGTGCCGCCGCTGCTTGACGGCGCCATGCCGTAGACGTCCAGGTCGCGGTACTCCACTTTCGTGGGCTCCTGATCCAAGGCACGGTAGGCGGCGAGATCCGCCGTCGTCAGGGAGCCGGCCGGGACGGGCAGCGTTGTGCCGGCAGTTTTGGGCGGAGCCTGGACGGTCGCCGCGATCTCCGCCGCAAGCGGGCCGCTGTAGAAGCCGCGCGTGCCCTCCCTTGCGAGGAGCCGGTAGGTCTCGGCGAGGTCATGGTTCTGGAAGACACTTCCGACGGCGGGGGCGTCCCCGCCCGGGAGGAAGAGGCTGCCCGTCGAGGTGAACGCCTCGAAGCGGGGCTTGTTGTCGAGTGTCTGCTGGCGGAACGTCTCGTCGACCACAAAGCCGCGGGCCGCCACCTTGATGGCAGGCCTAAGGGCCTCACCGAGGCTCACAGAGCCCCACCGGTCAAGGGCGCGCTCCCAGGTGGCCGGCGTGCCGGGAACGCCGACGGCGACGCCACTCGTGACAAGCTCGGGAGTGAAGCGGTAGGGCTTTCCGGTCGCTTTGTCGATGAAGGCATCTTGAGGGATCTTTGCCGGCGCGGTCTCGCGGCCGTCGATGGTGCCGATTTCGCCGGTCTCCGCGTCGAAAAACACAAAGTAGCCTCCGCCGCCAATCCCGGCACTGTACGGCTCCGTCACACCGAGTGTTGCGGCTGCTGCGACGGCGGCGTCGGCCGCGTTGCCGCCCTTGCGAAGGACCGCGATGGCCGCAGCGGATGCCTCCGGGTCTACAGTGCTCACGGCGCCGCCGTACCCGGTGGCGGTCGAGGTCTTGACCGTTTCCCGTGGATCCGCGAACGCGGGGCCGGCGACAGCGCCCCCCGTTACACTCAAAGCCAAGGCCGCCGTGAGGGCAACCATCCGACGTGTCACATGTGCCATGATCGCTCCCGGGGTGCTTGTGATGCGCAATGACATTTTCTGTCACGCTACTACGGGGCGATGAGACACTCAAGACCCGCCCAACATCCTGGCGAAAAGTCAGCCACACCATCCGTTTCGGGTGAGGCGCCGTCCGGCGCAACGCCTCTACGGTCGGGATATGGGCAGCAGAGGTTCGACGGCGGCCACGCCAGCCCCGGCGGTCTGACCAGCCAGGGACCTGCGGCATTGTGATCACAACTTTAGAGCGTGCTAATTGGGGGAACATGGCGCCGGCGAACCGTGCAGGATTGAAGTCAGGTGCCGGCCTCCGCGCGGCCCTCGGTTACTTCACAGTGAGTGTGATCTGCGGCGTTCTTGCCGCCAGCCTCGTGGTCCCCGCCGTCGCAGGGGCCGGCGTCGCCCTCCGGGAATCAGTTGGTTTCTTCAACAGCCTCCCCGCGGAACTGACCCTCGAACCGCCGTCGCAATCAACCAAAGTCCTTACCGCTGACGGGAAGACGATCGCCACCTTCTACGCCGAGAACAGGGTGAAGGTCAGCCTGGACCAGATGTCGCCGTACATCAAGGACGCGATTGTCGCCATCGAGGACCGCCGTTTCTACGAGCACGCCGGTATTGACCCGCAGGGAATCCTTCGGGCCCTGGCGTCCAATCTGACCAGTGGCGGCAGGCAGGGCGCCTCCACCCTGACCCAGCAGTATGTCACCAACGTCCTCAACGAGTCCCTGGTCTCGGCGGACAAGGGCGACCTGATCGTCCTCAACGGGCAGAAGAGCATCGGCGACAAGGTGCGCGAAATGCGGCTCGCGATCGAGCTGGAGAAGAAGTACACCAAGGACCAGATCCTTGAGGGCTACCTCAACATCGTCTTCTTCAGCAGGGATGCCTACGGCATTGAGGCCGCCTCGCGGCGTTTCTTCAGCACCACAGCCAAGAGCCTGACCCTGCCGCAGGCGGCACTCCTTGCCGGCCTGGTCAAAAGTCCCAGCTTCTACAATCCCGCGGTCAACCCGGACGAGGCCATCGCCCGACGCAACCACGTGCTCGACGCAATGCTTGACGTCGGCCGGATCTCCCAAGCGGAGCACGACGCCGCCGTCGCTTCCGGCGTGGCACTCACCCTCACGCCGGGGAAACAGGGCTGCGCCGGCGCGCAAATGGCACCGTACTTCTGCGACTACGTTTCGCACCTGATCCTGAACAACCCGGTCTACGGCGTCGACCTTGCCTCCCGGGTGAGGAAGCTGTACCGCGGCGGCCTGACCATCACCACCACGCTGGATAGCCGGCTGCAGCAGGCCGCGCAGACACAGGTTGACGCCACGGCCGGGGCAAACCCGGACAAATGGGGCGCGTCGCTGGTATCCATCGGGCCGGGCACCGGGAAGGTCCTGGCGATGGCCCAAAACACCGTGTTCCTCCCCGAACCGGAGAAATTCGATACCCAGCTGAATTTCAACGTCGATTCCAAGGACGCCGACGGGAATGACCTGAACGGCGCCGGCGGGTTCGAACCCGGGTCCACCATGAAGCCGTTCACCTTGGCGGAATGGCTCAATGCGGGCAAGTCCCTGTCCGACACGGTGGATGCCTCCCGGCGGTCGTATCCCCTGGATTTCAAGTGGAAATCCAGCTGCGGCAAGGTGCTGGGCGCCTACAGCACGAAGCAGAAAAGCCTCGGCGCCGCGGACGACCTGCAAAACAATGACTCCGGCTACTACCGGCCTATGCGCGTCGATTACGGGCTGTATAACTCCATCAACACGGCCACCTTCGCGGAGGCCGCCAAACTGGATTTCTGCGGAATCCAGAAGATGGTGGATGCGGCAGGAATCCACAGCGGGCTGGATAACGCCCAGGTCAACATGCATCAACTGGGCAACTTGCTGGGCGCGATTGGGGTGGCGCCGCTCGTGCTGGCCAATGCCTTTGCCACGTTCGCCAATGACGGCAGGTACTGCGAGCCCGTCGCCATTGTGGAGGTGACCGACGCGGCGGGACGGAAGCTCCCGGCCCAGTCCAAGTCCTGCCGTGACGCCATCAAGCCCAACGTTGCCCGGGGCGTGACCTCAGTGCTGCAGGACGTGCTGAAAAAGGGGTCCGGCGTGTACATCAAACCCAAGGTCCACACCAGCTTCCCGGTCGCGGCCAAGACCGGTTCGTCCAACACCAACGGCGCCACGTGGGTGGTCGGCTACACCAGCGGCCTGGCCACCGCGTCCTTCTTCGGAGACGCCCTGGAAGGTCAAAAACGGCCCGGGCAGAACGTCACCGTCAATGGCAAGTTCTACAAGAGCGTTGACGGCTACATGCTCGCTGGGCCGCAGTGGGCGAACTACATGCTCGAGGTCGCCGGGCTCTATCCCGCCGAGGCCTTCCCGGCCCCGCCCGAGTCGATGACCAAGAAGGGTGATCGAAAGAAGGCTGATCAAAAGAAGGCTGACCGACGGGATTCTGACCGGGACTGAGTGGCAGGTGCCCCAGGGGATCTTCGGAGCACCACCGGAACATACTGAGGCGTCCCCTCTGTTATCGGAAATGTGACGCCGACTTGCCCGGGCCGGTATTCTGATAGAGGTCAGGCAGCGGCCACACATGATTCGTAGAGAGATCGTGTCTATGACAAGCAATCTCAATGTCACCGTCGCCGTGAACATCGATTCCGGCACCATCAACTTCATCCCCGTCGCAGCACCCACCCGCGACCATGTCCAGGCACTTGCCCGCGTGGCCCGCCGGACGGCTCCCCCGAGGGAGCTGGCGGCTTGACGATCCACCCCCAGATTCCCCCGGGACTCCCGTCCCCGCAGATCTTCGGCACCTTCCGGCGCTGGCCGCTGGTACCCTCCGCCGAGCTGTACCGGCTCCAGGCCGCGCTCACGCAGTGTGTGGAGCTCGCCGGGTCCGCGGCCGCCCAGGATCTGTTGGGGCTGGTAGCGGAGGAACTCCAGCAGCGGAGCGCGGAAGAGCCTGCGGAAACCCGCCGACTGTCCGGACACGCCCGCGCACCGCGGAAGCGCGCCAACGAAAGCTGACGTACCGACACCGGCGCCGCCTCCCCTGCACCCGTAGCTCAGCCAGCAGAGCAGTGGACTTCTGATCCCGCGCCCGCCGGCAGTTCTCAGAAAATGAAGTCAGCGAGGTTTGCGTTTGCCTGTTCCGCGTCGAAGGCCTTTGGGTCCAGCGTGTCGCCCGGCTGCATTCCCAGCCATTCCCGGTACTCCTTGTGCTCTTCGTGGTGCGGATCGTTGACCGCTTGGACAATGTTCGCCCACCCCCAGGTGCCGCCGCTGTCCTCCGCCGGCGCCATGCCGCGTCCCGCGGTGCACCGCGGGAGCTGCCCGCCGTCGTCGCCCGCCAGAATGTTCTCCACCTTGATGGCGAGCACCCAGTTGTCGCCAAAGTCGTACGTGTAGCTCATGGAACTGCCCACGGCCGGCAGCAGTTCACCGACCGACGCCGTCGATTCGTCACGGGAAGCATCGCCGTAGAACACGTCGTCACCGTCCGGATCCGCCGGCGCATAAGCGGTGCCGCGGAATCCCCCGACCCGGAACTCGTGCAGATGATAGTCCAGCCAGCCGAACACTGCCTGGATCACCAGGTGCAGCTGCGGGAGCGGCATGCCGGCAGGAACCAGGACGCGCCGCCAAATGGGCGGCTTCGAGTCGTTGAGCATGATCTTCAGCTGCAGGATCGGCGCAGCGGCCGGACGTGCTGCCGGCCGGGCCGCCGGCAGCGCCGGTGACAGAACTGCCCTCTCCGGCGCTGCATGGAGGTGCGCGGTCGGCTCGACGCCCATATCGTCCGGCGCCTGCCCAAGTCCCAGATCTGCGAGCACCCACTCGTCGTCGAAGACGTTCATTATGCATCGTATGAGGGCCGGCGGCACGCGGAAGTGCGTGTCGATGGTCAGCAGCCCCAGCTCGGCGAGCTCTTCCAGTCGGCCCACGGCCATCCCGGTCAAGAGCCCGGCCATTGCCCGTTCAGCAGGCGGCACGTTGTCCGGGGCGGCCAGGATCCGCGCCTTCTCCGGCGGATCCGCCGTTGCCGCCGCGAGCAGGAGCGATACCTGCATTCCCGAGACCATCCTTTCCCAGGGCTGCGCCGGATCCCATCCGAGCACCGCCGTCTCCAGGAAGTGGTCAACGAAGAACACGAGCTCGTCCAGCCGCCCGGAAGGCCCTCCGGCGAAGAACACCCCGGAATCCGCAGAGGGAACCACCTTCGTCGACTTGATCTCAATCAGCTCGGCCGCCGCCAGCGCGTTCCAGAGCCGGGCAAGCAGCGGCACCTCGTACATGCTCCGGACAGTGGGCAGCGGGCTCTCCGGACCGGCGGTGCCCGGCAGCGCGGAGCCGGACCGTTTCGCGCCACCCCTGACGGCGACGCCGACGCAGGCAGCGGCCGCTTCAATGTCCCGCAAGCGAAGCGCGCCGGTGGCCGTGACGGGCTTCCCCTCGCCGATCCACTGGAGCAACGCCGTGGCCCGCTGGATAAGGGGCAGCCCGGAGAAGGCCGCCAGGGCCTCCTGATCGGGGATGTCCGGGACGTCGATGAAACCCCCGCCGTCGTCGGCCTCTCCCGTCGTGTCGAGGAAGTCCATGACTGCCGCCAGCTGATCCGCTGAGCCGCCCCACCGGCCGGTCTCGACGAGGAATTCGACGAAGGCGCCGACGGAGTGAATCACGTACGTGGTGCTCTCTAAGACACGCACCTCGCCGGCCGTGGCGTCGAGAACAGCTCCGGCGTCGTCTAACGCGGCCAGGATTTCGTCCGACACGGCGACTGACAATCCAGAAGGTTCAAGGCTCGTCACGTCGGCCGCGGCCGTGGTGTCCATGTAGCGGCCCATGACGGCCTTGATCGGCTCCAGACATTCCAGAGCGGCAACCGCAGAGCCGGGTGAGACCTCCTCGAACCACCGGACAAATGCCGGCGTGAGCGCGTCCACGGCACGGTCAGCCCGGACAGCGCTCAGGGAATGGGGTGCGGAGGCACTGGTAGCGTGGCCGCCCGTCCCCTTGCCCTTGTGCCGGTTCCTGCCGTTCTTGCTCATGGTTCCCCCGCCTTATTGCGAACTTGGTGTTACGACGACGGTACTAACCCTGCGGGCGGCTGGCCAGTGCTGCACGGGGTTAAGACGGACGCCCGGCAATGTTGCAGACGGCGTCCGCAACATTGCCGTGGCGCCAGCATGTCTTGGTGTGCAGCCGTTGACGGCACCCGGGTTACATGGGTGTTGTGCCGCGGGGGTGTTCTATGGCGAGGATGCTGATGTCGATCGTGCCTGGATTGAGGCCGGTGTGGCTGATGCTTTCACGCACGCGTTGTTGAACTGTTTGGGCGACGTCGAGGGCGGTGTAGGCGATGTCGGTGGCGATATCCAGGTGGACGTGTGCGGTGCCGTCGCTGATTGTCGCGGTGACACCGTCGTGCCGGTAAGTGCCGTTTTGGCCGCCGGGATTGCGGAGGTTCTGCAGGGCGGCGGGACCGAGCCGGGCCAGGAAGCCATGGATGGTGGGTTCAAGTCTGAGGACTCCGGGTGTTTCCAGTGTGGTGCGGGTGGCGATGGAGGCGATGAGCTGGCTGGTGATGATAGAGCCTTGGAGGGGCTGGTCAGGCATCGTAGAGGTCCTCCACGGTGATGTTGACGGTTCCGGCTCCAATCCCGACGCCGGCGGGAATCGCGTGGCTGATCTCGTCGCGCAGCGCCTCCGCAGTGAGCGGGATGACGATGCCCGGGGCGGCGACAACCCGAAGATTGACGATGAGGCGGGGACCGGCGTTGGCGGCGGTACCGGTGGTTCCGGCCGGGTGGTCTTCACCGGCGAGGCTGGCGGCAGAGCGCATTTCGATGCGGCAGCGTCGTGAGTGGAGACCGGGGATCGCTGCTGACGCGAACCGGATGAGGGAGCTCAGGGCCTGTTCGCTGATCTCTGTGGTGCCGTTGTCTGCGCTGCGCAGGAGGATTCTGCTGCCGCGGCGGACTTCCGCGCGGGCCACGTCCATGATGGCGTTCGTGATCCCGGGACGGGGTTTCAGCGCGGGATTGGAAAGGTCGCTTTCGCGCAGTGAACGGGTTGCTTCACTGAGTCTTTTCAATTGGGTTCTGGCAGTTTGGCATTGTTCGCACTCTTCTTCGTGTGCGGTGGGTGGCCGGTCGATGGTGGCCCAGATGCTATCGATGCTGCGGCCGCAGCCGAGAAGGGGGGTGTCGTCTAACGCCATTGGCTCATCCCTTCTGCTATCTGGTGCCGCGCCCGGGCGAGAGTGCCGCGAACTGTTGTTGGGCTGATCTTCAGTGTGACACCAATCTCCGCGTAACTGCGTCCGTGCATTTCCCGCAGCAGCCAGCAGGCCCGTTGTGCCGGGGGGAGCGCGTTCAGGACTGCGGTCAGGCCGTCCTGTTCGGCGGACCATTCAGCCTCGTGGGCCGGATCCCACCCGGCCCACACCGAGCAGGCGCGGGCCTCCGGGATGGTGTCCATGTCATCCGAGTCGATGATGTCCTCGGCATGGGCGGTCCGCTTGCGCAACACGTCCAGGCATTTGTTCGTCGCCAGCCGGTAGATCCAACCGCCGAAAGCATCGACATCAGCGAGCATGGGAAGACGGCGCCAGCTCGTTGTCAGAGTCTCCTGCACGATGTCTTCGGCTTCGCCGCGGTCGTTGAGCATCCGATACGCCAGCCGAAAGAGTCTGTACTGATAGGTGAGCACCAGGTGTTCGAATGCTGCCAGGTCGCCGTCCTGGGCGCGGGCGACGATACTCCCCTCGTCCAGGTCGGGTTCGAAGCCGGGGCCATGATCATTCATGCATTCTCCATCCCGTCCTGTAACGCACCGGACCCTGGCCCCAATATGCCACAGCCGGGCAACGCCAGGAACCGAACCGCGGTGTTGTTGCCCCGTGAGAAATATATTCTGCGCCATCACGTGACGATTCCTGTCGGGCTTCGTCTATATCGGTGTCAGCATCATCACCAGTCCCACGAGGAGATGTTTTCCATGACCGAGACACCCAAAACCCCCGGAGCTTCCAGCGGCGTCGTGGCCACACCCCAGGAGAAGCACGGCGGCGCGCTGGACCAACCGAAGGCGAGGGACGCACTGCACACCGATCGCGGTGCCACCACGATCGAGGAAACCGTGGTGCAGAAGCTGGCCGGCATCGCCACCCGCGAGGTTCCCGGCGTGTACGCCATGGGCAGTGCCGGCCGGCGAGCGTTCAGCGCCCTGACCGAACGCATTCCCGGTTCCCAGACCAATGTCAGCGGCGGCGTCACCGTGGAAAAGGGCGAACGTCAGACAGCCATCGATGTCTCCATCGTCATCGAGTACGGGTTCTCCGTGGTGGAGGTCAGCCAGGGGATCCGCCGCAACATCATCCAGTCCGTTGAGCGCGCCACCGGACTGGAAGTGCTGGAAGTGAACATCAATGTCACCGATGTCCACCTGCCTGGTGACGAACAGGACGTCCCTCAGGACCAGAAGACCGCACTTCAGTAACCGCCTGTCACAGTACCCTCCCCCAAGGGGAACGGGACGATGAGGAAAAGGATGGCTATGTCTACTACACGTTGGTGTCTGACCATAGGTCTGGTACTGGGAATCGTTTTGGGCTTCGGCGGCTGGATGGCGCTGCTGGCCGCGGTCACCCTGGGACTCATCGGTCTGCTGGTGGGCCGGTTCGCGGAAGGCAAACTCGATATGCAGGCCCTGTTCGGTAGAGCATCGAGCCGATGAACCCGCCAGGAGCCCACGCAATGCCCTTGCCCGGGGCAGGGGCCGGGGAGGACTTCGGCGAGAGGGGCGCCGGGGAGGACTTCGGCGAGACTGGCGCGCGGGGGCAGACCGTCCTGGCGGCCAGGGTGATCGAGAAAATCGCCGCCCAGGTCGCCAGCGACGAATCATCCGCCGGCGGTTCCTCCGGCGGTTTTCTGGGCATCGGGACCCACGCTGATCTCTCCGCCCGGCCCAAGGCGTCCGTGGAACTCAGCGGGAACATCGCGACCTTAAGCGTCGAGATCGGGATGCTGTATCCGGTGCCGTTACGCCAGGCCACGGAGGCCCTGCGCCGCCGGATCAGGACCAGGGTCACAGAGTTGACCGGAGTCGATGTCCGGCAGGTCGACATCAGGATCTCGTGGCTGACCACGGGCACCGACGCCAACGGACGAAGGAAGCTGCTGTGAGCCGGCACGACCAACAGTCCACGCGGCTGCGGCACCGGCCCAGCCGCGCCGTCCCGGCACTGATCGCCGGAATCCTGCTGCTGGCCGCCGGTGGCGCCCTGGTCTGGCTGACCGTCACCCGGCTGGTCAACGGCACGTGGCCCACCTTGCTGCAGCAGCCACGCGACTGGCTCGCCGTGCTGGCGTGGAACGACCCCGCCCTAAGTCAGATCGGGATAGCCGCCATCGTGGCCGGGGTGATCCTCTTACTGTGCGCCATCATTCCCGGAGGGTTCAATGCCATCAGAATCGATGATTCCGGGACCGGCGCCCGGGGTGAGGCGCCACCCGTGCAGGAGCAGGAAACAGTGATGACCCACCGCGCCGTCGCCCAGCTGGCCAAAGCCCGGTGCGTTCAGATCGACGGCGTCGGCTCGGTCTCAGCGACAGCCACCACCCGCCGCGTACATGTGAGCGTGACGACTTCCCTGCACGAGCCAGGGGACCTGCGCGCCAGGATTACCGACGCTGTCCGGGCCCGTTTGGAAGAAACCGGGCTTTCCCCGGTTCCGCAGGTGACCGCCACTGTCCGGTCCAGAGACTAAGACCATTCGCGCACCCGCCCGCCGCGACTATTTGAAGGATGGTTTCCGATGAGACAGACCGCAGGAACCCTGAACCGGACCTGGCTGGCGATTCTCGGCATCCTTCTCCTGGCTGCCGGCACCGCACTGCTCCTGCAGTCCAACGGGACACTGCATGCTCTTTTGAACACCGCCCGCTTTTGGGAGTCCGTCGTCACTGGTGATCTGCACGCGTTCTTCGCGCAGCCGTGGGTGGTGGCCGCCATGCTGATCATCGGTGTCATCATCGGGTTGCTGGGGCTGCTGTGGATCATCGCCCAGATCCCGAGGAAAAACATGGCCGGCACCTACCGCCTCCATGACGACGGCAGTCAGGGATTCACGGTCTGCGACCCGTCCGTCCTCGCCGCCGCCGTCGAGAAGCAGATCAACACCCTGCCCGGTGTCATCACTTCCGCGGCCCTGCTGCGAGGAACAGCCAAGGCCCCCGAGCTGACCCTGAAGGTGACGGTCAATGACAGGGCCGACGTCCAGGACCTCATCCACCGCATCCAAACCTCCACCCTGCCGGAGCTCTCCTACGCCCTGGAGGCGCCCCTGCAGCGCAGCGGGCTGCAGATCGACGTCACCGGACGACGCCAGAGCACCGGAACCGTTGTGCATTCCACCGGCACCGTCGTCCACTAGCAACTGAACGGCTGGCACACAACCCGAAACGGGTGTCTGCGGCCAACTCCGCATGCAACGCAATCAATACCAGCATCCAAACGGCTTCACGGGCGCGTTGCTCTGGTCACCATCCGACCCGCGGCACCACAAGGGGAAGAGCGTCAGCATCTCGTGACCCCAGGCCGCACGATGGTTGCCGGCGCCACAGTCCTGCGGACCTGTCCGGCCCCGGGATGAACGCCGGGAGCTCCATACGTTCATTTCTGTCTGGTATGAACGATGCGTGAAATCCGTTGGTAGTGATACGTTGTGGCCTGGTCCGGGAGGCGCAGCCGTACTTGAGGACATTGGCGTCGAGGCGCGTGTGTTTCCTGCCGCAACGCTGCTGCTCGAGATCGACGGGTTGTTCCGGACCGACCGCGGCCTCCGTGCCGTCGCGATCGAAGATACCCAGGGTCACTCACTGCTGACACGCGACCAGGTGGAGAACGCAATGTCCGGTCCCTTGGGATTCGGGCGCGAACTCAGCTCGAGGGCACAGGCCTCGGACCTGCCGGCCCTGCGTTTCGAGTTGCCCGCGGATCTGGACCTTTCCGGTGCCGTCCGGATGATTCTGGAGCGTCCCGAGGAGATCCGGTATCAGGATTTCCTCGTCGTTGCCGAAGGACGCCCGCTCATCGTTTCGGTGTCGAAGGTTTTTGCCGGGCTCACTGATGTTTTCCGACATGCTGCCATGCATGACGCTCTCACGGGGCTGCCGAACAGGCGCATGCTCGAAGAGCACGCACCGGTGCTGACACAGAACACCGACCGGTCACGGATCGGGATCCTCTTTATCGACCTGGACGACTTCAAAGTCGTGAATGACACCTACGGGCACCGTGCCGGGGATGCTGTCCTCACCGAATGTGCCGCCCGCCTCGCCGCATGTGCGCGGCCTGCCGACATGGTGGTCCGGCTCGGGGGCGATGAATTCGCCGTTCTCCTGGTCGACGTGGACGAAGCCGTGGTCCGGGACGTCGCAGCACGGATCCTGACTGCGATGGACAAGCCCTTTGTCTTTGAGTCCTACCGAGTCACAGCCACGGCCACCATTGGACTGGCCATGGCGAGCGAGATCCCCGATGACGATGCGCTGACGCGTCTGGATGCGCTGCTGAGCCATGCCGACGGCGCGATGTTTCGGGCCAAGCACTCCGGAAAGGCCAGAATGGGACGCATGCGCGGGGCCCTGCCGATCCCGTTGGACAGGCGGTCCCAGATCCGGCGCAGGCTGCCGCTGGCCTTGGACGAGGGCTCAATATCCCTCCACTATCAGCCCTTGCTGGACGTCAAATCCGGCGCGCTGGACTCGGTAGAAGCCCTCATTCGCTGGGTTGACCCAGAAATAGGCCCCGTCAGCCCTGACGAATTCATCCCCATCGCGGAAGACACCGGCGAAATACACCGCATCGGCCGGTGGGTCGCAGACCGCGCCTGTGCCCAGGCCCGCCAGTGGCTCGACGACGGGACACCGCGCAAAATCGCAATCAACGTCTCACCCCGCCAGCTGGCAACCGGGGCCGTGGCCGCAGAAATCCGGGCCGCGCTGCATCGACACGGAGTGCGCTCCCGGTGGATGGAGGTCGAATTAACCGAAGGCACCTCACTTGTCGATGTTCCCGGCGCGACCCGCCAGCTGCGGGAGCTTATCGATGCCGGCGTCGGAGTCGCCCTGGACGACTACGGAACGGGTAACTCCTCCCTGGCCCTGATCCGTAAGCTGCCCCTGACCGCTGTCAAAATCGACAGGTCCCTGATTGCCGACATCGACACGGACGCGTTCGCGGCCGCAGTCATTGGTGCGCTGGTCCACGCTCTGACAACACTCGGGCGGCGGACCACCGCAGAAGGCGTTGAACGGCACAGCCAGCTTGAGGTCTTGCGCAGGCTGGGCTGCGATACTGCCCAGGGCTATTTGATCGGCCGCCCCGGACCTGCCTGCGATGTGCCCGCCGTCGGGCAGCTGATTCACATGACGGGGCCGGCACGGCCTAGGTGCCGGTGAGCTCCGCGTGCAGCGTCTGGACCCGGGCCTTGATTTCGTCCCGGACCAGGCGCATACGATCCATGCCTTCGATGCCGCGTTCGGAAGGCTCGTCCGTATCCCAGACCTCGAACCGCTTGCCCTCGGGGGCTTCCAGACTTGCTTCGTTGCCCAGGACGATGACGACATCGACCATGTCCACCACTTCGTCGGTGACGGGTTTGGGGTGTTCGCCGGTGATGTCGATGCCGAGTTCTGCCAGGGCGTCCACGGACTGGGGGTTCAGCGACTTGCCGGGTTTGGTCCCGGCGGAGTGCACCCTGACGGTCCCGTTTGCGAGCTGGTTCATGAGTGCTGCGGCGAGCTGGGACTTTCCGCCGTTCTTGCTGCAGACGAACAGGACGCTGGGCGAATACGGGGTCTCGGTCATGCGTTTGATTCTTCCTTGCGTAGGTCGGGATTCTGGAGCAGTGATGCGGCCAGCGCCTTGACCCGGTCGTGGATCTCGTCGCGGATGTTCCGCACGGCAGCGGTAGGGAGGCCGGCCGGGTCTGCCAGTTCCCAGTCCTCGTAGCGTTTGCCCGGATAGATCGGGCAGGAATCACCGCAACCCATGGTGATCACGACGTCCGAGGCGCGCACCACATCATCCGTGAGGGGCTTGGGGTAGTTCCTGGTCAGGTCCAGACCCATTTCGGACATCACCGCGACGACGGTGGGGTCCAGTTCGGCAGCCGGCAGCGAGCCTGCGGACCGGACGCGGATCCTGCCCCTGGCCTCGACGGTCAACATCGCGGCCGCCATCTGGGAGCGGCCGGCGTTCTGCACGCAGACAAAGAGAACTTCGGGGATCTCGGAAGCGATGGCTCCCTTGGATTTCGCCAGCGCGGTTAGCCGGTCGTTGGCGAAGTGCTCCGTGGTGGCCGGAAGGTGGGCGGTGATCTTCGCGGTCCGGGCCATGGCCGTGTACGTCTCGAAGACGTAGCGTTCGACGGTTTCAGCGGCAAAAATGCCCGCGAATTTGTCGGCCAACCGGTTGCTGATGCGTTGCAGCAACTCGGTGGGCTCCTGCAGCCCCCGGCCGGTTTCGTAGCGGTTTTCGTGCGGTTCAGTCATCTCAGCACTCCAAACGTGATTCATGGAAGGGAAGTTCGGATCAGTCTTTTCACCGGAGCGGCCTTGGTACAGTCCGCGGCGGGGTAGAAGGCGGGCAGGACCCGATGATGATCAGCTGCCTGGTGCCCACGTGCTCGGCACGGGCCGGGTTACGTGGCGACCGGCATGAGCGAGGCGATGAGGTCCTCGATGCGGGTCTTGATGTCGTCGCGGATCGGGCGGACGGACTCGACGCCCTGGCCGGCCGGGTCCTCGAGTTCCCAGTCCTCGTAGCGCTTGCCCGGGAAGATCGGGCAGGTGTCGCCGCAGCCCATGGTGATGACGACGTCGGATTCCTTCACGGCGTCGGTGGTGAGGACCTTGGGGATCTCGGCGGACATGTCGATGCCGAGTTCGGCCATGGCCTCGACGGCGGCCGGGTTGACCGTGTCGGCGGGCTGGGAGCCGGCGGAGCGGACCTCGATGGCGCCCCGGCCCAAGGTGGTGAGGAATGCGGCGGCCATCTGGGAGCGGCCCGCGTTGTGGACACAGACAAACAGGACGGAAGGCTTTTTCATGATTTCGATGCTCACGGATTCTCTCCTGAATCAGTTGGGTAACGGGTGAGAGCTGGCATTGTTGGAAAAGTTAGGCAGCGAGCACGCGGGGTGCGAGTTCATTAACCCGGTGGGCAATGTCATCGAAAGCCTTCTCGAAGGCTTCCTCGGTGCCCAGGCGCAGCGGATCCGGCACTGACCAGTGCACGCCGCCCAGTCCGCCCAGTTCCTCGTGGGCGTTGTCGCACACGGTCACCACCAGGTCCCCTTCCCCCGTCACTTGGTCCAGCGTGCGCGGAGGAAGGTCTGCGAGATCAACGCCGTGCCGGCGGGCGACATCGATGGCACCCCGGGCGATGCGGTCCGCGGGATGGGTGCCCGCCGACGTCGAGGGGATTTCGCTCACCTGCCTCCAGAGAACGGCGGCCAGCTGTGACCGCGCGCTGTTTCGCGTGCAGACGAAAAGAATACGGCGGGCTCCTTGTGCCGCACCGGGCACCAGGCCTTCCAAAGCGCCGGCAGCAAGCCGGATATAGCTGCGCCGCCTGTCGGCTTCGGAGCGGTGCCGGGCAGCCAGCCCTGCCTCTTCCAGTGCACGCAGGTGGTGGGACAACAAATTCGACGGCATCCCCAGCTCCGCCTGCAGCTCCGTCGGGGAGAGGTCTCCCAGGGTCAGCAGATCAACGATGCGCAGCCGCGCGAGATCGGCGAGGGCCGCGTGCTTAGCAACCCGCGCCCGGCTTCCGGTGATTGTCTCAGGATTCATTGACTCAATTTTGACTGAGTTAATTGTTTAGGTCAAGCTGTTGACATGACTTCCAACCAGCCGCCGCTGTGGCGCCGTGCCCTCGCTGAACTGCTCGGCACGAGCTTGCTCGTGACCATCGTCGTTGGCTCCGGAATCGCCGCGCAGCAGCTCTCCCCCACTGACGTCGGCCTGCAGCTGCTCCAGAACAGCACCGCCACGGTGCTGGGCCTGACGGTTCTGATTCTGATGCTCGGGCCCGTGAGCGGTGCGCATTTCAACCCTGTGGTTTCCGCCGCCGACTGGATCCTGGGCCGACGCAGCGGAGCTGGGCTGACGCTGCCGGAGTTTGGCACCTATGTGGTTGCGCAGACCATTGGTGCGGTCAGTGGCAGCGTGGTCGCGAACGCCATGTTTGAGGTGGGCACCTCGATCTCGGCCAAGGAGCGCGCAACCACCGGGCATCTGCTTGGTGAGGTTATTGCGACCGCCGGCTTGGTCCTGCTGATCTTCGCCCTCGCAGCCACCTCCCGCGGCGCTCTCGCCGCGCCGGCGGTGGGCGCCTACATCGGCGCAGCTTACTGGTTCACGTCCTCGACGTCGTTCGCCAATCCGGCCGTGACGGTGGGCCGCATCTTCAGTGACACCTTCGCGGGCATCGCGCCGGCCTCCGTTCCAGGCTTCGTCGTTGCCCAACTTGTCGGGGCGGCAGTTGGCCTTGGCCTGCTGCTCATCCTGTTCCCGTCCGCGGCCCGCACCGCGGATGAAGTCGTTCTGCCGCACAGTTCTGAAGCGGCCAACCCGTAGAGTTCGACAGCAGATGGCGGGATACTCGGGAACAGACACCCGGCCTTTGCGTTCACGACAGGTGCGTGTAACCCAGCCGCGTCATTCTGGAGTCAGGAGAGTAAACGCACTTGTGGAGGGTCGACCATGCACCTCGATGCAGACCGCCGGGTCAGGGCATGCACCGGGCTCTCCGCAGGGGACGAAATCGAGGCCTGATACGGGGGCCGGCTGTGTCATTGGGGCCCGGTCACAGAGCTGGCGCCCCGCAGCGGGCGTGTTCTGGATCATGGACCGGATCGGCGGCGGCGGCCGGAAGCTCCTGGATCTGGAGGATTTCCATATCGTCCAGGTACTGCCGCCACGCCAGTCACCGGCGGGCGCTGAAACGGACCTCGACAACTTCGTGGACGCCATCAAACGGCGCGCTGAGCTCATCCGGCTGAACATCCGCAGATTGCCGGTGGCAACCAGCTCGCACGGGTGCACTTATGATCCCCGCGCGAAGCTCAGCCATCCGGAACGACCAGCCCGACCCGGTCTGGCCGAGGATGTCCAGTAGTCTGTCCAGGATTTCCGAGGCCGGGACATCCGATTCCCTGTGGGGTGCGGACTCAAGGGAGATTCCAGTCCGAGATTTCGCCGGTTCCCACTCCGTGAGGCAGCTCGCCGGATCCACAAATGCGCAGATAAGGTGCCCGCCCGGCGGCGGCGTTACCGGGTGTTTACCGATGGCACATGAGATGCCGCGGGGATCATCGTCTCAGGGACTGCGCCACGCCGGCTCCCCACCGACCACCACTCGACCGTATTCACCGTGCTGAAGTCCGAAAACCGCTGCGTGCCCGGGTTCTGCGAAGCGTCGGGCGGGGGCTGCATCGGCGGCGCCCGCCCTCTGGGCGGCTTCGCGGGCCAATGCGTCGGGTTGAATCTCGATCAGTTCACCGCCTACGTTCCGGACGGTGAAGGCCCTTGCTCCGTCACGGCTTCCGCGAAAACTTGCGGTGATTGCGCATCGGGCCACAGCCGGTGGCGCCGTTCATGGCTTGCTCCCCGCTCGCTCATATTGAAGCCACTCTGGGCCGCCCCGCACAGGCCAAATCCCCACCTGGCAACAACGTCGAGTCATACCTGATAGTTGTTTTTTGGTTGCTGGCAAGCTCGCTTGCTCGGCGGCCGACGGAGGCCTGTCTACCCGCAGGGCAAGGGGCGGGAAATTCCCGGAGGAAATCAGCGACGAAGGAGCGCCGCAGGGAAATTTCGTGCGCCGCAGGCCCCGACGGAGGAGGGGCTATACGGGCCGGAGCGGACACGTACAATCCGTCAGGACAGCAGCCAGAACGTCGTAGACAGAACAGGGCCGGGGGCGGCGGAGCCCTGCGGAGCCGGCACTGGACCCACAGCCGGCCGCGCCAGCGGACGCCCTTTTCTGGGTGAGCCCTGCGAACCCTTCCATCAGCACCCCGGGTCTTCTTACGGCGCCACTGGCATCGGCGGCCGCGCATCCCTGGTCCCTGGCACTGCGTGTGCGATTGGCGGTTCGCCGCTGCCAACCCACCGCCCAAGCCGGCCACGACGGCGGACCGCCAGCGGTGACCGCCCCGGCGACGGGGCGGCCACGTGAAGGGACTAGTCTGCGAGCAGTTCGGCCAGTTCGGCCGCATCGGAGACCAGCACCGCCGTGCCTTCTTTCAGGAGCCGGTGGCATCCTGCGGAGTTGGGGCTGTGGACGCTGCCGGGGACGGCCGCGACGTGCCGGGCAATGGTTTCGGCGTGGTGGGCGGTGTTCAGCGCCCCTGAACGCCAGCGGGCTTCCACGACACAGGTCACCCCTGCGAGGGCGGCGATGATACGGTTTCTCAGCAGGAACCTGTGCCGGGTCGGGGCGGAACCGGGCGGGAGCTCTGAGAGGGTCAGGCCGTTGCCGTGGATCGCGGCCGCGAGATCAGCGTTACCTGACGGGTAGTCCCGGTCAAGGCCTCCGGCCAGAACCGCGAGGGTCGCCGGTCCTTCTCCCTGGCTTCCGGCCAACGCCGCCCGGTGCGCGTGCGCATCGATGCCGTAGGCGAGCCCTGAGATCATGCAGATTCCGTGTTGGGCCAGCCCGTAGGCCATATCTCCTGTCACGGCGGCGCCGTAGCTGGTGGAGTCCCGGGAACCGGTCAGGGCCACACAGTTCGAAGGTGCCGGGATGCCGTTGCCGATGTTGCCCCGATACCACAGCCCGTACGGGGCGTCGGGCAGATCGTCCAAGCCTTCCGGCCAGTGTTCATCCCCCGGAATAAGGAACCCGCCGCCCAGACGTTCGATGGTGGCCAGATCCTTCTCCGCGTCGACCTCCGAAACCCGCGGAGCCCACCGTCTCAACGCTTCTGACAGTTCTTCGACCGTGATCTCCGGAATGGCGTGTACGGGCTGCGCGCCGGTGGCAAGCCTCACCGCGGCGTACGCGCCGAGCCTGCCCACTAGGGCATGTCTCCTAATTCCTTGAGCCAGATGGTGATGGCGCGGAGGACGACTCCGCCGCGGTAGGTCAGGGCGAGCTTGTCGTAGCGGGTGGCGAGGCCGCGCCATTGCTTGAAAACGTTGAAGGACCGTTCGACGACGTTTCGTCGCTTGTAGGCTTCCTTGTCCAGCCCCACTGGTCTGCCGCCCTTGCTGCCGCGGCGTTTGCGGTTCGCTTCCTGATCGGAGCGTTCCGGGATCACTGCCTGGATGCCGCGCCGGCGCAGAAGCTCCCGGTTGGCCTTCGAGGAGTACGCCTTGTCCGCCAGGGCCCGGTCCGGGCGGGAACGGGCCCTGCCCGGACCCAGCCGGGGAACGCTGAGGGAGTCCAGGAGGTGCGGGAACATTGGGGAGTCCCCGCCTTGCCCGGGGCCAAGCAACATGACCAGCGGGCGCATCTTGCCGTCGCAGAGATGATGGATTTTCGTTGTCAGCCCGCCGCGGGATCTCCCGATTCCGTGGTCAGGCGGTTCCTCTAACAGATTCATGTAATTCGACAGGTCCCCCTGTGTGGCGGGGAAGGTTCGTGGCGTGCTGGTGGGCACGGTTGACCGTGGAGTCCACGGAGACTTCCCAATCGATCATCCCGGCCGCGTCGGCCTGCGCCAGGATCCGGGAGTGGATCTTGTCCCAGGTTCCGTCGCCGCTGAAGCGGCGATGACGTTTCCAGACTGTCTGCCACGGGCCGAAGGTCTCCGGCAGGTCCCGCCAAGGAATTCCCGCCCGGAAACGGTAGATGATGCCTTCGACGATCAGACGGTGGTTCTGGAACGGCCTCCCACGGCTCCCGTCGGAGCTGGGCATCAACGGTTCAATCCGCTCCCATTGGGCATCGGTCAGGACGGCAGTGCGCGACATGGTTCCAGCATGCCAAAGCAGACAAGAACCAATTGGGAGACACGCCCTAGGGCCCGGCCGACACGGTCGCCGGGTTCGAAGAGTCGGGTCAGGGCTGCGCGTGCAATGCGATCGTTCATGGGTTTCTCTCGTCCTTTGCTGAGGATCCGGCGGGTGGGGCGGCTTGTGGTGACCGGCCAGCGTCCACTCTCCCCCGGTCGTTTTTGCCTGCTGGCGGAGCAACGCGTAGCTGTGCCCGACGGAACCGGGGCAACCCGAAGGGCAAGCAGCGGATGGGTTGTGGGAGGAAATAAGCGAAGCGCCGACACAACCCATTGGCTGCGCGGCCGTCCGCAGGACGGTTGAGCCGGTGGAGCGGGCACGTACGATCCACAGGAATCTCAATGATGTTGTCAACGGACTCCTGCGGTCGGTTAGGGGGCGGCCTCACTCGGTCGGCGTTCCCCGAGTAGGGCTGCGGGACGTCTTTCGCTCATGGTTGTGTTCCTTCCAGGTGGGCGGGGGTGGCTTTGGTGGCCGGCCAGCTTCCCTTCTCCCCCGTTGATATTTGGCTGCTGGCGGAGCATCGCTTAGCTGTGCCCGACGGAGCCGGGGCAACCCGGAGGGCAAGCAGCGGATGGATTGTGGGAGGAAATAGGCGCAGCGCCGACACAAGGCATCGGCTGCGCGGCCGTCCGCAGGACGGTTGTGCCGGTGTAGCGGGCACGTACGATCCGCCGGACAGCAGCAATAAGAAAAGGATAAATGCTAGTGCTGTCAGAGCGCAGCGAGGCCCTATTTGTTCTTGTTGCGGACGGGATTGGGACAGCTGGTAACAACGAAACCGCATTGGCCATTCGCGATCTGTGCCTTGTTGCTTCTTGTGGCCCTCGCCTCGTTCGCAGCGCGTCCGGAACGTGGTCGAAATACGAAAGATCAATATGAACGGGGGCGCAGTTTCAGCCGCAATTCCTAGTAGGATCTCCCTGCGGGTACATAACTGACCAGATTTTGGGGGAAAATGAGTTCTGAAAACATTCGGTGGCATTCCGGTAGCGTCTCTTCGTTGTTGATCAAGACACTGACGGGAGTAGTGGCGTTCAGTTTGACTCTGGCCACGCTGCAGCCAGCCCATGCCGATGAGCCCGCTACAGCAGACGGCGACCTTAGCGCTTCTGCATCCGTCTCAGAAACCGAACTCTCGCTGCAAAGCTATGAAGCAGCCCTGGACTCCGAGCATTCCGCGGATGCCGCATACACTCCGGACAACCCGGCTGCGGACGTCAGCGTATACCTGAACGAAAGCGGCACGGCGACGGCTACGGCTCCGCTAGGAGGCAGTGACTCCATTACGGTCTCCCTCCCGGGTGAAACTGCTTCATCCACAAGCGGCAGCGGAGACCTGACGCTATTCGAAACGAATTCATCCTATGAGACGGCAGTAGAGAACGCAGGCGACGGGGCATTCCGGGCTCTGGTCCGAATAGAATCTGCATCTGCGCCGAAGGACTACCCATTTGATCTCGTGGTTCCTGAGAATTCCGAACTGATTTCGCTCGAGGATGGCGGCGTAGTCCTCCGAGGGCCGGACGGCAGCATGCTCGGCAGCTTTGCTTCGCCGTGGGCTAAGGACGCCGCAGGAACGGCAGTCCCAACAGAATTCCTGATCGAGAACAACCGATTGATTCAGAGGGTCCACTTCAGCGCCAACTCCGCTTTACCTGTTGTCGCAGATCCGTTCTGGCTTCCTGTCTTGTTCATCCTGGCCCACGTCACCCGGCATGCGGCTATGCAGGCTGCCTCGCGCGGCGTCAGTCAGGCGCTCATCCACCAAGTAATCCGCAACGGCGCCAAGTCCGCCGGGAACAAGGGGACATCCGTCTTTACCCAAGGATCAGGCACGAGCCGGATCCGGGTCATCGTTGACAACAGGACTGGCAATATCATCACCGTGACAAAGGGGTAGTCGATGAAAATCACCTATGACGAAGAAGCCGACGCCGCATACGTCCAACTCGTCGATGAAATCCACGATGGCGAAGCGTCGACCCAGGTCCATTCGATAGAGACACCCGGGCGGAAAGGCGAAATCATTATTGACTTTGATGCCGAAGGGCGCATCTTGGGCGTGGAGATTCTCGGGGCCAAGGACGTGCTGCGCGAAGAAACCCTCGCCCTGGCCAAACGTCTATAGCAGGCGTCGGCGGGCGCCCGCAACCGAACTCGCGGCTTCCGGGCGTCCGCGGTCTTCCGAGGCGGGACGGTGAATCCAAGAGACTAGTCCTGCAGCCGCTTATTTACGGCGCGCCGGCGGTCCTGATGGTCATGACGCGGCGTCCACGCTGTCAACGCCTAGAACGTCTGGAAGGGCGGGGTCCCGTATCTATAGCACCGTCGTCTGCTAGCTGGATCGCTGGATGGTTCGGGCGGCCGGCCGAGCCGTCGGGACCGGGGCCGGTGTGTAGGTGGTGCCGTCGCGGAGCATGGCCCAGAGGACGTTGAGTCTGCGGCGGGCGAGGGAGAGCATGGCCTGGATGTGGGTTTTGCCCTCAAGGCGTTTGCGGTCGTAGTAGGTCCGGGACGCGGTGCAGCTTTTCAGCGCCGAGAGGCCGGAGAGGTAGAAGACGCGCAGGAGCCGGCGGTCGTAGCGGCGGGGGCGGTGGTGGTGGTTGCCGGTGATCCTGCCGGAGTCCCGTGGTGCGGGGGCGAGTCCGGCGACGCCGGCGAACCGGTCCGCGGTTTCAAAGACCGTCAGGTCCCCGCCGGTGGCGCCGAGGAACTCCGCGGCGAGGACCGGGCCGAAGCCGGGCATGCTCAGCAGCACTTGGGTGTGCCGGTGTTCGGTGACTTTCTCGCTGATCAGCGCATCGAGTCCGGCGAGTTCCTCGTTCAGGGTGATGATTTCCCGGGCGAGGGCGGCGACGATCTGTTCTCCGAGGTGTTGGGCCGGGACGGTGGTGTGCTGGGATTTCGCGGCGTCGATGGCGGTCTGGGCGACCGCGGCGGAGGAGCGGGTGCCGTGTTTCTTCAGCCAGGTGTGCAGTCTGGTCTGGCCGGTGCGGCGGATCCCGTCCGGGGTGCGGTGCTTGGTCAGCAGCAACAGGGCGGCTTTGGAGCGGCTGTAGTCAAAGGCACGCTCCAAGGCCGGGAAGTATTCGAGCAGCTGGGCCTGCAGGCGGTTGATCGCCCGGACCCGGTCCGCGGATTTGTCCGCCCGCCGGGCGGTGAGGATCCGCAGCCCGGTGCTGATCTCATCCCCGGCACGCAGCGGCTGCAGGTCCCGGCGCATCCTGGCCTGGTCCGCGATCACGGCGGCGTCTTTCGCGTCTGTTTTGCCTTCCCCGCGGTAGAGCTTGGAGGCGTGGTGGACGACCCGGCCCGGGATGTAGAGGATGTTCTGGCCGTGGGCGACGAGGATCGCGATCAGCAGCGCCGGGCCGCCGTGGTTCAGGTCCGTTGCCCAGACCACCTCGTCCCCGTCCCCGAGTTTGAGGACGGTGGCGATGAGCTCGAGCAGGGCCGGTTCGTCGTTGGGGATTTTCTGCGAGAGCAGACGGTTTCCGCCGGCGTCAATCACGACGCAGTGATGATGGGCTTTGCCGGCATCGATACCGGCCCAAAGGTGCACCAAAACAGCCTCCAGTTCTGTCGTACGGGTCAAACCCGGCAGATTACCGCGCCGTCGTGTCCTTATCCGGCGATCATGTCGCGTCTCTCAATCAGCGGTCGGGTCATCGCGGGGACGCGGGCGGCCAATCCTTCGGAGCCGTCACGACCTGGATCGTCCGGACCACAGCAACAAAGCCATACCCGCCTCCCCGGGTAGCCACGACCCTACAACGGCCACGGAACCACCCGTCAACACCATAAGGACAGCAGCAAAAACAGGAAAACGCTTCTACAGCCCGAGCGAAGCGAGGTCCGTGCAGTAGACCTGGGCGCTGGCTAAGCGAGGCCGGCACCGGTGTCTTTGAGAATGGCGATCTCATTTGAGCCCGCTCGGAGCGGGAATCGCAGTTTGACCGGGGCCCCTGTCAGGGCCGCGTTCGGAGGCGCCCGGTACAGTGCGGGCAGGGACAGGTTCGGGCTCCGCGGGGTCTGATTGCCACTGTTGACAGAAATTGTAGAGTCACGTTGACGCGGCACCCATGTGGTGGCCCCGAATTGCTGCCGGGGCAAGGGGCCAGGGGCCAGAGGGCAATGGTGAGGCGATTACAGCCCGGTTTCCGCGCATTCCCGCCCTGGCTCGGTTTTCATCCGGCCCCGCCGCGACGGTCCGGTGTTTGTCACATCGAACCTTTCCGGGCCTTGTGCCGGGCGAAATCTTGGGTGATTGCGGATATTTCTTAACTCCAATCGCTTGCTAAATGTTTCAAGTGAGATTGATGATCAGCGTGTGCTCGCTGGGGGCTCGAAGTTGCTCGCTGGGGAGCACAACTTTTTGGGGGCGCAGCATGGCTGCAGCACGGTCTCTTCTGTCCGGTCTCGTTCTCTCTGCCGTGGTTCTGACCGGGCTGGCTGTCCCGGCCGGAGCGGCCCAAACACCCACAGTGGCCCGGCCACCGGGCACGGCGTTCACCATAGGCCCAGCGACGCTGGAGCCGGCCGCGTCCGTCCCGGCGAACCTCGGGGTGGCCACGAATCTTCCGATCAGTGACAACCTGCCGCCGGCCACGGGCCCGAACGGCCACCTGGCCGGGGACCGGTCCGCTGCCGCGATGGTGAGCCGCGATTTGACCGACACCATCAAACAGAGCTGGAACCCGACCACTGGCAATTTCCTGGTCACGGGGAAACTGCTGCACCTGGAAGGCCCTGGCCGGGACATCGATGTGTCCTGGCGGTACAACAGCATCAACGATGACCGGCCCACCTTGTCCGAGGGAACCTACGAATCCGGTCTGGTCATGGGGTCCGATAGTTCGCTGACCTATACGGCGGCGGACGGGGGAACGTACAAGTTCATGCCCAAGAAGGGCGGTGGGTGGACAATGCCGGCGGGGCTGAATGCCACGGTCACCGCGTTCGCTCCCGGTGCGGTGTCGTTGCGGTTCAACGACACCGGCTACACCAACGATTACGAGCAGTTCGGCGACGTCTTCCGTCTCGCGTTCGCCGGCACCCACTACAGCGCGGCCGCGGACCGGACCGCGTACGCCTACGATCCCGACGGGAGGCTGGCCACCATCACGACGGCCACCGGACGCCAGCTGCTGTTCGAGTACAACGACGACGACAACGCCGGCCAGCCCGACAAAATCATCAACCGGACCCTGAACCAGACCATCACGATCGAGTACGACATCGACGGCCGGATGAGGGACGTTCTCGACGCCGCTGGAACGGAAACCCGGCTCGGATACGCCAACGGCAAGATGGTGCTGGTCCGGGACGGTCTCGGAACGCGAAACGAGCTGTCCTACGACGGGAACGGCAAAGCCGCTAAGGTCATCTATGCCTCGGCTGCCGCCGGTCCCACCGGACCCGCGACCTGGACCTTCAGCACCGCCAAGGTGTGTTTCGTCAACTTTAAGTCGGCCATTTCGGCGGTAAGAATCAGGCCACGTGGGCTGGGTTTCCTGCCATTTCGGCGTTGGGTCTATTTCATCAGGGCGTTTTTGA